>NZ_BDCO01000003.1:300000-600000 GCF_001613545.1 Terrimicrobium sacchariphilum
CAGAAGATGCAGGGCTGGCTCAAATGGTATTTCACCACCCGCAACTACATCGATGTGTGGAACTACCTCGTTGTTAATGGGCGGGGATTCTTTAACACGCTGATCTTTTGCGCGCTCTCCATCCTGGCCGCGCTCACTGTAGACCCGATCGCTGCTTACGCGCTCAGCCGTTTCAAGCCTCGCTCCACCTACAAGGTGCTTCTCTTCCTCATGATGACGATGGCGTTTCCCGCCATGGTGACGCAGATCCCCATGTTCCTGCTCCTGCGGGAGCTAGGCATGCTCAATACCTTCTGGGCGCTGATCCTGCCGGGGCTGGCCAATGGTTATCACATCTTTCTTCTCAAGGGGTTTTTCGACTCCCTCCCGCGCGAGCTCTACGAAAGTGCCGCCATCGACGGGGCGAGCGAGCCGACGATCTTTTTCAACATCACGATGGCCTTGTCCAAGCCGATCCTGGCCGTGATCGCCCTGGGGGCCTTCACCCATGCCTATGCGGCGTTTATGTTTGCCCTCCTCATCTGTCAGGACCCGAAGATGTGGACGCTCATGGTGTGGCTCTTCCAGTTGCAACAGACGAGCGGCCAGGGCATCGTCTACGCAGCCCTCATTGTCGCGGCTATTCCCACCCTGCTGGTGTTCGTCTTCTGTCAGAACATCATCATGCGGGGCATTGTCGTCCCAGTGGAAAAGTAGGTTCCCTTCTTTCCCAACTCTTCAAGTCAGGGGCGGCAAGTGGGCGTTTCATCGTTTTTCTGAAGGCGTTTCTCCGCCCTGTAACCGGTTGCTTGTTCGCAAAACTGACAAGTTCATGCCTCTGGCAACAGCGGAAAGCTACGCATAACAAGGCGGTGAACCGTAACCACTGATTCACATCATGAAGAAATCCGCTCCACGTCATTTGGTAGTCTGTTGTGCAGTTTCACTATTGTTAGGGAACATCTCCATCCAGGCGGCCAGCAGTACCTGGACCGGGGCAGTAAACGGAAACTGGACCGACTCGGGAAACTGGTCAGGCGGCTCTGTCCCGGGAGCGGGCGACACGGCAACTTTCAGTGGTTCCTCGAATACCTCGGTGACGGTGGATTCCAGCAGGAGCATTCAGAATATTTCCTTCCTTGGATCGGATGCCGGAGCGTTTTCGCTGCAGTCGGGTTCCTTTGTGCTGGGATCGGGTGGTTCGATCCTGCTCGGTGCCAATGTGGCAAACTCCCAGACGATTGGTTCGGCGCTGGCTTTGGATACTGCTGCGACATTTTCCAACGAAAGCTTGCGTGGTGGATCGGTTCTCTCCCTGGGGGCGGTGAGTGGAACTTCTGCGGTTTCGCTTGGCGGCGTGGGTAATGGAGAAATCAACGGAGCGATTGCGGGGACGGTCACCGGGATCACCAAGAGTGGCAGCGGCACATGGACGTTGCGCGGTGGAGGTTCATCTGCCGGGCAGGTCACCGTTGCCAATGGCAACCTTGTGGTGGATTATTCGAATGCCGCAAGCGGCGTGAATACGAACTACGCCTTTGCCAGCACCGCCTCGCTCATGGGCTCTGGCGGGACCATGCAGTTTGTCGCAAAGACGGGCGCGGGCAATGAGACGGTGCAGACGTTTGCTTCGGCGGGAGCCACCGCCAACACGGGGTTGAGTACATGGAAATCCCAGCTGAACGGCGCGACTGACTTGCGTGTAACTGTAGGCGCCTTCTCGCGTGGTGCGGGAACCGCCGTCCTTTTTGATTCCTCGAGCGGCGGCAAGTTCTACACCACTACGGCGAACCAGACGGCGGGCTACCTGAACACTGCGACTTTTTTCAAATCCGCCTCCGGGGTGGACTTTGCCAAGGCCGGGTCGGGTACGTTAAAAGAGATCTCGGCCCTGGGAGCCACGACGGAGCTGACTAACGGAGCTTCCAGTGGAAACTTTGTCGTTACTGCAGACAGCTCCATTACGACCACCACCCGTGTGAATAGCCTGCGTGTTGCGGGTGACGTCACCATTACGCTGACCAACACTCGCATCCAGTCGACGGCGGGATTCCTCTTTGATAGCGGAACCCAGCTGGTTACGGGATCGGGAACTGCTGCTTACCTGGCAGATGCCAATCCTTCGAATGCGATCATCGCAAAGTTTGGCACGGGTGCATTGACGATCGACTCCGCTGTGAAGGTGGGAACGGGCGCTGGAAACGTGAGCTTTTTTGGAGATGGATTGATCGATGTGAAAAGCGCCTCGAACGTTACGGGGACGAATCAATATTTCGGGACGGTCCGGCTTTCCAATACGGGAGCCATCAACTTTTCCAACGCTACGGGAACGGGCAATGGAAAGGGAGCCGTCTATCTGGGAAGCGGTGGTATCCTGGAAATCGGCGCTGCCACCAGCCTGACCCGCGATGTGAGCTCGGCCGGTACGCTTGGCACGATCCAGTGGACGGGCGACGGCGGATTTAGTGCTTTTGGAGGTGATCGCACGGTCAATCTCTCCAGCGGCTCCTCTCTGGGCTGGGGCAGCACGGCGGGGTTTGTGGGAAATGGAAGCGCGCTGATCCTGGGTTCCAACTTCTCCGATTCCAAGCTGACCTTCCAGAATGCCATCGATCTTGGTTCCGGAAATCGTGAGGTCAGGGTTCATAATGGAGTGTCGTCGACGAATGTGGATGGCGAACTTTCCGGTGTACTCAGCGGCTCAGGGGGAAGCCTGACGAAAACCGGCCTGGGAGCTCTTTCGGTAACCGGGGCGAATATCTACTCGGGCGGCACCTACGTCAGCGTCGGTTCCTTGCTGGTCAATAATACCACCGGCTCGGGAACGGGAACGGGTGCGGTCTACGTCCAGTCCGGGGCCAGGCTGGGTGGTGGCGGAACGATGAGTGGAGCGGTGGTGGTTCAGGGTACGCTCGCTCCCGGCAACAGCATCGGCACCATCTCGACAGGCAGCCTGACCATCGCGAGCACAGGCGCCCTGAGCGTCGAGCTCGGTCGCAATGCCGGCACGCCGGTGGCGGATCGCGTGGCGGTCACCGGGGCTGTGACGCTGGATACCGGCTCAAACTTGCAGCTGACAATCTACGCCGGGCTGACCAATCCACAGGTCGGAGATATCTTCTTCCTCGTGGACAATGATGGGGCGGATGCGGTTGTTGGGGTGTTTTCCAAGTTGAATGGAGTGACAACGCTCCTGAACGAAGGCAGCCAGTTCTTTTGGAATTCGCAAGCTTGGGAGATCACCTACAAGGCAGACTTCAGTGGCGGCACCTTCACGGGTGGAAACGACGTCGCCTTGCTGGCGGTGGTCCCGGAGCCTGAGACGTGGCTGCTCGTCACGGTGGCCGGTCTCCTGATGCTCGTCAATGGCCGACGCCGCAGAGCTCCCTGATCGGGGGCTGATTTTCGGCAGCTCCCTTCCGGGTGATCTGCTGCGCGTCCTTGAGGCGGCTCCGTTTTCTTGGGGATAACGGATGCCGCCTCTTTCTTTTTTATGAAAGTGCCCCTCCGGGCGAGGCGTGGGAGCAAATCGGCTTGTTTGCTTGGTTGACAAGCAGTTGCTGCTGGTTGACAGGCCGGGATTAGCATCGAATGAAATACGTGCAGGCACTGTGTTGTCGAATCTCTCGGGGTGTAATTCGCGCTTTGGGTGGGCCGCGTGTCCTGCGCGACTGATATGGCCAGACACTCTTCTCCTCAGCCTGTGGACTCCGGTTATATCCGGACGGTATTGTTGTTCATCCTTTTCGGCATCGCCGCGGCTGTCGTGGCCTGGCGGCTTGGCTATCTGCCCTCTGGAGACGGCGGGAAAAAAACAGAGAGTCGCGGAGAGGTGGCGGCTTCTTCAAGACCAACTGCATCTGCAACACCGGCCGCGAGGGCGGTCATGCCTGGGACGCCGCTCGAAACCCTGCGTCGGATAGACAGTCCGCTCGCCACCCTGCCCGCCAAGGTGGCTGCCAACGCCGTGTGGTGCGATCGGGTGGTCTATGCGCCGAATGACCCCGCTGGTCAGCTCCTGGTAGTTTCCACGGTCTTGAGCAAGGCTTCTGCGGGCACGCGGCTGGAGGTGAGCCTGCTTGACGGAAAGGGGCAGGCTCTGGCCACGGAGTCCTATCTGACCGAGGAGGGAAAACCCGCCTATCTGGTCGCAGGCAAGCTGAACGCGGGCGCTTTGCCGGAGGGAAGCTACACCCTCGCCGCGCGTATCGTCCTCTCCTCGGGCGGCGGTGAGACTGCGCTGGTCTCGGGGACATTTTCCGTGGGTAAGGCGCTGCGGCCCGAGGCGGGTTTTCCTGCCGCCGGGGTCCCCTTGATGGTGCCTCCGATCGAGGCGACGGGCGAGACGATCGCGCCGATCTCCTTCGGCGTGCCGCTGCCGTTTGGCGCTCTCTCTCCGGGAGAAAAGCTGGAGGTCTGGGAGGGCGATCAGCCGATCCTGACCCAGTCTCAGCCGATGGCATACTGGGGGCCGGGGCCGGATGACTCCGTGCGCTGGATGGGAATTTCCTTCGTTGCCAGATACCGCGATGGCAAGGCCCAGAAGTACGTGCTGAAAAAGGCGGCGGCGGAAGTTGCCTCCCCGCTGAAGGTGGCGGAGTCCGCAGAGAGCGTGGTTATCGAAACAGGCGCGGTCCGGTTTCAGATTTCCAAGCGGGCCTTCCGGGGGCCGGAACAGATTGAAGTAAAGCAAGGTGAAACGTGGGCAAGGTTGTCCACGACAGTGAATTCCGCGGGCGCCTATCTCGTTGACGAAAAGGGAACGCGTTATGAGGCGTCCGCGGATCTCGCTCCCGAAGTGCGGATCGATGAAAACGGCCCGGTGCGCGCGGCAGTATCGATCCGCGGATGGTATGTCAACCCGGCCAACCCACAGGACAGGCTCTGCCAGTTTCAGGTGCGACTTTATGCCTATGCGGGGCTGTCGCGGATCGATGGATTTCAGCGCACCATCATCACCTATGACACGCATGCGAGGAAGCTCGCTGATGTGGGCTTCTCGGTGCCGGTCGCAGCTGCCGGGCAGAATGCGGTTCAGTGGTACACCGGCATCGATGGCCAGATCCAGTCGGGTTCAGTGGCATCGACTGGCTCGGTGTTCTTTGCCCAGGCTGCGCCGGATGCGGTGTGGCTGAATCACATCGATGGAGACCCTGCGGGGAAGCGCTCCGACGGCTGGCTGGCGGTGCGCGACAGCACAGTGACAGCGGCGGGTTTTCTGCGCGATGTGTGGGAGAAGTTTCCCAAGGAGATTTCCTATTCCTCGGGGGAGATGACCTTTCATTCCTGGCCGAAACACGGGCGGCGCATCGTGGCGCCGGAGGAGGAGATCAAGCGGGAGAACATCCACCGCAATCTCTTCGCACACCAGGGGCCGCTGCTCGATCTGCAACTGCCCGAGGTCTACTTCAACCAGCTGCGGACGTGGCATGATGCGCTGCGGTGGGATCGCGAGAATACCTCATTTATCGGCTATCGCAGCGATGGCAGCGGGGTAAGCATGAGCATCCGCTTCGGCGTGGAGTATTTCCCGGGCAAGACGCCGGATGCCGCCGTTGCCTCGCAGTCGATGGTCAACCAGACGGCGCCATCGGCGATCACTGATCCTGCGTGGAATGTAGGGAGCGGCGTGATTCCTTTCCTGACGGCGGCTGGCGATCCGCGCTGGGAAAGATCCGACGCATTACTTGAGGCCTATGCCACCGGCATGAGCAACCTGGCTGCGGTCGGGCGGATCTATGGCATGTGGATTTACGGGAATACGAACAACAACTGGGATACCGGGCTGAAGGCACCGTGGCTCCATCGTATCTGGCAAAACTCGCATTACGGGCACGCCAGCTTCCCGTGGAAGTTCTATTTCCGCAGTGGAGACCCGCGATTTCTCAAGATGGCCCGGGCGCAAACCGGCAACCTCATGGATGTCGGCATCGTCCACTATGTCCCTCCGGAAGAGGCTGGCACCTATGCGGGGAAGACCCCCGGAGGGCTCTATCACGCCAAGGGCTGGCTGCCTTGGGGAGTGCGGCTGCGCGGCGAATTTCCCACGGATTCGGATGTCGGCATCCTCCAGCACTGGACCAACCCGAAGGTTTTCCTCGAGCGTTACCTGACCGAGGTGGACCTCGAGGCCCGGGATGTTTTTGACCTCTGGTACAACCGGCTGGTCAGCCAATACCAATATCGCTCCCATTATGGAGTAGGCCGGGAACTGACTCAGTCCATCAGCGAACTCGTGGATATCTATCAAACCATCTGGGACCCGCGCCTGGTGGGGTATCTTCGGCCGATGGGGGATTCCGCGCTCGGCACGCCGTTTTGGAATTATCCTTCCCAACTGGGATTCGCCTTCTTCAATCGCACATGGCCGATCCGCTATTTTGTCTTTGCGCGTGATCCGAAGGTGATCGAAAGACTGGAGGAGGCGCTGCCCACGGAAAACTACGGCCCTTATGGCATGGCATCGGCAGCGTTGCTGCTCAGTCAGAAAAAGGAGATGGAACGCGCGCCGCGACTGCTGAGTGTGCTGGAGAACGCCGATCAAAAAGTCTTCCGCAGTCCTGGTGATCCGCTGGATGGTTATGGCGCCTACTCCAGCGCGGTGGATTCGCGAATGCTCGATGAGATTCCGGGAGTGCAGGCGGCCTTGGCGGAACTGAGTCCGGCGGAGTTGAACAAGGCGCGGGCGCAGGGAGTGAATCTGGACCCGGTCTTTCCGGCGCGGTCGGGAAAGAACCAGGTGCGGGACGGATCAGAGTCTGCCCTGATCCTAGCGCTGAATCCGGACGGCCGTCCGTTCAAACTTCGCTTCGAGAGCCGGATGGGCGTCGACATGCTCCCGTCTATCGCCCGGATCGTCGATCCGGCGGGCAAGGAGGTACGGCAAATCCCGCTCCATGATCGCAACGCAGACGGCAGCCCTCGGCAACTGCGTTACCTGAGCAATGAGGCTCCCGTGTTCGAGATTCCGGGCGGACTGCCCGGCGTGTATCGCATCGAGTTCTACGGGTATTATCCGATCTATCGGGCGCCGCTGACGGATCTGCCCAATGAGGTGGCGGTACTCGGGCAGGGTTCGCAGGCAGTGAACGGCTTCCTCTTCGCGCCAAAAGCCGGGCAGCTTACGCTGAACTTTGCCGCTGGCAAACCGCAGGGTGCGTCGCGACCGCTGAGTTTCGCGGTGCAGAATCTCGACGATGGCAAGACCTTCGAGACGATCCTGCTGTTCGGCTCATCGCGTACTTCGGATTCCGTCACACTCCAGGGTGGCTTGCAAGGTGTGCGCGCAGAAGTTTCCGCGCCCGGGCTGAGTTGGCTTCCCGCAGACCAGACCGTGTTTTTTGCTCATCGCTGGGATGACTTTGCGCCCGTACTGGGGCGGATCGGCGAGCAATCAACGAAACTCGATAATACATCACTTCCGGCTGCTCCTGGAGGGGAATCCGCCGGGGCGGAAGAATAAAAATCAAATGATAGCAAAATATCCCGTATGCCGGGACGACGCAATCTACCATGCCTGGCCGGACATGGCCTTGCAGGGAGATCGTATGATCTGTGTGTTCAGCGAGTGTCCCGACCATGGAGACCGCAGCTACACCCGCATCATGGTCACGCACTCCGAAGATCGCGGGCGCACGTGGACTACCAAGCGCCCCGTAACACCGGGCCTGACCAAGCATGGTCCGGACGATCCCCACTGGAACTGCCCCCGCGTGACAGCGCTCGACGATGGGCGTCTCGTTGTCATAGTCGATAAAGTTAGCGGAGCGGGCGAAGGTAATAAACCCGGAGGGCGGCAGACCAACTGGATGTTCTTCAGCGACGATGGCGGGCTGACTTGGTCGGACGCAGTGCCTACGCCGATCGAGGGAATCGTTCCCGACAAAGTCACCGTCTTGCGGTATGGATCGCAGCCCGGGCGCTGGCTCGTGAGCGCCCAGACCTGCCGGGCCGATGAAAAGGGAGAGGAAATATGGCGGTCCTACGCCTGGTTTTCGGACAACGAGGGACTTTCGTGGACGGGACCCTGCTTCATCGCTGGAAGGTCCGATCTGAAACTATGCGAGGGAAGCTTCCTGGAGCTGCCGGATGGAGAACTCGTTTGCTTTTTCCGGGAGAATTCCCGCATGGGCCGCGACGCCTACAAGGTCTTTAGCCGCGATGGAGGTGTGACCTGGGAGGGACTCGTTGAGATGCCGATCCCTGCCTGTCATCGGCCGGTCGCAGGGATGCTGCAGAGCGGCGAAGTGCTGGTCACCTATCGTTACGAGCCGGGCGGGCGGGGGCGGCGTGAGAACTGGGCGCAGAATGTCTTTGCGAGCCTGACCGACGTGGAGAGCTGCAAGGCCCGGAGCCGCGCCGAGGCGTCGACCCGCGTGCTTCCTCTCGATTATGACCGGGCGGACAGGCCGGATACGGGCTATACCGGGTGGGTGCAGTTTCCCGACGGCGAGATCCATGTGGTGACGTACATCGTGGACGATGCGCCGAAGGGGCAGATACGGGGATATGCCTTCCGCGAATCGGCTTTTCGCATTTCATCCAGCGACTAGGAGCTGATCCAGGTACGGCGCTCGGTCCGAGAAGCAGGCTATCGAGCTGAAGACGCGGCGTCCTGTATTGCCTGCGTTCCCGGATTACGGGATCTGCATCTTGGAAAACTGGCACCTAGAACCGATGACCAACGCGTTGGTTGGGTCCCTGAAATAGGCCCGACGTTGACACTTGCGACGATTGCTATGCCCCCCAATACGTATCCATTTCCGAAAAACGCTTCAGAGGCGGAGAAGGATGGAATCCGGAAAAAAGGTATGGCACGAAAAATGCCGACTTCTGTCAGGAAACCGATGGATGGAAACTCGAAATTTCGAAAGGGGTTACTGGTCAGGCCAAGGTCCTGCCGGCAGAATACGAGGGCAAAAATGTCCTGGTGCTCGCTTTCGAACAGGGAGGCATTAAGCCTTGGGCAGCGTAGTTTTCCTCGGATAACATCGCTGTTGAACCAGGAAAAAGCTACGTGCTCCGATTTTTCGCCCGGCTGGAGGGAGAACGTAAAGCTAGGAAGGTTTGTTTTGTGGAGGACGTATACCACCCAGAAGGTGCTTCATATCACGATTGGTGATATTGGCTGGCCCGGCTCCGCAGGATGGCTGAAGAGTTGACCGCTACAATAGCCGATTATCTTCCCGAAAAGAAGGTCGAAGCCATGAGGGATAAAAATTCTCACTATGGCATGGTCTACCTCAAAGCCATCAATGAGCAGGTGCAATCTAGCAGGAATTCAAAACTGGAGGCGAAGCGGATCAAATTGCTAAAAGAAATTGAGCAATTGCATCCGCTGCTCGCCAAGAAGATTGTCGCCGCAACGGTCTACCAATTTTTTGCCCAATTTGACAATTGATTGGATTAACACCCCACGCGTGGGGTGTTGCTAAAGCCATGCCCCACTCCTTCTCCATCGAGAAGCGCCGGGAGAGACATTTTGTTATTTGCAAATGCTAACTCGGAGCGCGTAAACCCTCGCGAAAGCAGCGATATGTCGGAACTCAGCTTGGCAGGGGAGGGACATAGTGGCCGCGTCCGCCATGAAGATGCCACTCGCGCAGGACGATAAGCATGGAAGGAATGGAAGCGAGAGCCATCACGACCGCCCAGAGAAAGGCAAAGCGGTAATCGCTCCGCAGGGCATCCATGAGAAGGCCGGTCAGGAAATTGCTTGCGATCAGCGCACCGCAGCCGAAGACATTCAGGCCTCCGGAGAACTGGCCAAACTTTTCCGCCGGGAAGAGCTTCATCGAGCTCGCACGCTGGCAGAGCCCCCATGCCACTGCTGGCAGGGCATACGCCAGGGAGTAGATAAAGAACCCCAGCCAGCTACCCACAAACAGAAATGCCATCAGCTGGCTCACTATGATGAGGATGATGGAGATGAGCGCGATGTGCATGGGCGAGAACCGATCACAAAGCCATCCGGTGGGATAGAAAAACAACACAGAGATGGCTGAGGTCCACGCAAATACATGCCCCAGCTGCCCCATGTTCAAACCGAGCGACTCTCTTGCGAAAAGCGTGATGAAGTTATTCGCGCCGGTGGTCGCCGCGATCATCAGCAGGCAAGTCAGAAAGAAGTGCCGATAGAGCCGGATCTGCAGGCACTCCCGGAAGTAGGTGACGAAAGTTCTGGCGATTCCAGGCTGCTCCGACTTTTGCACGGGCGGGGGATATTCGCCTTCCTTCACTTTCATGCACATGAGGAAAAAGGCCACGATGTAGAATACGCCGACTCCGAGAAAGATGACCTGCCTGTGCTCAAGCAAATGCGGAAAGACAAACCAGAGAAACAAGGTTCCGCTGATGGCTCCCACGATGCTGAACCAGGCGAGAAAGCGTGACATCACGCTGAGCGGGACGACATCGCGCACCAGCCAGTTGTAGCCGTTGACCAGGACCATGTTAAAGAAGTGGAAGCTGACCACGAGCACACAAAGGAGACCCAGTGTCACGGTGCCAGCGGTCATGGTCGATGGCAGCAATCCTCCGGCCCATGAGTGGAGCCACTGACCCATCTCGGGAGCGAATCCCACACCGATGAGAGTCACAACCGTGAGCGGGGCAAAGACATAAAGGAGCGGAATACGTCGCCCGATCGGAGTACGGAGATTATCGCACCACTGGCTGATCATGGGCAGGAAGAGGACATTAACCAATCCCGCAAAGCTGCCGGTCATGATGCCGATCAGGGTATTGGAGGCATTCAACTCCTTCAGGAAGATGGGCATGAACCGTGCAAAGATCGACTCAAAGAACTGAAAGGCAAAGTCGCCCCAGAGAAGCCAGAGCGAGAGTATGAGTAGTCCCTTTTTGGAGTAGGTAAGACTTCCCGTCTTGTATTCGGTTACCGGAGTGGACGGAACGTTTGCCGTGGCTGTTTGCATGAGAGTTCAGTGCAGGGAGATGGTATTCTGGCGATCATCCATCAGGACGCCTGCGAATCTGCGGGCGGGAAGTCCCCTGGATGATCATTAACCTACGATCACCTCTCGACCACCCAACTCTCTTTCAACGCATCTCGTTGCATGCGTGGAATCTTGCCGGGGCCGTGCCGCCGAGGCGCTGTGGATCAGTTCTCCGAGATGCGAAACCCGCTCAGGAGCGGCGAACCCAGCTTATTTGATATCGAGATGATCACTTTCCCGCTGGCATCGGCGGTGGCCGTGAGCGACGCCGAGAATTCCTCTTCAGGAGTGGAGTCGGAAAACTGGAAGTCTTTGACCCACTCGATCGCGCAAAACTCACCGCCCTCTCCCGAGGTGATATCGGTAAGGGTTTGATTCCCGGACCGCGTGCTCGTGAAGGAGAAGAACTCGATCGTGTATTTCTTTCCCGCCTTCAAGCCGGTGATGGAAACGATCAGCGGGTTGCCATCGAGGCTGCAGATCGCATCATAGTACAAAGCGCCCAGGGGCAGGTTTGCCATCGAGGGGTCCACGGTACAGAGCCGCCCCGCTACCGGTCCGCTGTCGCTCTCGGATTTTCCCGTCGTGACAGATACGCCGAGCTGCGAGGGATAAAGGTTATCGGCTGGAGAAAAGGACGCGGCCACGGGTCCGTTGGCTTCGGTCATGCTGACATCGAAAGGCTGAAAGCCTGGCATGGTGGGACTTGCCGCGCCCTTCCCCTGAGCATTGAAATCCACGGCGAGAAGAGGAGTTTTGGCACAAAGGCTTCCAAGCGAAATGAGCGTACACAGGATGAGAACCAGAGCTTTCATGGGAAAAGGGGCGGTGGGAGTCGAGAAAACGTAGCCTCTAGTTTATCTCCGCTTCCCTCAGGATCAATCATCTCTCCACGCATGTCGTTGCAGAGAAAGTTTACGCAACGACATGCGTGGGCTGAATGTTGCCTCGATGCATGGCTTTTGGCACAGCTCGGTTCTCTGCCGGAGGAGATTCCCGGCGCTAATTTTCATGGCCCCTGCTAAACGTACTGCTAAATCAACTTTCGCCTCACGTGTCAGCGAAGTCCGCGCCGCTCACGAAAAGCTGCTTCGCCGACGCAATCCGGTTGATCTCACTTGGGACAACGGGGTGTACGAGCGTTTTCAAAACCCTGTGCTCACCGCTGCCCACGCGCCGATCGAGTGGCGCTATGACTTCGACCGCGAGGCAAATCCCTTTTTCATGGAGCGGCTCGGGATCAACGCCGCCCTGAACCCCGGCGCGTTTCTCTGGAAGGGTAAGGTCTGTCTCGTCGTGCGCGTGGAGGGCAATGATCGCAAGAGCTTCTTCGCCATCGCCGAGTCGCCCAATGGTATTGACAATTTCCGCTTCTGGCCGGAACCGCTCGATCTGCCGGAGATCAAGCCGGAGACGAATGTCTATGACATGCGCATCACCTTCCACGAGGATGGCTGGATTTACGGCACCTTTTGCTCCGAGTCTCGGGCCAGGAAGGTCGCGCCGACCGATTTGTCCTCCGCCGATGCCCAGGCGGGTATGGTTCGGACAAAGGATTTTAAGAAATGGGAGCGGCTTCCCAACCTGAAGACCCCGTCGAGCCAGCAGCGCAATGTCGTGCTGCACCCGGAGTTTGTGAAAGGTCAGTATGCCTTTTACACGCGCCCGATGGATGGATTCATCGATGTGGGTTCGGGCGGCGGCATCGGCTGGACGCTCTGCCGCGACATTACCTCAGGCAAGACCGGCAAGGAGGAGATCATCGACGAGCGCGCCTATCATACGATTAAGGAGGTCAAGAACGGCCAGGGACCGCCCCCGCTGAAGACGAAGCACGGCTGGCTCCACCTCGCCCACGGCGTGCGAGGTTGCGCCTCGGGATTGCGCTATGTGCTCTATGCCTTCATAACCGCGCTGGACGATCCAAAGAAGATCATCGCGCAACCCGGCGGGCATTTCCTTGCCCCGTACGAGGGCGAGCGCATCGGCGATGTTTCCAATGTCACCTTCACCAACGGCTGGGTCGAGTTGCCCGACGGCACGGTGCTCATCTACTACGGCGGCTCCGACACGCGCTGCTACGTGGCGCGCACCACGGTGGACAAACTCGTCGACTGGTGCCTGAACACCCCGGAGGACGGCCTGACCACGCGCCGTTGCCTTGATCAGCGTCTCGCCCTCATCCGGCGCAACCAGCAGATCCTCTCCGGGAAGAAATAGCCTTTCCTTGATGATTATTGGAACGAAGTTCCCATAGCCTGATGGTTCCTTTTCCGATCCGCCTCTAGTTTTTATTATGTCTTCATCGTCTTCCGTCCTTAAAGAACAGATCCAGACCCCGGTGATCCACGAGTGCGACCTTTGTGTGATCGGCGGGTCCTGCACCGGGCTTTTTGCCGCCATCCGCGCCGCACGCCTCGGCTTGAGCGTCGCGATCGTGGAGATGCAGAACTGCTTCGGCGGTGTTGCGACCAGCTCGATGGTGAACATCTGGCACAGCCTGCTCGACGCCGAGTATCGCGACACAATCATCGGCGGATTGACCGTCGAGGTAGTCGAGCGCCTTCAACGCCGCGAGGCGGTGCGCACTATCGAGAAAAACCATGGCGCCGCCTTCATCTTCAACTCCGAGGAGTTGAAAACCGATCTCGATGAGATCGCGCAGGAGCACGGGTTAAAAATCTATTTTCACACTCAGTTCGTCGCACCCTGGGTGGAAGATGGCAAACTCCAAGCCGTCGTCGTGGAAAACAAGTCGGGTCGCGGAGCCATCCGCGCCCGTTTCTTCATTGATGCCTCCGGGGATGCAGATCTCGCCCATCGTCTAGGGTTGGAGACCTACTTTGCCAACCACTGGCAACCCGCCACCACCTGCGCCAAGGTGTCCGGCTGGTCGACTCTGACGACGAACTTTCAGCGGGCGATCTATGAAAACGCCGAGGCCTTTGGAATTCCCGAGGGGTTTGCATGGGGGGCGACTGTTCCGGGGTCCGATATCTTTATGATGGCGGCAACACGTGTGCCCAAGGCCAACCCGGCCATCGCCGACGATCTGACAGCGGCGGAAATCGAAGGCCGTCGCCAGGTGCGGGCGCTCTTCGATATTTTCAAAAAGGTTTGTCCTGAGAATCAACTCGCCTTGCAGGCGCTGCCATCGCGAATCGGAGTGCGCGAGTCCCGACACGTGCGCTGCCTGCATCAGCTCAAGGGTGAGGAACTACTCTACGGACGGAGATTCCCCGATGCCATCGCCAATGGCTCCTACCGCGTCGACATTCATCATCAGGACAAACCGGGCAATACCTTCAAGTTTCTCGATGGACGCGAGGTGTACGAACGCCCCGGATTTCCAAATCAGCAAGGGCGCTGGCGACCGGAGACGGCGGAAAATCCGACGTTTTACCAGATCCCGTACCGCAGCATGGTGCCAAAGGACGGCCCGGACAATCTCCTCGTGGCTGGCCGCATGATCGATGCTGACGAAACCGCCCATGGCGCGATCCGCGTGATGGTGAATATGAATCAAGTCGGCGAAGCCGCTGGCGTGGCCGCAGTTCTCGCGCTCAAGGATGGCGTGGCCGCACGCGCCATCGATACCGATCGTCTTCGCAACACCCTGACCGATGGCGGCTCGGTCATCATCCCCAACTAAGTTTATGTCTCGTACTCCAGTGACCCTTACACGTCTCTCCACCACACCGATTCTCGAACCCCGCCCCGATGTCCAGTGGGAGCGCGGAGCGGTGCTCAACAGTGCCGTGTGGGAGGAGAATGGCACGACCTCTCTCCTCTATCGAGCCATCGATCACGAGACGGGGTGGACGCAGGAAAATCCCGAGGGCGGACGCTATTATACGAGCGTCGGCCTCGCTACGAGCGCGGATGGCATTCACTTCGACCGTCGCCCGGAACCGATTATTCCTTTCGGCTTCCTCGGCGGAACCTCCGAGGCTCAGGACTGTCGCATCGTGAAAATCGACGGCACCTATTACCTGACCTACTGCCTGTACGACCAGGACATCGGCCTGCCGAGCCCGGGATACTCGGTGTCGACAGATCTCATTCACTGGGAGCATCGCGGGGAGCTCGTCCCGTTCGCCGAGTTTGGGTACAATAAAAACGCCACCCTGTTCCCGGAGAGAATCGGTGGCAGATATGCCCTGCTCCACCGGCCCGAGGCTGCTGCCTTCCGTCATCTGCCGAAGCAACAGTTTGACTGGCGCACCTGGAGCCGCGGGCCGCTGACGAAGGAAGCCGACCTGCCAGGCGTAACCCTTTCCTTTTCCGATGACCTGAAGCACTGGACCGACACGACAGTGGTGATCAAGACGCGGGAAAACTCATGGGACGACGTGAAGGTCGGGCCGGGAGCTCCGCCGATTCGCACCTCGCAGGGATGGCTGAACGTCTACCATGCGGTGGACTCCGCGCACACCTATCGTCTTGGCCTGGCACTTCATGACATCAATGATCCCCGCATAGTCCTGAAGCGGCAGGATCATTGGATCCTCCAGCCCGAGCTGGACTGGGAAAAACACGGCGACGTGGACGGAGCCATCTTCACCTGCGGCGCCCTGCTGCGCGAGGGAAACATCCTGCGTGTCTACTACGCCGGCGCGGATACCAAGATCGGTGTCGCCGAGGCCTGCGTGGAGGACTTTCTGAAAAGCTAACGCCCTTACGATAAGCTGGAACCCGTCCCTCGGGGGCCTTTCCAGGCATGGAAAGGTCCTGCCACTGCAACACGATACCTTTCTTCCTTATGCGATTTCCTCTGTCTCTCACCCGAAAGTCAGCCTCTTTCCTGATCGCGGCTGCCGTGCTCTCTGGGGTTCTTTCCCTTCCATCTCCCGCTCGCGCGGGGATGCTTCAGCCGGGGGACTTTGTCGCCATTTGCGGAGACTCCATCACTGCCCAGAGGATCTACTCCGTCTATATGGAGGAGTACCTGATCCTTTGCCAGCCCGCTCCGGACCTTCAGGCACAGCAGTTCGGCTGGGGAGGAGAAAGCGCTCCGAGCTACCTGGACCGCATGGAAAACGACGTTATCGTCTTCCATCCCAATATCGTGACTCTGTGTTACGGGATGAATGATGGCCGGTACACGCCGGTGAACCCCGGCACCCTCGATACCTACCGCAATGCCATGACGAGCATCGTGGAGGGATTGAAGAAAGCAGGCGTGCGGAACATCGTGGTCGGCACGCCGGGCGCAGTCGATACGAATTCTTTCAAGAAACTCGACCCGGTCGTGTACAACAACACGCTCAAGGAACTCGGCAATGTCGCCCGCGACGTGGCGGAGAAGCAGGGCGTGGGATTTGCCGACGTCCACTCGGTCATGATCGAGGCCATGGCGAAAGCCAAGGCGAAGTACGGCGATAAATACAATGTCGCGGGCAATGACGGAATCCACCCGAACCGCAACGGCCACCTCATCATGGCCTATGCGTTTCTCAAGGCGCTGGGCTGCGACGGAGACATCGGCACCATCACGCTCGACATGAAGGACGGCAAAGCCGAGGCCACGGCAGGCCACAAGGTACTCGCCGCCGGGAAGGGCTTTGTGGAGGTCGAGTCGTCGCGCTATCCGTTTTGTTTTTCCGGCGATCCCGCCCAGCAGGAGTCGAATCTCGGCATGGCGGAGTTCATTCCCTTTAACAATGATCTCAACCGATTCAATCTCGTGGTAAAAAATCCCACCGGCAAAAGCGTGAAGGTCACGTGGGGACAGAGCACCAAAACCTTTTCCGCCGAGCAGGCCGCCTCCGGGATCAACCTCGCTGCCGAGTTCCCGGAGAATCCCTTCAGCAAGCCGTTTGCCGAGGCTGAAGCCAGGATTCGCGAGAAGCAGACCCTGGAGGGCGTGCTCTCGAAAGATCTCCTGCATTCCACGCCGTTGTGGGTCCAGAGCTTTCCCGATGAAAAGGAGACCTTTCAGAAGCTCGCCGCCAAGATCGTCGACCGCGCCGCCGCTCGTCGCAAACAATCGTCCCAGCTCGCTGTGCTGGTAAAGTACAAGATCGTCGTCGAGTCGCTATAAGGCGGCTCGCGAGACGGAGGCAGGCGACGGAGTGTTTGCCCGCCGACTGGCGGTTGTTATCGGGACGCCCAGACGAAGCTTTGCCGCAGAGGCAGATTTTCGGAGGAATTTCCGACGTGCGCAATGAACTCACCGTCTTCGACCACCCAGGACCGGCTCGCCTCATCGTAGAAGGACAGATCCCTGCGGGTGATGGCAAAAGCGACTCGCGTTGATTCGCCCGGCTCCAGAGACACCTTGGCAAAGCCTTTGAGCTCGATCCTGGGCCGAGGCACGGAGCACACGATATCTTCCAGGTAAAGCTGGACCACATCCTTGCCCGAGACCGGGCCGTTATTGGTTACGGTCACCTCGACCACGATCGACTCCGGACCGGGGACAATCGAAAGGTCGGCATAGGAGAAGCGCGTATAGCTCAGGCCATGGCCAAAACAGAAAAGAGGCTTCACATTGTGAGTGACATGATAGCGGTATCCGACCGTCAGGCCTTCACGGTAATGGCTGATGTCCGCTTGATAGGTGCCGAGATTGTTGTGGGCGGGCACATCCGCTAGCCGCCGGGGAAAGGTAAAGGGGAGTTTGCCCGAGGGATTGGTAATGCCGAAGAGCACCTCTGCCGCAGCCGTTCCGCCCTCCATCCCGTCGTACCAAAGCCAGAGGACGGCTTTCGCCTGCTCGATCCATGGCATCTCCACCGCAGACCCGCCGATGAAGGTCAGGACCGTGTCGGGATTGATCGTGAGGAGTTCTGCGATCAGTTCGTCCTGCCCGTCCGGGAGCGTGAGATCCTTGCGGTCACGCCCCTCAATGTCATCCATGTGGGTGAGTCCGCCGACGAATATCACCGCATCCGCCGAGCGCGCAAGAGCGAGAGCCTCATCACGGACGGAGCCGGTGTGCGACTGTCCGGGATGGGTCCAGCCAAATTTCACATAGGTGGCGTTGTCGCTTTTGCTATGACGCAGGGTGATGGCGACGACCTCGCCCTTGGTGAGCTGGAGGTCATACTTTTGAAGATGGCGTGTCGCGTCGCTCTCGGTACGGCAGACGGATTTTCCATTCACCAGTAGCTCGGCGATGCCATCTGTGACAAAACCAAACGCATATGCCCCGGTCTCCGGAGCAGTCAGCTCCGTCTGCCAGGTGATGCAAAAATTCTGCGGGTGAAAGCCGGAAGGCAGCGTATCGCTGAGATCGTGATAGGCGGCATTCTCCGCATAACCCGCGACGCCTGATCCGGCAAAGGAGCGACCATGTTGGTACAGCACTTTCCATCCGCGAACACCGGAACCCTCGTCAGCGGTGAACAGCAGTGGAGTGGAAATCGGCTCCAGTCCGTCGCGATTGTCCGGATAGCCTCGGGCATAAACCACCTCAACCGAATCCCCGAGCAGTCGGCGGATTCCTTCGAGCGGCGTGATTTCGTAAAGGGTTTTTACCCCGGAACTGTTTCCTCCGGCGGCATGGCGGATCGCGGCATTCTCGCCGATCACGGCGAGGCGGCGGATCTTTTTGGAATCGAGCGGCAGTAGGTCGCCCTCGTTTTTCAGCAAAACGACTGCCTCGCGGGCGCAGTCTAGTGCTGCGCGCTGATGCTCAGGGGTATTGCGGGAGCCCGCCTTGCGGTGGGCATCAAACACCCCGGCGAGGTACATCACCCGGAGGGTGCGGCGGACCTTGTCATCAAGCTCAGCCATCGAGTATCGACCGGAGCGCAGCCCATCCAGATAGGCTCGGGCCAGGAAGAAGTCGTCAAAGGATGCGACATTCGTGCCCATCTCGATGTCGGTGCCGCAGCGCGCCGCCTCCTCGGTGGAGGTCACTCCTGCCCAGTCGCTGATAAAGGCGCCCTGAAAGCCCCACTCCGTTTTGAGCACCTCATTGACGAGATAGGCATGGTGACAGCAGTGTTGCCCGCGGAACTTGTTGTAAGCACCCATGACCGTGAGCACTCCGCCGTCTCGCACTGCGGCCTCAAAGCCCGGAAGGTACAGCTCGCGCAACGTACGCTCATCCATCTCCACGTCAGTGCCCGTGCGGTTGAGCTCCTGGTTGTTGGCGGCGTAGTGTTTCGCGCAGGCGGCGACGTCCTGTTCCTGGATGGCGCGAATGGCCGGGACGACCAACTCCCTCACGAGATAGGGATCCTCGCTGTAATACTCAAAGTTGCGTCCGCAGAGCGGAGTACGGATGATGTTGAGTCCCGGCCCAAGGATCACATCCTTGCCGCGATGACGCGCCTCCGAGCCGAGGACCGCCCCTGCCTGCGCCATTAGCTCACGATTCCAGGTCGCGGCCTGGGCGGTGCCAGTGGGCAGATAGGTGGAGTGATCGTCGTCACATCCCGCCGGCTCCCAGGAAGTCTTGCTGATCTCATGTCGTACGCCATGCGGGCCGTCGGACATTTCAAAGACGGGGATGCCCAGGCGCTCGACGGGATTCACTCCAAACTTCGACCCGGAGTGGCAGAGAGACACCTTCTCCTCGAGCGTCAAGGCACGCAGGGTGTTTTCGACAAAGGCTTCCGCAGTCTGGGTACGGTCATTCATGGGACGAGGTAATATTGATCTCCGGTACGCGCCCGGGCTCAGTTGGCTTTGAGCAAAACAGTACGGATGCCGAACGGACGATGCCAGGCTATTGTCGCGACGGGGTCCTCCAGCAGGTTCACATCCCCGGCGAATGCGAGCGCGGACTTGGGCGTGACCGCCAGGGGCGATGCGCTGCCCGCCGCATCATAGAGACGTACGACGATCCCTTCGCCAGACTCGGCCACCTTGACTGTTTCGATGATGTGATCGGGGTGCGGCTCGGCGATCAGCGATTCCGCAATCCGGGTCGCGCCCTCATGCGCCAGCAGCGGCGTGTTCAACTCGTAGGCCGGACGTACCACTGCTTCCACGGAGAAGCCGCTAACATGAGGCAGTAGCGAATACGTAAAGGTATGCACTCCGGCATCACCGCGCGGATCAGGATGTCCGCCACCCTTCAGGAGCGACAGGCGAATGCGGCTGCCGAGAACGGAAAGGCCGTATTTTCCATCATTGAGCAAAGCGACGCCGAAGGCGGATTCCGAAAGATCGGACCATTTGTGCTGACTGACCTCGAAGCGCGCGCGATCCTCGGCGAAATTGCGGTGAGTGCCGCGCTGGAGATGGCCAAACTGAATCTCGTGCCGGGCGTTCGGCGAGTGAACAGCCAGTTCAAACTCGACCCCGAGATAACGGTGGGGCTCGGCCCAATCGACCACCGTCTCAAAGTCTACTTGCGCGGTGTGCGCGTGGACGACGATGTCCTGGGTGATCCGGGAACGTCGACCGAGCGTGATCGAGCGCCGCAGGCGGGCTTGCAACGGTCCGCAGGCCACGAGAGATAACTCGGCGGGCGAATCCAGCGGCGCGAGCTTGTGCTCGAGATCGGAATCGATGTCCCAGTTGTCCCATTGAGCCGGGATGTCCTCGCCAAAGACCAGGGTATTGAGCGGGTTCTTGCCCTCCGTGCGCAGTTCGCGCCCGCTGGAGCGATCCAGCCACGAGACGATGCGTCCGGCGTGATCAAATTTCAGGACGGCATGCGGAGTCTCCAGCGTATCATCGGCAAAGCGGAATGGTGGTGACTGATCCTCTTCCGGTAATCCGACCTCAAGGACGCGTGCTCCGAGCGGTGGGAGATCGATCCGGCCGAGAACACGGCGGCGCTCGCCCCATGGTGTTTCGACCATTTGTGAGGCGACACCAAGCGGGCAGGGGAGGTCTGCCGAGATCCATCCCGTACGGCGAGTCCAGCCCAGCGTATTATGAATGCTGATCGTCCCGGAGTTTTCGTCGGAAAGCGTACTGAGGAGTTCGCCTGCGTAGGCGCGACAGTCCGCAACCAACGAGGTGAGTTCGCGGATCGCCTGATCGTGGACGGCCGGAATGGAAGTTCCTGGCAGAATATCGTGGAATTGGTTCAGCAGGAGCACGCGCCAGAGCTCATCGAGACGCGCAGCATCGGGTTCCTGGCCGGCGAGGCTGGCTCGCGCTGCGCAGTAATCGAGATTGCGCAGGGCAAACTCCGCGGCGCGGACGAGGCGCTTGATGGCCGCTTGCTGGGTGAGCGTTCCGCGATGGCCTTCAAAGTAAAGCTCGCCCACATACAGCGGGGCGCGCGGGCTGTCATCCCGCAGATGCGTCATGAATTCGCTCACCGTAGTGTACTCGGCCCGGGGGCAACCTTCGAGATCCTTCACCCGCCGCGCTAGCTCGAGCATTTCAAAATCCGGGCCGCCTCCGCCATCGCCGCGTCCGAAGGAAATGAGCCGCGCTTGGTTCACATCGGGGTGCCGTACGCAGTTCTCGGTCTTGCGAAAGTCCTTCGGTCCGGTGCCCGCGAGTTTGTTAATCAACGTCCCGGGGTCGGGTGCGCAATGAATGTCGTTGAAGTGCGTGAAAACGCGTGTGCCGTCGATACCCTCCCACCAGAAGGTGTCGTAGGGAAAGCTGTTGGTATCGTTCCAGGTCAGCTTGGTCGTGAGAAAGTACTGGATACCGCAACCGGCGAGAATCTGCGGCAACGCGGCGGAATACCCAAAGGTGTCCGGCAGCCAGAACGTATCGGAGGTGTAGTTGAAATGCTTGCGGGTGAAGCGGCGTCCGACGAGGAACTGGCGGATCAAGGCCTCGCCCCCGGCGAGATTCACATCGGGCTCGATCCACACGCCGCCGTTGGGTTCCCAGCGACCTTCCGCGACGCGCTGCTTGATCCCCTCAAAGACATCGGGGTACCCCTCGCGCATGAAGTCTGCATGCAGTGCCGAGCTCTGGACGAAACGGTACTCCGGATACTGCTCCATCAGCCGCAGGACATTGGAGTAGGTGCGGGCGCACTTGCGCTTCGCCTCCGCGACCGTCCAAAGCCAGGCGGTATCCATATGCGAGTGGCCGATCAAACCGGCGCGGGGAGCGACGTCCCCGTTGCGGCAAGCCAGCTCGGGCGCGAGGATTTCCCGGGCGCGGCGTACTCCTGCCCGCCAATCGTCCTCCAAAACCTCGCCCGGTTCTTCCCACAGGACGGCGTAAACTTCATCCAGCGCGGCCAGCAGGCGACCTTTGCGAAAGCTTCGGTCGGAGAGTGCCTCGGCCAGCGTGCGGATCGTGTGCAAATCGACGACAAAGTCCTTCACCTCCTCATCCCGCGTGGCGACATGCAGGCCCTTGAAGCACCTGATGAAAGGCGGACGGTAGGCATCCTGCGTGTGCACGGAATCCCCAGGGTGTGCGCCCACGATGGGATGACCGGCATAGGCTTCCAGCAGGATTTCGAAAACCTTTCCTGCACGAGGCGACTGCGCGATCATCAGAGCCCGGTGGTCGCCGCGCTGCCACTTGTAGTCTGCGTGGTTAAAGATCCCGCAGGCCTTGCCGTTGACAAAGAGCAGGCTTTCGCAGCCCCCGGTTTCAGCCACGAGATAGACCGGCCCGTCATAGTCGCGGTCGGCAGTCCATTCCGTGCGGAACCACGCGCTGCCACCTTCGCATCCCCAGGTCTGTCCTGCCTGATACGGGTTCCAGGTCTGTTCCCCGCCAGCCGCAGGCGGAGGAGTGAGATGGTCGGAGGTTTCGAAAAACGAGCCTTCGAGCTCACGGGAGGGGCGATGAATCAGATTGCGATAGGTGGCTTCGATGCGGGCCAGCTTCGCGAGGGTTTGCGGCGAGGAGATCACAGTTTGGAAAGAGAGATGACGAAGGGAGAAATTGACTCATCCCGGGCAGAGCGTCGTGCCTGGCGGGGCGGTGCCGCCGCTTGCAGGGATGCCGGTTATTTGGTCCCCGGCATCCCCGTTTCAAAGGACGTCAGGAAGGGCTTACGCGCGGCGGCGGCGATAGGCGATCATCGCGCCGGTCAACGCCATGCCGAGGATCATGGTGCCGATGGTGGACGGTTCGGGTACGGTCACTGCGAGGGTTCCCGAGGTGTAAAGCGACGAGGTATCCCAGGTCAGGCCGCCGCTGAGTGTCGGCAGGAGGATGTCCGCAAAGGTGCCGGAGATGGCGATATTCCCGCCCGAGATATTCTCAAACAGATGGAGGACATCCCCGTTGACCCAGGTGTAGGCGCCCTTGTCGGTTAGGCTCAGGGTGATGTTGTTGGCGTTGAGGCTGGCGAGCTTCACGATGTCGTAGGTATTGCTCGCTCCGCCGACATCGAAGACAAAGGTGGATGCGGACGATGCGCTTACAGGTCCATTGAGGAGCAGCGTGCCGATGTTGCCCGTACCGGCCGCGCCTGCATTGAGCGTACCGGAGGAGCTGAAGGTGAAGCCTGTGGTGGAGGTGATTCTGCCGGTACCGGCCAGCGTACCGCCCGAGATCACATAGGCTCCAGCGCCGGTGTGGGTGCCGTTAACCGCCAGAGTGCCGCCGGAGACGGTCGTCACGCCAGTGTAGGTATTGGTTCCGGAGAGCGTGAGGGAATGCGCTCCGGCCTTGGTTAGCGAGAGAACCGGGTGATTGCCAGACGTACCATTGGAAATGGTACCCGAAAATGTTGAGTCAGTGCCGCCGCCGGGTCCATTGCTGGGGTCGATGGTCAGAGTGGGATCGAAGTTACCGCTGCCGTCTACTGTGATAGAGGACAGGGACGAAGTTGACGAAATGCCTGCCACCGTTTGCCCAACCGATTTCAGGACCAGTGAGGCAGTGTCGCTACCGAAGATCACGGTCGTGTTCGTAGGCAACGCATTGGCAGCTTTCGTAAACAGGGAGCCGGAGGCGATGGTCGTATTGCCCGTGTAGGTATTTGCACCGTTCAGGTTGAGAATGTCGTTCCCGGCTTTGGTCAAGCCATTGGAACCCGTGATTGTTGAGAATATGTTGCTGCTGCCACCGCCTGCTGCCGTGATGGTTCCATTGATGGTGATCGTGCCGCCAGTGATAGTATAGCCCTTGGTATTGAAGGTGAGGTTGTTCACCGTAATTGGCGTTCCCAAGGTAACAGTACCTGCTGTTCCGCCAAAGATTGCGCTGTCATTGTTAGCGTTGGTCCAAACGGAGTCCGTCGAACCGTTGCTCCAGAAGGAGCTCGTCGTATTCCAGGTGCCGCTGCCTCCTGCCGGGCTGGTGGGCACTCCGGTCGGATCCCAGGTGAGGTTGGCCGCTTGAGCGGAAGAGAAGAGCGCAGGCAGGACGACTGCCGCCGTGAGGGGGAGAATGCGTAGAGAGGATGGGAGCTTCGTCATACTCCCACCGCTATTAACCCCATTCGTGACGCGAACTACCATTTTGTCACGCATGACGTTGCGTAAATGCACGCAATATTGCACATCTCCGCAACGAGATGCGGGACCTTCCCATTGCGCGGAGGAAACGAGAAATTACCCTTTTGAAAAATGGCCTCCTCACTCTTCTCCCTGCGCTGCGTGCTCATCGCGCTTGCCCTGCCTGCTGTCCTCACCGTCTCAAACCTTCATGCAGACCCGGAGAAGGGCTTTTTCCTGAAGAACGGAGATCGCGTCGTCTTCTACGGCGACAGCATCACGGATCAGCGGCTGTATACGAGTTTCGTTGAGACCTACGTTCTTACTCGTTTCCCGACGATGGACATCACTTTCGTCCACTCGGGATGGGGAGGGGATACCGTCGCCGGAGGCAAGACGAGCGGCAGCATCGATACCCGCCTGGAGCGCGACGTCTTCGTTTACAAGCCCACCGTCATGACCGTGATGCTCGGGATGAACGACGGACGGTATCGCCCCTTTGACCAGCAGCTTTTCGACGCCTATCGCACGGGAATGGCTTCCATCGTGGAAAAGGCGAGGGAGCGTTTCCCTGACATTCGTATCACGCTGCTTCGTCCCACTCCCTACGACGAAGTCACCCGCGGTCTCGATGGCAAGGTTGCGGGCGGCTACAATCCCGTCCTCATTCGCTTCGGTGATGCGGTGCAAAAGATCGCCGAGGATAACAACCAGACCGTCATCGACCTGAACGCCCCCATGGTCGCGCTGCTGGAAAAGGCAAAATCACTCGATGCTCCCGTTTCCGAGAAAATCATTCCCGACCACATCCACCCCCTCAAGGCAGGGCAGCTTGCGATGGCTTTCGAACTGCTTCGCGCCTGGAACGCTCCGTCTCTCGTCACCGATGTCGGCATCGACGTGGCGAACCGCAAGTTTACCGCCGCAGCCAACACCAAAGCGACGGATCTCGCCATCGCGGATGGCAAGATTTCATGGACCCAGCTCGATGATGCCCTTCCCATGCCGGTGGACCGTGAGAACCCGGAAACGGCGCTCGTGCTCCGCTGCATCGACTTCGACGGTTTGCTCGATCAGCAGACGCTTCGCGTCACCGGTGCCGATGGTCCCGCTTACCGCCTCCTCATCGATGGCCAGACAATGGGCGAGTTCACCAGTGCCCAGCTTTCCGAGGGTATCAACCTCGCCAAGCTCCCCACTCCGATGATCGCCCAGGCGGAAAAGGTTCACGATCTGACCTTGAAGCGCACTGCGCTGGTTCAAACCCGCCGCAACACCTTCCAGGTTCCCTATGCCAATAGTGAAGAGCCGATCAAGGGCAACCTCGAGCGGCTTATGGGCTCGCTCGATGACGCCGCGGAGTCGGCGCGCTCCATCCAGCGCCAGATGGCGGTTCCCGTTCCTCATCGCTACGAGCTAGTGCCTGTCTCCAGTCCCGCCCCGGAAAAGACCGCGGCCCGATAAAATATGAGTTCGCTCCCGAGCGGAGGATTGGCGAGATCATGCAACGACATGCGTAAGGTGCGTGTTGCTGCCGTCAAATCCATGAGCCACGTTCACACCGCAGCCAAGAACAAGCTCCCTGAGTTCCACTCGTCCGCCTGCATGGCGAGATGAGCTCTCAGGACTTCCCCAGTTATCCCACCTGAATAATCCGACTGCTTCGACACTCAAGCCGTACACCAGTTCCGCCATGATCCGATCCCATCTCAAGCGCCTCCTCCCTCGTTTCCTTGCCCTGCTTTGCCTTGCCGCCGCACCTGCCACGGCACAAACGAAGCCGGTTGCTGCACCAGTCGCTACACCTTCTCCCGCTGAAGACGCCATATGGCTGAAAGTAAAGGGCGATCAGATCGTTACCTCTCCGCTCAGCGAAGGGGGAGAAAAACCATTCATCCCGGTTGGGATCGGCTATTGCCGAGATGTCATCATCAAAGCCCAGGACGACGCGGTGATGAAGTTTTGCAAGGACCGGCACCTCAATACGGTGAGGCTTTCCTTTTACCTTCTCAACTTCAATGGCAAGAAGGACCGGCCTATCGATGTCGAGGCCCACATCCGAGATTTCATCGATCCTGTCGTTGAGGCGGCACGCAGGCACAAGATGTATGTGATCCTGGATGATCACGAGTACCTGAGCGCGCCGATCGATGAAGCCACCGCTCGCGAGAAGCAGAACGCAAAGATCTGGGATGAAGCCACCATCCAAAAGTGGATCGACGGATGGGTGGCGGTCGCCACGCACTACCGCGACAACCCTTATGTGCTCGGGTACGAACTGATGAATGAGCCGCACGATATCACCCCGCAGGCCGCGCGAGACGCCTTGACCCGCTGCCTGAAAGCGATTCGTGAGGTGGACAAAAAGCACATCGTTCTCCTTGGAAATAACAACTGGTCCCACTCCCGTTCGATGGAAAAAACCTGGGGAGAAACTGCCTCTACCGTCGATGCGCCTTACAACAACGTCGTTTTTGCCTTCCACGATTATCCCGAGGATGATCACCCGTGGAAGGTTGAAAAGAACATCACCGCGTTCCGGGATAAACATAATGTCCCCGTGCTTTGCACGGAATTCGGCGCCACGCATTGGAACAAGAGCGAGACCGTATGCCGGGAATTTGAGACGGGCATGGTGACTGTCTTTGCCAAGGAGAACGTCGGCTGGATGATATGGGCGCTTGGCAAGCTCGAGGACAATCCCCGCAACTCCTACAATGAAGTGGACAAAGTCGGCATGGGCCCTCCGCGCCAGTATGATTCCTGCGCCTACAGCGACATCTGGATCCCGGCGGCCCGCATCCTGGCCAGTCCATTTCCGGAGCCTGCCGGGGCAGCCGCAGCTAAATAGTCAAAATAACGGCGCCGACTGCTCTTTATCGATGCCAGCTCCCCGAATCCTTATCGAAATGAAAAAATATCGCGTATTGTTCCTTGTCCTGCTGCTGCCAATGATCGCGCGCTGCGAGGAGCCTATTGTTGAGTTGTTTCCACCGACCGTGACCTCAAAATACAAGGGAGGCTGCGGCACGTTTGGGAAGGCAAGCGTCGAGCCGCGGCAGGGTGAAGCACCGATTAATCTCACGGTCACCGCCTGGAAGTCTGGAATCATGTGGTGGTTCGCCAACCATACCCAGATACCTCGTGGAGCTGTCGAGTCTTGGGGGAACTATGCCATCCGGGTCGAGTTTCGAATGCTGGACAACGCCCAAAACGTCACGGTAAAGGCCTCCTGGAGAGGCGTGGCTGAGCCAGCGATATTCTCGGAGCAGACAATGGCCTCCGTGGATGTCGAGGCTAATGCCTGGACTGCGATCACCCTTCCTGCGCCGGACATTTCGGCTTGGGACGCTGATCGTATCAATGGGCTCGGTCTGGAGTTTCCTGAAGGGCATTACGAGATACGCAAAATCGATATCGTCCCGGCGCCCTGACCATCCTTTCCAAAAGGAAATAACTTTCCATTTCGGCTGTGGAACTCTTGCGAGGCGTTCCACGGTGCGGTATTTTTTCCTGCCTCCCAGGCTTGAGACCGCCGCATGCCCTCGAATACCCCTACCCAGAAAGACATTGCTGAGGCCGCAAGAGTTTCCGGATCGACTGTCAGCCGAGCTTTGCGCAATGATCCCACCATTCCCTCGGAGACCCGCGAGAGAATCATGCGCGTGGCGCGGGATCTCGGCTATCGCCCAAACCCATTCGTTAACGCGAACATGCTCAATGTTCGACGTCCCAATCGCAAACACACAAAAGCGATCCTGGCCTACATCACCCCGATTCCCCTCAACGAATATTTCGCGATCGTTCCGCAGAGGGAAATCTCCTACAACGGCGCCTGCAAGCGGGCCGACGAACTCGGCTTTCAGGTCGATCCCGTGCCGATCAAGGAGAACGGCGTCTACCTGAGCAGCAGGCGGTGCACGGAGATCCTGCTGGCCCGGGGCGTTCAGGGGATCGTTTTTGCCATGTTTGAGAATCCCTATGTTCGCTTCCATCTGGACTGGGATCGTTTTGCCGTCGCCACCCACGATTTTCGCATGGTTCAGCCGCGCTTTTCCGAGGCTGGGTCGAACCACTATCTGAATACCCAAAAGATCCTCCGCAACCTCAACCACCTCCGTTACAAACGAATCGGCCTGGCCATTCCTGCCCGGGCCGATCGATACACGCAGGGAGCCTTTAGCGCGGCGTTTTGCCTCTACCGGGACACTCAGCCGAAGGTTAATCAGATCGCGCGGTTCACCCCCAGCGCGCTGAAGGATTGGAACCGTGAAAATTTCCTCAGCTGGTACAAGAAGGCGAAACCGGATGCGATCATCTGCATCTCAGACGACATCCTGAGCTGGCTTCAGGACGCCGGAGTGAGTGTGCCTCAGGATGTCGGCCTGGCCAGTCTGGCCTGGGAGCGCGAAAAAGAGCCTGCCGGCTGGAGCGGGATATACCAGCAGCACGAAATGGTCGGAGCCGCAGCTGTCCAGCTCGTTGTCGATCAGCTGATGCTAAACGAGCGCGGAAAGCCCCGCTATCCCAAAACCATCCTCATCGACGGCGAATGGGTCCCCGGGAGTACTCTTTGCCAGCAGGGACTCTGAACGCCTTCTGCGAGTTCTCCCGTCGAACATTGCGTGGTAATCCAGCAGCCCGTGACCCTCTTTTACGCAACGACATGCATAAACCGCCGGTTGTTAACCAGGATCGGGCGTATTTATTACGTATGAGACCCTCATGAGAACACTCCTCCCCAACGCAATTCGCTCGCGCGCCTGCGGCTTTAGCCTGGTGGAAATCGTGCTCGCCATCGGTATCACCTCGTTTGCCCTCATTGCAACGCTCGGCCTCCTTCCGGTGGGACTCAACAGCCTCCGCGAATCCAGCACGCAGACCGCCGTCGCCAATATCTCCCAGTATATCCGAGGAGAGCTTCAGCAGATATCATTTAACCCCCAAGCCTCCTTCAACGTTCAAAACCTGAACTCGGCGACATATTACTTTACCAAGGATGGAGTGAAGACGGACGCCGGTAGCGGATACTATCAGGCCAAATTTGATCTGACCAATGGCTCCGTGGGAGGAAATACCTTTAACGCCACCTCGGCCCAAAATATCAAGGTGACGCTTTCCTATCCCGCGACAGCGGCAGCCGCCGCCCGAAAAACCTTCGTTTTTTCGCTGTTCGCCGCGCGGCAATCGAACCAGTAGTTCTCCACCCTGCCGTATGGCTACTGCACCATTTGCGCTGTCTTCTCGCAGCCGCTTCAGAAGGGCTTTCACCATTCTGGAGATGCTGGTGGCGACGACGGTGCTCGTTCTGCTCCTTACGCTGATCGCGAGCGTATTGAGCCAGACCACATCGACGATTCGGCAGTCGACCGCCCAGGCGGATGCGTTTACCGCGGCTCGTTCGGCCTTCGACCTTGTCACCCGTCATCTCGCGCAGGCCATCCTCAATCCCTATTGGGACTACGACAGCCCTACATCGCCCACTCGCTATTTGCGGCAGTCCGATCTGCATTTTGTTGTGCGTCAAAACACAAAGGATCCCAGCAGCGGTCAGGAGGTGTTCTTTCAGGCGCCCGATGGGTTTTCCTTATCACCATCCTATCAATCTGCATCTGGCCTCCTGAACGCCTGCGGATACCGTGTGGTCTATGGCAATGACGACGCCTTTCGGGCGACGTCGGCGTCTGCCCCGAGATGGCGCTATCGGCTCATGCAGAGCCTCCAGCCTGCCGAGAGTCTCCGGGTCTTTGATGATAAGACAGTCTCCAACCCAGCGTGGATACAGTCGGCCTTGACGACGGAACTTCCGGTGACTGAGAACATCATTGCGATGATTGTCTGGCCCCGCCTTTCCGCCGGGGATGATCCCACTGGAACGACTCTTTCCTCAGACTACCAGTACAACTCCCGCGAAAACGCCGCAGCCAAGCCGCAGCCCTCCACCGCCAACCAGCTGCCGCCCACGGTTCAGATAACTCTCATCGCCATCAGCGAAGCCTCTGCCGCGCGCATCGACACGCGATCATCGTCTGCACCAACAGAAATCGAGAGCGCGCTGGCGGGGAAGTTTACCCAAGCTTCCCAGTTTCAGCACGATCTCGACGAAGTTGCGCAAAAGTTAACCGCCAAAAACATTGCCTTTCAGATTTTCACGCTCTCGGTCGTCATGAAGGAGTCGAAATGGAGCCCGTGATTTTTCGCCCCCGCGCCTTTTCGATCGTCGAGCTCCTGGTCGTCATCGCCATCATTAGCATCCTCATGGCGCTCACCGTTCCAGCCGTCTCCTCGCTGATCGAGAATACAAACGTGACCCGCGGAGCCCAACTCGTGGAAAGCCAGATCCAACTCGCCCGCCAGCTCGCCTCCTCCAGGAATCGGCCCGTTGAGGTCCGTCTCATCAAGGTTCCCGCGCAATCCGCCACCGGGGTCAGTGCCATTCAACTCTGGCAGATGGACCCGCCGAGTGGCGCCAATGCCGCGCAGGCTCGCCCGCTGACACGCGCGGAAATGCTTCCGACGGCGATCTGCATTTCTGAAGACGCCACTGCGGCGTCCCGTCTTTTCGCCAAATGCGGCTTTACCAACTCGATCCCCTCCGGCTCGCCCCTTTCTGGCAGTTCCTACGCCGCCTTTCAGATCTTTCCCTCGGGCCTGCTCTCTCCCTACGTGGATATGCAGACGGCTTACATGACCGTATTGCCGACGCGAAATGCCAAGGAGACATCGCTGCCCCGCAACTACGCGATCATCCAGATCAACCCCATGACAGGAACTCCCAGCACCTACCGGCCATAATGATCCTCCCGACATTAGCAAGATCCAGGCAACGCGGCGTGGCGTTGGTGATTGTGCTCGCCATGGTGGCTCTCATCGCCGCCCTTGCCATCGGCTTTCTCAATCGCGCCGGGTCCAATCGCAGCGCAGCCGCAAGCTATGGCGCCACCGCGACCACCCGGCAGATCGCCGACAACACAGTCAATATCGTCCAGGGACAGATCAATCTCGCCACCCAGCTTCCTGCGGGTTCCGTGTGGGCGTCTCAGCCCGGCGCCATCCGCACCTTCAAGTCCGACGGCTCGCTCGACACCATCTATCGGCTCTACTCGGCATCATCGTTGACTGCCTCCAACTACAACGCCCTGGCGACCGATGTTCCCTCTGCCAACTGGGCTTCTGCTCCCGCGATTTGGGTGGACCTCAATGCCCCGGCAGTGCGCACCGGCACGTCCTCCCTAAGCTATCCCATTCTCGATCCGAGATCTCCGACAGGCTCCGGCCTCCTCAACCTCGATGGTTTTGCCCTGACAAATCCGCCGGGCTCTTCCAGCAGTCAGCCTGTTCCCATGCCAGTGCGATGGCTTTATGTTCTCCGCAATGGCGAAATCATCGCGCCCGACAATGGCGGCTCGGGACAAATAGCCACCTTTGCCAACTCCAACGTGAAGCCAAGCGCGGACAATCCCATCGTGGGACGCACTGCCTTCTGGACCGATGACGAAAGCTGCAAGATCAACGTCAATACTGCCGGTGATGGGACCTTCTGGGACACTCCCCATGTTGACGCCCCGGACGAACACAAACTGGCAAACAGCCAGCCCATGGCCCGGGAATTCAATCGCTATCCCGGTCACCCGGCCACCACTTCGCTCAAGGCAGTCTTTACGGCTCTGGGTGTCGATCTCGGGACCTACCCCTCGGCCATGGGGCAGACATCGAATCTCTTCAAATTGCTTCCTCGCTACAATGACGACTACGGCTCCAAGCAAGGCACAGCTACAACGACGGCCTCCTCCAATCCCGTCACCGCGAAATCTGGTCGCTTTTATTCCGGTACGGGAGAGATGCTTTTCAGCCCCGCGCGTACCAGTTCGGGATTGACGCTTTCCCAGACCGAGGTGGGGAAGTTTTTCCTCACCGCCACCAGCCGCGCGCCAGAGCTGAATCTCTTCGGCCAGCCCCGCATTGCCACCTGGCCCGTCTCGGAAAACTCCAGCGACAGCTATCGAACTCCCGTCGATCGTCTCATCGCCTTTGCCTCCACCATCAATGGCAAGCCGTATTATTTCACCCGTCTCAATCCCCGCAGCACCACTGTTGATATTTCCCTCAATCGTAATCAGGAGCTTCTGAACTATCTCGATCGCTCCACCCAGCGCAATGTACCCGGCGTCGGCAAAAGCTTCGTCGACAAATACGGGCAGGCTGAAACCCGGCAGATTCTCACCGAGATTTTCGACTACATCCGTTGCATGAACCTGAGGGATTCGACATTAAGCGAAACCTATCAATACGCTACCCGCTCGCCTAGCGCCGCCTCAAACGAAACCTACGGACTTGGCGAGGTGACGCCGAGCATTTCAACCAGCTGGGGTACGCAAGGTTTTGGACGATTTTATCGCATTACCGAGGTGGCGCTTGTATTCGTCGCCGTGGGGGAGGGATCCAACGGCTCGACAAGCGCCACCCCGGTCCTTTCTAGCCAGGCAGGGACGGTGGGCTATACTGGATCCCTCCCCGGTTTCACCCCGGCAAACTCCACGCGGGCCGTTCAGGCCTTCCTGGTCATGAACTTCTTCGATCCCAATTTCGGATGGAGCAGTCACTACCCCAATGCGAACATTACCGTTTCGGGGCTCAATTCCTTTAAACTTAACAACCAATCGATGGCCATGCCGGGAAGTGCATCGATCCCGCTATTTTTTACGACGCCTCCCCTTCACTCGCGCGCCTACGGGGGGCCTCTCGACTGGCGGGTTCTTCTCCGCAAGTTCGGCCCCAATTCGCCGCCGAAATCGGGAGCCTATGCGGAGTTTCCCTTCTACAGCAAGATCCTTGAGATCCCAACAGGACCGGGTTCCATGGATTTCTCCGGCGGCAAGCTGACCATCCAGCTCTACGACGAGAAATCGAATCTCGTTTCAACCTACGACATCGACTTTCCGAGCTACTCGACGCTGCCGATTCCATCATTGCCAGTTTTTCGGCAGTTTGGCGTTAACCTCAGTGACCTCAACGATCGGTTTGGGAAGGGCTCTGCCTTATCAAACAACTTCCCGACCACGCTTATTGATCCCGCTGATGTCGTCTTCGGTGTTGTACCCTCCAAAGCAAGCGGTGACTACCGTCTCCTGGCCAGAACCAACGTCCCATCGTCAGTGTTTGTCCGTCACCCATCCGCAGGAACCCAGGCCCAGGGTTTCGGCTTTGACACCCCGGTGCTGGAGTTTAGCGGCTCCATCCGTGGCACACTATACGATCCCGCTCTTCTCCAGAACCGGAAGCCCTTTGTCCCTGCCACCGTGCAGGGGGCATTCGTGGGTGGATCATCGAATATTCCGGGCGACTGGGATAATGGATTTGGAAGACGGCTCGATGGCCCCTTCATCAACAAACCGGATGAGGGAACAATCTATAATGCCGGTACAGAAGACCCGTATTTCAAAACGGACTACGGCGAAACCGCCATTGGAGCCTCGTTCTTTTCCGCCAATCGCCAGGTGCCATCGCCTGCGATGTTCGGCTCGCTCCCGACGGGGGTCCTGTCAATGAAACCCTGGCAGACCCTGCTTTTCCGCCCCGGGCCAACAGGGCATCCCGGATCGGATGACCCCAGGGATCACTATCTGCTCGATCTCTTCTGGATGCCCGTCGCCGAACCCTACGCTATCAGCGAACCCTTCTCCACCGCAGGAAAGGTCAATATGAATTACCAGATCCTGCCCTTTACCTATATCACTCGCAACACCGCTCTCCGCGCCGTCCTCAGTCCCGAGAAGGTCGCTCAGATCGGCAAGGTTTCCGGTGCCTACACCCGCGTAATTTCAGGCTCTGCGCGATCATCACTGAACCTCAATGACACGGACGGAACCCTGCGTCAGTTCAAAGAGCGTTTTTCACAAGGCGACATCTTCCGCTCCGCCACGGAAATCTGCGACATCTTCCTTGTCCCGTCCGGTTCATCGTGGACATCCGACTCTGCGGCGAGAACGGCGTGGTACGGAGACAACTTCACCTACGTGGGTGACAACCTCCGCGAGCGTCCCTACGCCACGATCTACCCGCGAGTCACCACCAAGTCGAATACCTTCCGCGTCTACTACACAACTCAATCGCTGAACAATCGCTCCACCAACCCCGCCGTCTGGAATGAATCTCTCGGCGTCGTCACCGGCGAGTATCGCGGATCGACCACGATCGAGCGCTATCTCAACCCCGCCGATACCAATCTGCCGGACGCCGCGACCGATACCTCGAATCCCTCACTGGAAGGCTACTACCGCTGGAGGATCGTCGAGCAAACAAGCTTCGCCCCCTGATAGCAGAAGATGGCTTCGAAAAGTTTCTCGTCCATATCTGGAACGGAATTCGCATTAGCCTCCGGTTTGACCGAAACCCGGTGCAGTTGCATCGCCTATTTCCGGAAGCGAACTAAAATGAAGCTTTCAGCATACCATTCGCGGTAGCCGGAGTCGGTGTTTGTACTCGCAATTAGCTCGCTTACGACTTGGTGGGCACTTCCACACAACCAACGCAGTCGCGGAAACTGCGTGCTGTGCTTCATGGAGCCTCTGTGGGGTTAGGAGTTCCACCACGATAATCACCACCGCTGGGAGCGCGAACTCTCGCCGCGGGCTGCCTGCGCCGGCAGAAAGGAGTCGCGAGGCGTAGGCTCGGACTCGGAGTCCGGAGCGGGTGGGTTTTCTCTGAGATCCAAGACGTTGTCGTCCGAGGGAAGCTGGCGCTGGCTGGATCGGCCCAGGGCGTGAAGCTTGAGCCGGCACGCCATTTCCGTGCGGGCCACCAACCTTGCGATGTCCCTGATTTCATGACCTTGCTGGTGGAAATGTAAAAGCTTCTCCACCTGTTCGGATGTCCACTTCTGGCAGGTCATGTCAGTCGTTGTTGATTTCGCGAAGGATGAAATCCGCGCTGGCCGCGACCGCGATGGCGGTGAGCCGACCCAGCTCCTGGAGCAGGGTCTCGGCATCGTATTCATCTTCGCCCAGGGCGGCGTGAATGTTGTGAAGCTGCTGGTGAATCATTCCGAGAGCTTCTGGCAGTGAGGTCAGTGATCTGAGCGGCGATGAGATCTTTTCTCTTGCCCACCGGATCCTGCGTCGGGCCGCTCGTCAGAGGGTATTGCCACGCGGACACGCCGCGCTGGGGCGTCTCGTCTATCTCGACGGAATTCCGCAACGCGACGTTGTGCGCCGCCTCGGAGTTTTCGAGTCAACCATCTGCCGGTGGCTCAAGGTCGTCCGCACCTATCTCCATGGAGCAGCCAATGCAGAGGAATTCATCTTTAGATAAGCCAATAAGTTCCAGCCGGAGCTATTTGGCTGGTATCACAGCATAGGTGTTGACGTTGCAAAATTGAATAATGCTATTATGTTGGCTGGTTTTGGGTGAAATTCCTCCTCTTAAAGAGGGCCTGGAGGCTCGTCGCCTAGTTGCTCTGCTCGTGAAGCGAGAGAGGCATTGCTGGGGAATCGAGGGGACGGAACCTAAGGCATGAGCCTTCCCTCCATGCATTTGGTATGGTTATGGACTGGGAGCGAGTTGTTATATGGATTTCGCGGTGCTGGAGATTGAGTGCGAGCGCATTCACTGCCGTCCAGCCCATGTTGGAGTAGTCCGGTCGTAGTCCCGAGTCAGTACCCCCAAAGGCATCGATGCGGCAGACATCAATGGAGTTGTCCAGCTTATATGGCCCGGTTTGAAGCCATTGTCCATTGGTTACGACTACGTCGGGTCGGCTTCTTTTGAGCCACTTTTCCAAGTTGCTAGACGAGAAATTCGATAGGGGAGGGAGGTGTGTGATTTTCGGATGCCGATACTGGAACGTGAGATAGGCGGAAAGAATTACCCAGCCGTGTCTCATCTCCTCGCGGTTGGACACAGCGAGTCCGATGCGCTTGTAGCCGCGAATTAGGAGTTCCACGAACATGGCGTGGAAGTCCTCGACGGAGTCGCGTGTGATATTAGTCAGCTTGGAATCAACGAGGGTCTGGCCAATCTCAACGGCTGCAAACTTTGACCAGTCAAACTTTAGGTGAAACGGTATGGTGGTAATGCCGGGCGAGATGATCAAACCGCGGATGCCTCGCGCCAGGATCTGCCGGGAGAGGGCTTGCTGGTCCCTTTCCGTGGAGGGGTACGAGAAGCAGTCGAGCGTATACCCAAGTTCCCGCGCGCGCTGTGAGGCGCCGTCGCAGATCTCCTTTAGCCACGGCATGGAGGCATATCGATCCTGGGGTAGATCGGCGAGAAAGGCCAGGGTCTCGCGGTAGATGGGCTTGTCCGGTCGTCGGGCATAGGCCAGGGCGTTGGATAGGCTGGGATCGCGCACATATCCGAGTTTCTTAGCGATCGTGAGGATGCGTTTGCGGGTTTCCTGGTTCACCCCTGTCGGACCTCGCAAGGCCTTCGACACGGTATACACACTCACACCCGCCTGTCGGGCGATCTGTCTCAGGCTCACGCGCATGTGCTAACTGTTAGCGTAAAGACCCGTTGCACTCCAAGACCAAAAACTGGAATCGTCGTCTCACCCAAGAAAACCGCTCTCACTAGCTCTCCCCCAGAGAAATTCCATGATGCCCGAAATTTGCCGTTCCTCTGCGCCCCGCCGCCTTGATCAGGGCTTTACTTTGATCGAAGTGCTTGCGGTCATCGTCATCCTTGGGGTGCTTGCGGCGATGGTGATTCCCGCAATATCCTCGGTGCGGGCTCGAGGGCATGCTGTCGCGTGCATGTCTAATCTGCGGCAAGTCGGACTCGGGATGGAACTCTACCTACAGGAAAATCGCGGATACTATCCGGAGATCTACGGCAAGGGTACGGAGCCGACAAAGACGTGGATGTGGAAACTGGGGCCCTACCTGGATTTTCCAGAAAATGCCATGGGACCCTCTCCCTTGGCCAAGGCGGCTGGGGTGTTCGTCTGCCCAGATCCATCTTTTAATCGCAAAACTCGTAACGCCTCCTACGCCTACAATGTCGCCATCGACTGGTCACCGTGGTTCTACCGGAAAAGCGCGGTGCCGGAGCCGCGCAAGACATTTCTGGTGGTTGAGGCCGATGTAAACAGCGACTACTTCTCACCCTTTGCGACGGCTGATGTCTCGCGACGTCACCCGGGACATACCGCCAATTTCCTTTTCGTCGATGGCCATGTCGAAGCGTTGTCTCAAACCATACCGGCGACTGACACCCGCTGGCGGTGGGGGAATTAAGGTTTATGGGAGGCTTTGTACAGTGAGAGGAAAAGCAGTGCCTCGGAGGCGTATTCATCACCGGCTGGCTTGGGGAGTGATCGGACTTGTGCTGGCGCATTGCTCTTTGCGGGCTGGAGACCTCGGGGCTTTGCAGAGTCTTTCCCCGGCAGCGGGAGGTAGCTTTGTTCTGGGCGATCTGGCGTTTTCCCTGGCGCATTTTGATTCGACGTGGAGGAGGGTCGACCAGACGGATTTCAAGACGGAGCAGGGCTATCCGCGTGTGGAAAACGGGGAGTGGAAGACCCGAGGCGCAATGAAGCTCTCCGACAGCAGCAGCCTGCTGGTGGAGGAAACCATAAGCGAAGGCCGCGATGGCGCGATCCATGTCCGCTACGACGTGGAGAAGCTGGGAGACATCCCGACGCAGGTGTTGTGTGTGACCACCTCGCTGCCGATAGAGGCCTCTGCAGGCCGGGAGATAAAGGTTAATGGCTCCCCTCAGGTGCTTCCTAACGACTTTGAGAACACGGTCCTCTTTACTGGGGTTGCGCGCGATCTGGCGCTGCCGGGTGCTTCCGGAGAAATTTCGGTGAATGGAGGCAGGTACGCTTACATCCAAGATGACCGTCGTTGGGGAGGGGAGGCGTTCCAGATACGCATCCCGCTGGTTCATGAGGGAGACGACTCCAGGTACTCGATCGAGTTGACCTTACGCGAGATCCCCTACGAGAGCTGGCCCGTGTCGATCAAGGAAAAGGTAAATCGCGGATGGAAGGATCCGGTCGCTGCGGACGGCAAAGGGGGGTGGACCGATCAGGGCCCTCTGAATGACATGAGCGTGCTGCCTTCCGGTCCCCTCAAGCTCCACGGAATCAATTTTGATCTGCTGCCCCAGGCCTCGCAAGATGAGCGCACCTGTCTCGTGCTCACCGGGCGAGAGTCGGGCAATGACGGCTTTCTGCGGGAGGTCGCGATCCCGGTCGAGGGGAGGTCTCCTGCGGCCCTGTATCTCCTGCACGCGAGTGCCTGGTTGCCGGATGGCAACGGGCAGGTCGGCTCGCTCGAGGCGGTATTTGCGGATGGAACGGTCGAGGAGTTCCCCATCCTGGCCAACCGCGACGTGGGGGACTGGTGGGGGCCTGTGCCGCTATCCAATGGCGCCGTGGGCTGGACCGGGCTCAACCAGAGCAGCAATGTCGGATTATATATTTCGCGCTTCGATCTGCCCGGTAAGCCGCTGCGGGAGATAAGGCTGAAAGGCTCGGGGCGCGCTCTTTGGATGGTCGCCGGATTGTCTGTTTCCAATGATCGGATCCAGCTCCCGAGTAATCAGCCCACTGTTGTCAAGGCCGGGGGGGAGTGGGTGCCTTTTGCCCATCGACTTGATATCGACAAGGGAAGCGTCTTTGACTTCTCGTTCCTGAACGAAGGCCCAGCCGGGCAATGGGGATTCCTCAAGGTCTCTCCTGCTGGCAGATTTGAGTTCGAGAAGAAACCCGGGGAGTTGGTCCGCTTTTGGGGTGCGAATCTTTGCTTTGAGGCAAACTTCCCCAGCCACGATCTGGCGGATCGTGTGGCGGATCGCCTTGCTCGGTCCGGATACAATGTTGTCCGACTGCACCATTACGATGCGGGTTTGGTGCGACCGGGGGGCAGGTCGTATGAATTCGACCCGGAGCGGCTTGATCGCATGGAGTACCTGATCGCCGCGTTGAAGAAGCGGGGCATCTATATTTCTATCGATCTGTATTCGATGCGGAAATTCCGCGTGGACGAGATTCCCGATCTGGGGCGCGATTTTGACCACGAGATCAAACAACTCATCCCGCTTTCGGAGAAGGCGTTTGATTCGTGGAAGCGTTTTGCCCAGGCTCTCCTCCAGCACGTCAATCCGTACACCGGCTTATCGCTGGCTGATGATCCGGTGCTGGTCGGGATATGTCCGGTCAATGAAGATTCTCCGCTAGAGCTGCCTCGTGGGGATGAACCCTTGGCGCAGCTTTACCGGCAGGCTTTTGAAAAATGGAAGGACGGGCAGCCTGCCGAGGTGGTCGCCGCGCACCCGGCTGCGGAGCTGAGATTCCTGATGGACCTGCACCTGCGCACGGATGATCGCCTGCGCGCGACCTTGCGGGATCTCGGCGCAAAAGCTCCCATCACGGGTGCGAATTTCCACGAATTGGAAATGCTCACCCTGGCCCGGGAACGCTACGACTACGTCGATACCCATATGTACTGGGATCATCCGCTCTTCGTCGGAGCGCTGTGGAAGCTGCCTTTCCGGTTTAACCAAACCAGCGCGGTCCGTTACGAATCTTCGCTCCCGCGGCTACTCATGCCGACCCGCGTGCTCGGGCGACCGTTTACCGTGACGGAGTTCAACTTCGTCATGCCCAACATGTATCGGGCGGAGGGAGCGCTCCTCGCTCCTTCCTACGCCTCGCTGCAAGGGTGGGATGCCATGTTTAATTTCGACTATGCATCAAGCGATGTTCGGCTGGACACCATCGGGATCGGAAGTATTTTTGATTTATCGACTGATCCTATTGGAATGCTGGCGGATCGTTTCAGCGCCCTCGTCTTCCGACGGGGCGATGTCCGACCAGCCACTACCGTAATCGGATTCGTACCCGGTGCGGACCGGATGTTTGGCGTTGAGGGGACTCGGCCCCGGGATTTTCCCCGGGAGTTCTCCCGTCTGGGCCTTGTCGCGAAAATCGGTGTGCTGCCCACGGTTGGAGGAGATGCTCTGTCAGTAAGGGCGAGGGTGTTTGATGATCCGGCTCTGCTCAAAGAGAAGGGCGGAGACAGTGATTATCTTGTCGATGGTTCCCTCGTCGCACGGCTCATCCGGGATGGCGTGCTGCCCGCGGGTTCGCTGACCGACAAGTCGGGCAGTGCGCTGATCAAAAGTGAAACAGGGGAGATCGAACTTGATCCGTCGCGCGGCATGTTTGCCCTTGCGACGCCGCGTAGCGCGGGATTTGTGCTGCCCGGAGGAGAGGTGGGGCGGGGGGACTTCCTCAGTGTTCGTAACGGTCCGGCGTTTGGCGTTTTCTGCGTCGCGTCTGTCGATGGCAAGGCTCTGGTAGAAAGCCGCCGCATCCTCCTCCTGCACCTCACTGATGTGCTGAATAAGGGAATGAAGTTCCAGGATTCGAATCGCCGGTTGCTAGCGGAACTGGGGGAGATGCCGCATCTGGCGCATCGGGCGTCGGCGACTGTGGAGCTGGCTTTGCCTGCAGGGACTTGGCGGGCCTGGAGCGTTCGTACGGACGGCTCCCGGGTCAAAGAGATTTCTCTCGGTGAAAAAGACGGCCGCCGGGTTCTTGATCTCTCTACCGGGCGAGGTGATGGCGCGGGGTTCTCGTACGAGATCACCCGGGAGGATGAGGCCGGTAGCTAACGACTTCCTAATACAACGCAAATCAACCAATCCAACTCCACAAACCTATGAAAGTAACCACCATATCTCATCGTGTCGCCATGTTGCCGGCCGTCCTGCTGGCCGCGGGATCCCTCTTTCTCTGCACCCAGGCTACCCATGCCGCGGCGATTTACCTGGAGACGTTTCCCGGCAATAGCTCCGCCAATGCCGCGATGAGCACGATCGGCTGGACCGCATACAAGGGCGCCTCTGCAACAAACATCACCAGCACGACGGGAGGCAGCCAGTATGTGGCCATCGCCAATCTGGCCGGAAATCCCGGACCTGCGATTGGCTTCCTCGCGATCGTCAATAGCGGGAGTCCTCAGCCGGCGGCCGAGTCTTACGCCACTTTCCAGACGGGACTCAGCCTGGCAAATCCCACTACGATTTCGTGGAACATGAATGGCAATGGACCCGCGTCCCCGTTGCGACTTCTCGTCCAGGTAAGCGGTTCCTGGTATGCCACGGATTCCACCTTTATTCCGACCAGCTTTACGAGCGGTGCAAACTTTACGAACGCACCGGCGCAGGATGTCTATCGCTCCTTTAACTTTACCACCGATAAGTCCGCGTGGCGCTCGTTTACCTTCTCCCAAGGCGTCGGGATGAGTGTAGGCAATACGACAATCTCCTCCGATCTGGCTTCGTCGACGATCACGGGCATCGGGTTTTACGCCGACCTGTCGTCGGGATCCGTCCTCCGTGTCGATCAGCTTCAGGTGGTTCCCGAGCCGGGCTCAGCCGCTCTGCTCCTTGGCGCCGGTGCGATGTTCGTCCTTCTCCGCGTTCGCCGCCGGACTGCCTAAGAATCATAGCGTTCAGCCATCCATGAGATTCCCGTTGTTTCTACTTGCCTCGGTCTTGTCTTCGGCGACATTGGTCCGAGCTGTCGATTCGCCTGTCATTGACGGGCTGCATCAAGACCTTGATCGGCGCTTTATCGTGCGCCCGCAAGGCTTGGTCCTCGATTACGTCAATACCGATGGATCGATCGAACTTCCCAAGGGCGACGAGCCAACACTCGGGAAACCCAACTCACTATCGTGGTGGACGCCGCTTGAGAACGGGCCTTTTCTTTCCGGGCTTTATCTCGACGGCGTCCTCATGCGGTGGCAGGTGACCAAGTCGCCAGAGGATGCGAGGGTCGCTCGGGAACTCGTGCAGGGATTGCTGAAGTGCGCCTCCCTCAACGATCAGCCTGCCTTCATCGCCCGGGGCTTTTACCCGCCTGAGAATACCTACTACCCGATCGGCTCGGATGACCAGACAGCCCCGTGGTTCTACGGTCTCTGGAAGTACCTGCAGACCGATCTGCCGACCGCGGGGGAGCGCAAGGAGATCGAGGCCAAGATTCTCTCCGTGGCCGATGCGCTCGCTCAAAACGGCTGGAAGATGCCATGTGCCGCGATAGGCGACATGCAGGCTGGTGAGACTCGGGGAGAATGGGCTGGCGGTGGTTATCGGGCCGTTTCGCGGCGGCTCTTTGCCAGCCGTATCGCTTACGAGATCAGTCGCGACGACCGGTGGAGGCAGGATTATGAAGCCGCGCTTACCGAGGCGGTCGAGGGCTCTCGCTCACGCATTGATATCATCGAGGCAGGAATCGATCTCGAGTGGCGTGCGCTGCCCCAGCTCGCAGTGAATCATCTTTGGATTTATGTCATTTCCCAGGCGATGGTTGCGGAACTCGCCCGCCTGGAGTCAGACGCGGCAGTGCGGGCCAGATATGAAACCTCGCTGCAACGCACCGCCGAGCGATGCGCGGGATTCGTCCGGGATTCGATGCAGGGAAATCTGGCCGACGCCAAGTTCCTGACCGACTGGCGTGTCATGAACGCCTCATGGCGGCCGCAGACGACTCCGAAGGAGGCCGTGGATCTCGCAATGGAGCAGCTCAAGGCCTGGGGAAACCGCGGTCGCGACCTGGAGGTGATCAATGTCCGTGAACCCGCCTGCGCCGCCTGGATTGCGTTTTACGCTCCGAAAAGCTCGGATACCATTGCCGCTGCCGCTTCGAAATTTGGGCGGTTTGTTCAAGCTGTGCCGTGGACTCGGTTGCATTCGTCCGCGGGAATTTTCGCGGAATCGGCCTGGTATCTATTGAATGCTCACGTCGGCTTGGGCGCGGGCTTGCCAAAGGCTGTCGCCGAGCCAGCGGCTCCTTCGAATGTGACGGTGTCTCGCATCGGGCAGAAGAATCAACGTGCCACCGGGCAGTTTGATTTTGCTGAGATCCCGACGGCGTTTTCTGGATATTCTCTCTATACCGTGCCGCGAGGGGCCTCGGATCAACCGGGTTCCGGCTTTGAGCTGCGGGCGTCTCACGATGGTCGCGCCTGGCTGCTGGTGATGCCCAAGGGAAATGTCGAGATTCCGGAAGGCTGGGAGCCGGCCGGGGTCACGATCAGGTGGAAGGCTGGCGACAATGTCTTCGCCGACCGCGTCTACCAGCGCGCGGTCAAGGCGGGCGAGACCATCGTGGTGCCGCCTTCGGAGGGAATTGACAACTCCGGAACCTACGCGATCCCGCACGCTTTGATTTTGGAGGGCAAGTAAATGGATCAGCGACTCGACAGCATTCGCTTCGGGGTAAACTACATCCCACGCGAAAACTGGTGGTATGCCTGGAACGACTTTTCTCAAGACTCGATCGCCCGCGATCTCGACGCCATCGCCGCGCTCGGTGCGGATCATCTTCGCATCATGCTGGTCTGGCCTTACCTTCAGCCAAATCGCGGCTGGGTGAGTCCCGCGCATCTAGATCGGCTCGATCAGCTCATGGTTCTCACGGCGGAGAGAAATCTCGATGTCTGCCCCGCCTTGTACACGGGCTGGCTGAGCGGCTGGCCCTTCCGTCCTGTATTTGATGAGGGCAGGGATTTTTACCGCGAGCCTGCCATGCGCGAGCCCTCCGAGCTCTACATGCGAGCCTGCGCGGAACGGCTGAACCAGCATGCAAACTTTCTCGGGTTTGATCTCGGCAACGAAATGAATGGCTGCTGGAAGACGCCAGACCCCCGCGATGGCGATCTCTGGATGGAGCATTTCCTATCCCTCGCTGAGGAGCTTTGTCCGCAGGCGATGCATGTGAATGGCGTCGATCACCAGCCCTGGTTTTATCCCGAGACGTTTACGCCTGGATTCCTCGCGCAGAGGCAGCGCCTTATCGCCCTGCATTGCTGGGTCGAGTTTACCGGTGCTCTCCAGCGCGGCGATCACAGGCAACGTGCCAGCGTGCAGTTGGTGCCGGCGATGGCGGCCTTGGCGCGAAAGTACGCGGGTGACATGGCCAAGCCTATCTGGCTTCAGGAGTTTGGTGCGACATCTCACTGGATGCCGGAGGCGGAAATTCCAGCCTTCCTGGAGGCTTCCGTGCGCGCTGCCGTAGCTGGAGGCGTGGGGCGCATCACGTGGTGGGCGAGCCACGATATTTCACCAAAGTTCCAGTTTCCTGAAATCGAGTATGATATGGGCTTGCTGGATACCTCCAACCGCCCGAAGAAAGTCGGGGAGACTTTCCGCGATCTGGCAAAGGAACTCTCCGGAAGGGCATTGACGATTCCGGATTGGGGGGGACTTCCGGAGTTGCCCGTTGCTTCGCCTGACAAGACACAATCCGAGCTCCATCAGCAGACCTGGCGGTGGATCGAGGAGGTGCAAGGCATCATCTCGCCGTAGGCGCGAACGCCCGATCGCTGCGTCGCCGCAAAATTGCGCCATGTGCTCTGCCTTTAGTTACTCGACCCCATCTTGCACCCGATGAGTGAGCGTCATCGGATTGCCCCGACCGACCGGATTCCCCTGGGCCAGAAGGTGGCGTTTGGTGCGGGGAATTGTGCGGACTACTTTGCCTCCGGTTTGACGATCGGCGTCCTGTGGATGCCGTATTTCAATATCGGTCTGGGCATCGATCCGGCGAAGCTCGGCCTCATCCTGATGGTGCTCCAGGCGTGGAATGCCGTGATGGACCCCGTCATGGGAAATCTGTCCGATAACGCCCGCACCAGATGGGGGCGACGCCGTCCCTTCATGTTTGTCGGGGCGATCCTCACGGCGGCGATCTCGCCCTGGATCTGGCGCCCGCCGACGGAGTGGGGGGAGAATGCGATGGTCGCTTACCTGATCATTGTCGGCATGGTTTTCTATACGGCGTTTTCGAGCTGGGCGATGGCTTATTATGGACTCCAGCTGGAGCTGACTCCCAACTACGATGAACGCACGCGCCTTACGGCCTGGATCACGTTGTTTGGCAAGCTGAGCGGTCTCCTGGGGGGCTGGGCAATGGCCATCCTCGCCGGTCCGTTGTTTGCGAATCCCGATACGGGTAAGCCGGACATCGTGCATGGCATGAAGGTTTGCAGTTGGTTCGTCGCGGTTCTGATCCTCGTCGTGGGTTTGCTGCCTGCCCTGTTTGTGAAGGAGCGCTACTACGAGGCGGAGACAAAGTTCCAGTCTCGCGAACCCTTCTGGCAAAGCATTCGCGAGTCCATCCAATGTCATCCCATGTGGATGTTGATCTCGCTGTCATTCTTTCTGGTCGTCGGCAGCAGCGCGGTCGGGACTCTGGGGCAGTACGTGAATATCTACTACGTCTGCCATGGCGATCTTGCCGTCTCCTCAATCATCACGGGATGGAAAAGCTGCGCGATGGTGATCACCGGCATCCTTTGCATACCGCTCTACACCTGGCTGGGAGAGCGGTATGACAAAAAAAACGTCGTGGGATTCATGCTCGCCGCGAGTTTGCTGGGACATGTCCTGAACTACTTCTTGATGACACCCAAGATGCCCTACCTGCAGATCATACCGGGGATATTTGAGTCCTGCGCCATTGCCGCCGTGTGGCTTTTCGTTCCATCCATGAAGGCGGACGTCGCAGACTATGATGAGCTCAAGACGACGCGGCGGCGCGAGGGCGCTCTGAATGCATTTTATTCCTGGTTCATCAAAGCCGCGCTGACCTGCTCGATGGGGCTCGGCGGGTTGGTTCTCAATGTCTCTGGGTTTGATGTTAGGAAAGCGTCCAATCAGTCGTCGGAGGTGCTCCACTCGATGCTGCTGCTTTATGTCGGCCTGCCGCTCGTCATCTGGGCGTGTGGACTGATCTTTGTCTGGCTATATCCTCTGGATAGGAAACGGATGATCGCGATCCGCCAGCAGCTGGAAGCGCGGCGTGGAGCGCTTTAGGGGTAACGATGGCACGTATCTATATTCTCCAAAATCCTTCACGACTATTTGGCGTTACGTTCGTTAGTTTCAATCTTTTGCCATGTTGAATTCTTTACCGCGCCACCAGCGTCCTGCGAAACTGAGCAGGTTCCTGTTCGGAGTTTCCGACTATCCGGAGCATTGGCATCCTGAAGAGCGAAGGAACGACGCTGCAATGATGGCGGCAGCCGGGGTGAATATTGTGCGAATGGCCGAGTTTGCCTGGGATCGGATCGAACCTCAGCCGGGGAATTTTGAGTTTTCGATCTTTGATGAAACCATAGACGCGCTCGGCACTGTGGGGATCGACACGATCTTGTGCACGCTGCGGTGCCGAGATATATTGGAACGGGGTACTGGGCCACGATAATATGCCCCGACGTCGGTACCATGAGCTTGCCCAGGAGGGAGCGGAGTTCGCCCGCATCGGCGACCGGATTCTTGGTACCACCCTCTCGGTGAAGGGCGCTGTTTTGATCGACAGCGATCAGGACGAGGCTCATCAGACACTGCCGATGGGGCTTCCCTCCCCGGATGATCAGAGGCGGGTGATCCTGAGAGAGCTTTTGCGCCGAAAGATTGCGGCTGGGTTTATCAACGCACGCGACTCCTTCGAGGGGCTTAAAGTCATTTTCATGCCCGGGTTCATTCTAGTGGATGAGGATCTGGCGGCGAGGCTTGCAGATTTCGTGAAAGATGGCGGATTGCTGGTGGCCACTGCGCGCTCAGCGACCCGGCATCGGAACAACCGCGCCTGCGAATTTGCTCCGCCCGCCTTTTTAAATGATGTCTTCGGCGTGACCATCGAGGAGTTTGGCAAGCTCGAGCATGGCTCGATCGACCTTGAGGTTGGCAAATGGACTTCTGTGGAGTCGGGAGGCGCCATTTGGTGTGGCCATCATCGAAAGCCTGACGACTCCATGAGCTATTGGGCGCTTCTTTCTCGCTAAATGCCAGGAAAGGTTCAATCGCTCCAGCGCGCTTTTCGTCTTCTTTATCTGGTGGCGGGACGTGATGAGGGATGCAGCGTACGGGAAATGGCGGATGGAGCGGGGCTCAAACTCATCACGGCCTATAACCTGATCCGTACTCTGGAATCAGAGGGCTTCTTGCGAAGGTCGGAACCGCCTTTGCGATTTCACCTCGGCTATGCAGTGCAGGAACTGAAGCAGCTAAACGACGGGAGAGGGTTGCTCAAGGAAGCTGTCAACGAGTTGCTTAAGGGCCAGAGGGATATGCCCGAGGCAAGCTTTTCCGTGATTCAGTGGGCAGAAGGAGACACCTATCAGCGAATCGGGGTGGAGCCGGGACGAATCGGGCGTCTTGTTCGGCGTCGAGAGTGTCATATTCATCCGTACGCGGCGCCAGGAGCGCTGCTCTTTCTCGCCTTTGCGAGCGAGGCAGAGGCAGAGCTTTTTTATCGGAAACATCCGTTTGAAAAGGAAGGAACCGGCGCGTGGATATCCCGGGACCATCTCGAGAGATTCCTTGTCAGGATTCGACAGTTCGGCTGGGCCCAACTTGACTCTCCATGCGACGGCATCTGTCGAATAGCAGCTCCCGTTTGGTCGCAGGGTAGGATTGTTGCCGCCTTCTCGGCAGATTCCTGTGTAAGAGGCGCAGCGGAGACCAGTCGGAGGAAACTCGCGCGCGTATGCCGGACACTGGCGGATTCGCTCACCGACAGGCTGCGCTGTTTGCAACGACCTCCTGCTGCCGCGGTCGATTGACGATCTGTGAGTAAGGCATGCTTGCCCTGAAGATCTCGGCGATTTCAGAAGGAACAAGGGCTCGCTCAAAGACCGCCAGTCCGCCAACTAAACCATGAAAGAGATTCGCATGCACATGGCCCTCCTCGATCGGATGGCCATCTCGCATCACGACCCGCTCTGGACGAGCGACAGCTCCAACGGTGAAGTTTGCTCCCTCCTTGCCTCCGTCGAAAATCCCTCCCGGATAATGGTAGGGATTTCGCTCTCCTCGGGAGTCCAACTGACCGTTGAGATAGGCGGCAGCGTAGACCCCATCGTAAGTCATCGCAACAAATTGCCATTCACCAAAAGGAACCGCTGTAGAGCCGATGGCGGCGTCCATGCAATACCGGGCTCCGGGTGTCGGTCCCCCTATCGAGGAGACATGTGCTCCCACCTGTTGGCTGCTATTATGAATTCCGAGATTCAGAAAAAGGCAATACTGGCGTAATCCGTGCTCGTTCCACATCCCGGAAATAGCCTCGCAACCTCGTTCCGGCCCGGTTTCCCGCTTGATCCAGGCGATAATACTGAGGCTCGCCTGCGATCCGTGTATATTGAGCCGGGGGCATTCGGAGCGGGGAATATCCAGCCACGCTCCGGACCCGAATTGCGCGGCGAGGGGACCGATTGGGTTCTCGCGATCTTCCACCAGCGGTACGCGACCTCCATTGGGGTGCAGCACATAGTTGCACGGTCCCTTGGCCACGTGTCCGAAATCGTTCGCCTGAAAGTCCCAAAAGCTGACGAGGCCGGAGATATCTTCAGTCAGCAGGTGAATGAACTGCGTGCGGTTCATAATCTCCCAATAGAATGTCGCTCAGGAGCAATGTCGAGGCACTCTCAGAGAGTTTAGCGATTAGCGTTTATCAATGTTGAATCTGGATCCTGAAGTCAGGTTGTTTCCTGGCAAATGTATTCATGGTCCCTGCCGGGCATCGGTGAGCCATTCCGTCGTTGATAGATCTTGTGAAACAGATGGATGGGATGGCCTCTAGAGAAATCTACCTTTTACCGAGGTGGCCTCAGTGACATCGTGACTGATGGAGTCGGCGTTACCACGATTCGACGTATCTTCTGTCGGGCGGGATATTGTTGGTTTTCTTGGGCTCCTGCTTTGCTGGAGCAGTCCAGACAGTCACCATCGACCGGATCTTCGTGCTTTTGTTTGTGCCCGCAGTCCTGATGTCGCTCGTCTAGTTGGAGCCGTAGGCGATCTGGTACGGGCCTCCCCAAGGATCGAGGAATAACATCATCAAGGCGTTCAACGACCAGTTTGGCGGCCTGTTCAACGCCTTATGATCGGTCCCCTGGCTATGGTGGCGGAGACAAGACGAATTCCTGGGCCAGGGGAAGGCGTTCGTTTGTTCGAGGAGTCGGGAGCATTTTATTCCCCGGGGTGGACAAACGGAATGATCTGCCCGGAACGGAGCCGGACTGGGCAAATGAGATTTTCTCCTTCTGCCGCTGGCCGGCGCTGGCGTTTAGCTCTTGTCTTCCGGCGGAATAGGCGCGGAGTCCCGGATGATGATGCCGTTTCGTAGCAGGCAGGTGATTCTGGCTCGGCGGGTGGAAAGATCGCCAAGAATTTTACGAAAATCACCCTCCGGTTCCCCAGCCAAATATCACCCTCTCAAGAGGAGGTTATGACTTTGTTATGACTTTTGACCAAAAAACACGGGAATCCGTGTAAGTCGTTGATTATGAGGGGTGGTGCGCGATACAGGGTTCGAACCTGTTGGCGCTCCTCTGATTATCAATGACTTGCGTAAGGGCTGCCACACCGGCTGCCACACGAACGAGTCCCAAGCGGGAGAGTTTCCCGAAGGCTTCGAGATTTGCGAGGTCATCAATGCTTGGCTCACTCTGCCCAAGCCGTTGCGGGCGGCTGTGCTCGCCATCGTTCGATCTCACAAGGAAGACTTGTCCATAAACCGCCCGGAGGCGGAGGTTGCGGCAGCGCGAGCCCCGAAGGGGAACAGCTCGCGCGCTGGCGCCAAGCCAGAGCAACCGGTTTGTGGGCAAGTCGCCGTCACCCCTTTGACCGTGGGCAAAGTCGCCCAGGCCAAAACCAAGAAAACCCAACCTAGAAAGGAACCCACAAAATGACATTCCACGGACTTGTCATCGCTCACCAAGACTCCAGCTACGACAGCAAGCGCGGCCGCATCGCCCAAGAGACCCTTACCTGTCTCGACGCCGATCAAACCGTGAAACTGACGGATACCGTCGATTGCGTCTTCTCGGCTGGATTGATCCCGCAAGCCTCAACGATGGTCGGCAAGACGCTGGCCTTCTTCGTGGATGCGGTACGCCCCAGCAACACGATGCGCCCCCGGTTCGTCGTGAAAGGACTTGCGCCGGCCAAATCGTAGCCATGCACGCAACGTCCGGCCTTCTCTATCAGCTCGGCTCAGTCTCCTGGGATTGGTTCGGTACGCTGACCTTCGGAATGCGAAAGGTTCCCATTGACCAGTCGCAGCCCGATCTCTTGGAGAAGGGGAAGAAGTTCAACATCGTGGGCTGCCGTGTTCCATCCGCTGCGGTCCGTTACTCGATGTTCTTTCAATGGCTGCGCCAGCAAGAGCGCCACTGGCAGCAGAAGAAAACAGAATGGGTGCTACGACACGAGAAGGGCGAGATTGGAGGCCGTCCACACTTTCACTTTTTGATCAGAGCCCTGCCTCCGGGCGCAAATACGAGCCACTATCGCATGGCAGCGATGAGCCGATGGGAATCCCTCGGCGGTGGCATGGCAAGGATTCGGCGGTTCGACAATGCAGAGCATGGAGGGGAAAAGGACGCTGTCAGCTACGTCCTCAAGAACCTGGGCGCAAACGCCTACGAACTGGCCAAATTCGAGCGAGACGAATTCGATTCGATCCGGATTTCGGACGCCCTCATTGCGTCCCTGACGGAACGGAGCCAGAGAATCACCGTCTAAGGCCGATCTGGAAGAAGTCCAGGTTGCTCCTGTCAAGGTGGCCCCACCGGATGCGGCGCGTCAGCGCCGCGCCGGTGGGTCGCTTGAAGGAGCATTGTGTCTTGATCAGATTGCGAATTATAGGCTTAGAGCTTGTGGTCTCCTGTGAGCTTATTTGTCTTGAGATTTTCCGTCGAATCTGTAGGAGGCTTTTAAGTTGAAGCTTACTCGAGTGTTTGGCTTATTTACTGAGAGTGAGAGTTTTCTAAATTGAGAAGAGCAAAATTATGATTATTCAGGGGAAGCGGATCAATAGATGTAGTCGTTATTTTTCGTCTGTTCCGGATGAAACGCCCATCCTCATCGCGAGAAGTGTTGGCGATATTGATGCTCCGACGCTCGCAAGAATTGGGTTTCCAATTCCGTGTGAGGAGAATTTTGCGGTTCTTCCTGCGCCTGTGTTCGGTCCAGTATCTCGATACAACGCGAATGGCAAAGAAGTTCCAGATCGGAGTCTTCCAATGGAAACGGTTAGTCGGTGGGTGTACAGCACATGGACCGATTGGCATGGGAATGAGCATAGTGGTTTTGTGTTGCGTTACTATAACAGGTACCCAAGGCGAAATTTCCCTCCTCCAAGTGTTGAAATCAGGGTTTCTGCAGACGTATCGGGTAATCTGTTTTTAACAACCGAAGCGTTTAATCATAGCTCAAATCGACAAGACGCCACGCTTCATCGCGTAAACCTCTTTCTGGAGATATTTGGAATTTGTGAAGTTTTAACGGAAAACTTGGAGCGTATAATTGTTGCGCCTGTTCGAAAGGTTAATTGGAGATTGCTCCCTGCGGGGCAAAATCCTTTTGATCAGCTTCTTACGCAACTCGACGAGATCGTCAGTAGAACCGATCCTGGTTACCGAGAAGCTGTCTTGGAGCGAGCTGAGCTTATTAATTCATTTGGTCCAAGTCAGATCGTGATTGGGCAGGGTGGATTTCGCGAGTATGTGGTTTACCGATTTCCAGATAGGGGCTTGAACTTTCTGGAGAGTGTTTTCCGTGGCAATGCGACCTATGTCTTTGGGGATGATTGGGAGCATCTGTCGCAATTGACGAAAGCAGAGATTATTGCTGGGGGACTGGCAATTGAGCGTATCGTGCATGGAAATGACTGGAGGCCTCGAATCCAAAGATATTTTCGCCCTTGAATAGAGGTTGACATTTTGTAAACCAATGTCAGGTTGACAGTGTGTTAACTGAGATACCTGAGGAACTCTGGCCGATTATCGGCAGTCCTGATAAAGGGACTAGAATTTACCGACGCGAAAGTGCGTCGGAGGAGGAGATTGCAGATTGGTATGATCTTCTCACTCAACTCGTCGGGCCCACTGTTTCGCCTGGCGGAGTTAGTATGTATTGTCCCGTCTCTCGCGCGGCAGTGCACAAGCGAGTGCAAGAAGGGAAAATGAGCATGTTTTTGTTTCACGTTTCTCATCGGAAAACCACTCTTTTTGGTAAAGAGCGGGTGCTTCGGCAGTCTCCTTTTGCATACATCCCAGTGTCGGAGGCTAAGGCATGGCGCAAAGAACTTGAGGAAAGAGCGGTAAAGCAGGGAATAATCACGGAGACGGAGCTTCGTGAAGCAAAGCCGGAATGGAAGCGCCAATTGGTTCAACGTTTGGTGGATTCGGGGGCTGCAACCGTCGGAGAAATCGAGGGAGAGGCCCCGGATTGGCGAGGAGACTTCATGCTGTGGCCGAATAAGAAAGAGCGAAAACCCGATCTCGGCACTCTTGAAGTTCTTAAACATATCGGTTCGACCATGCTGGATGGGGTCAAGAAGAGTTCCAGAAAAGTGAAATTGCTTCTATGAATGGAGATCCACTTTTGTCGCTTAAGCAAGTTGCTGGGGAGTTAAATGTTTGCGTTAAAACGATTTATCGCCTCGTTGACTCTGGTAAGCTGCCGAGACCGGTGAAGGTTGGACGATGCTCCCGCTTTTCAAGAAGTGTGATTGATCGCTTTAAGCGTCAGATAGGCGCGTTTGCCTCCCCATCCGGGTTATGAGCTGTCACCTAATCAAGCGTAGCCACTCCAGGGTTTACCATGGATGGTTCAGGTTACCGACATGGACAAAGGCTCGTGAGGAGTCGCTCCGTTGCACGAATAAGCAGGTTGCGCAAAAGCGCCTCATTGAACGGTATGAGGAGTTGCAGCTTGAGGCTGCAGGAATCATGCCTCCGAAGGCATTGAGAAAAACTGAGCAAAAGGAGCTTTCTTTTTATCTCGATGAGATGGTTCTAGCGAAGGCGAGCAACCGGGATGATAGGTACCTTGCCGAACTCAAGGCGAGAGTCGTGCGGCTTTGTCGTGAATGCCGGTGGTCAAATGTCGCGAGTGTCACGCCAGATAGCTTTCAACTGTGGCGCGTTGCTCGCATGAATGAGGGGACATCGGCGAAGACCCTCAACGAATATCTCATTTCCATTCGCTCGCTTCTCAATTGGCTGATTTCTCGGGGTCGGTTGATCCAAAATCCGATGGCAACGGTTGAGCTTTTGCCGGTTCACGGGATGGTTCGGCCTCGCCGGGCTTTAACGGACGCGGAGTTTCAGCGGCTTGTGGCCGTTTCTGGCGAGAGGGGCTTACTTTATACGTTCGCCGCGTACACCGGTTTGCGGTACGCCGAGATTGAAGCCCTTGAGGTTCGCGACCTGCGGCTAGAGGAGCGTCTTGTTGTCGTACGGTCGGAAACGACGAAGAACGGCAGGGTTGCGCATCAGCCACTTCATGACTCGCTTGTTGCCCAAGTTCGCCACCATGTGAGCGCGAAAGGCTTGCTGCCTCAAGATCGGCTCTTTGGCAGCATGAGCCGCAAACATTTCCCGAAAGATGCTGCCAAGGCGGGAATCGCCCTCGTCGGGCAGGATGGGAGGCATGTCGGGTTTCACTCCCTGCGGCACACATTCTGTTCCTGGCTCCAGAGGGCGGGGAGTTCCCAGCGCGTCCTCATGGAGCTGATGAGGCACAGTGACCGCCGCTTGAGCGATCACCTTTACACGGATGCCGCATTGCTTCCTGTGCGCGAGAGTATCAGTGCTCTCCCGGCAGTCCCGCAACTGCCACATATACTGCCACACGAAATAGTCCCGAGCAGTCCCGTTGAGTCCCAAGGAGTCCAAGAAGCAATTTCGGAGAATGAGCCGGAGAGGCTGATAAATAGAGGCTCCAGTCCCAAAGAGTCCTTTGGAGTCCCAACCAGTCCCGAATGGGAAATGGTGCGCGATACAGGGTTCGAACCTGTGACCCCTACCGTGTCAAGGTAGTGCTCTACCACTGAGCTAACCGCGCGTGACGAGCCCTGCATTCAATCGGATTTCCCGCAAAACGCAATAGAAGAATATCGATTTGCTGTAATTCCGGGCTTTCCCGGCTTTGGGTGCGCTTTGAAAGGTGGGCGCTCAAAGAGGATTTGCGAGCCGTGAGGTCTATTTTCAATGCAACTCTCCACGTAGTGGATTATCTCCGTAGATTTTTCCCCAGAATATTTGCGGCTGCCGAGAGAGATTCTGTTCTTCTCTGGAAATTCGTTTGGGCGGGGCGAGATGTCTGGCTGGAAGGGATCGCATGCTTGATGCGAATGGTTGTGAATCCGGATTCCCTTATAGGTAAACATTGACCAGTTCCGCTTGCAAAGGAGGCGGGGTCGGAGGATTGTCACTCGGATATGGTTCTTGCGCCAGGTGATATCGCCCCGGATTTCACAGCTCCGGTGGTTGGGGAGGGGATTCCGGAGGGTGCGCAGTTTACGCTTTCCTCGTCGCGAGGGACTCCCGTGATTTTATATTTTTACCCCAAGGACGATACGCCCGGATGTACGAAGCAGGCCTGTGATTTACGGGATCGTTACTCCGAGGTGATTGAAAACGGGGCGAGGGTTTTCGGCGTGAGCGTTGATCCGATCGAGACCCACAAGAAGTTTATTCTGAAGCACAATCTGCCATTTCCGCTGATTAGTGACGCGGATCGAGAGATCGTGCAGGCCTATGGCGTGTGGGTGGAGCGTTCCATGTATGGAAAGAAGTATTTTGGCACGGAGCGCAGCACGTTTGTGATCAATCCGGAGGGCAGGGTCAAATCGATCTACAGAAAGGTGAAGCCCGAGGAGCATACTGGAACCGTCATTGAGGACTTGAGACACTTTGAACCGTGACACTTTATTGAGCATGTACGACCGGCTGTTTCAGCTGGTCGATAAGCTGCCGGAGGGGATGAAAAAGCCCATCCTGCGGGAGATCTCGCCGATTCGTGAGGTCTTTCTCGAGCAGCGACCGGCGCGGCTCATGCTGGTGGGCAGCGTGGGCAAGAGCGTTCCGGAGTTTCTGCACACCGCCTGCGGCGTCACGGTGGAGACTGGTGAGATGTCGGGTGGTTGGCGTAGCTACAAACTCTCCGGTCGCTCGGGCCGTGGAGAGGCGCAGATCTTGGATGCTCGCTTCGATGCCCCGGATGATGTCGTGGCGGCGGCGATCGCGCATGCTGCTCCGGATGTATTGATTTACCTGCGAGAAAATCTCGAGCCTGAGGCGATCTGGACCAAAGCGATTGCGCGGGTCGCGCAGAGCGGCGCTGAGACGCCTATCGTTGGCATCGCCTATGGCGGCGAGCCTGCACGAGCTCGCTTGCAGGCGCTTTTTGCCTCTGACCGCCAGTTTTCCATGCGCCGCTCTGTGGTGTGCATGCCCGATGAGGAGGAGTGGGGCGTGGGCGAGGCGATCTGCGCCGTGCTGCCAAATGCCGCGCGACTCGAGTTTGCCCGCATCGCCGGAGCGAAAAAGGCACAGGCGGAAATCGCCGGGTCGCTCCTGAAATCCTTTACCACGGTGTGCGGCGTGATTGGTCTTCAGCCCATTCCTCTGGCCGACATGCCGGTGCTCACGACCTTGCAGACGCTCATGGTCGGGCTGGTCGTTTATGTCTCGGGAAAGCCCGTCAATGTGCGACTGGTCACCGAGTTTCTCGGGGCGCTCGGACTCAATATTGGGGCGGGCATCCTTTTCCGTGAAAGTGCGCGGGCCATTATCAAGATCGTTCCTTTGTGGGGCAATGCTGTCTCTGGATTCGTCGCGGGCGCGGGTACCTATGCGGTTGGACGTGCGGCGATCTCATACTTCATCGAGGAATCCCCCATCGCCGAAACCCAGAAGCTTTTCCATCGTTTGCTGCCGGGATGGGATGCCTTCAAGCGTCGTCGCCTGCCATCCCTGAAGACGGCCCAGACCATGGAGGCCGAGCAGATTGAGGCAAAGGCGCCTCCTGTTGGGGAAAACCCCGGAAACAAGTAAGCGAGATACTTGATTGGGACTCCTCTTCTGGTCCGTTGAGTCTGGCTGCTAGGCCTGGGGAGGGATGTTCTGGAGTGAAATTCCGGACCGCTTCATTGCTGCTGGGTGACTGGCGGTTGGGTGCTCGCGTGCATACTCGGCTATATCTCAGGCGGAAACTTTCTAGTAACCTTCACGAAGCTGGGAGAAAGCCGCGCCGAGTAGTTCGATCACGATCCGGGCCGAGAGTTTTTCCGGAGAACTAAAGGGGGCTGATGCACCCATCTCCCCGGCTCGTCCGCAGACCCAAGCGCCGAGCACTGCGCTCTTCAGGAGGTCGCCGTTCAGTTGCCCAGCAAGGGCTGCGCAGGTTCCCGTAAGAACGTCCCCCATGCCGCCGCTCGCCATTCCGGGATTGCCTGTGGAGTTGTAATAGCAGGCTTCCGCGTTGCCGATGATGGTGCGGGCACCCTTGAGCAGGAGCGTGGCGGTATACTGGTTTGTGAAATCACGGAACCAGTCGATGCGTGGGCGATTGCGCTGGGGAAACAGCCTCTCCATTTCCCCCGGGTGTGGGGTTAGCAGGCGAGGGCCGCGACAGGTTTTCAGGATCGAGGTATCCTGCGAGACGGCGTTCAGGGCGTCGGCATCTACGACCATTGCATGAGGCCATTCCTTCACGAGCGCGACGACATCATTATCATAGGCGCGTCCCAAGCCGGGTCCCACAGCGAGGACGTTCATCGGTTCCTCGAGGACCTCGCGGAGGCTCTCCACCTCCTTCACCATTACTTCAGGCACGCAAGCGGCTGCCAGGACGGGCTGGATGTCGGCATGGGCGTACACCGTGACGAGGCCAGCTCCGGCAGCCACAGCGGCGGCGGAAGCGAGTCGGGCGGCTCCAGTCATCCCATGCGATCCTGCGATGATGCCGACACGTCCGCACATCCCTTTGTGTGTGTCAAAGGCGCGAGGAGGCAACCAGTACCGTAGCTCCTCGGGGGAGGAAAGTCTCGGCGAACTCTCGCGATCGAAATCGAGCTCACGAAGGGGAATAAAGGCGAGGCGGCCGACGTGATTCGTCGCCGCATCGGCGACCAGACCGCGTTTGGGTGCGCCGATCGTTGCTGTGAGGTCTGCCTGCACACAGGTGGCGGAGGGCTCTCCGGTGTCGCCGTTGAGTCCGCTCGGGATGTCGATGGCCAGCACCCAGGCATTTCGGCTCAGGCGCAGGGAATTCATGCGCCGGATGGCATCGGCGGCTTCCTGGCGGGGTTCACCCGAGACACCCGTGCCGAGCAGCCCGTCCAGCAGCACAAGGGAACCGCCGAAATCCTCCCGGGATGACAGGTCGAGCGATAGCAGGTGCCTTCTCGGCAGTTCCGAAAGCTCCTCGGCAGGATAGGCAAGTTCCACGCTGATATTCCATCCCCACCGGCGCAAATGGCGCAGCGCTACCAAGGCGTCGCCACCGTTGTTTCCCTTGCCGCAATAAGCAATACATGTCCCGGGCCGGGAGTGGAACTGCCGGACGATGCGGGCGATGCCGAGTCCAGCCTCCTCCATGAGATGCTCCGCGCTTACACCGCGGCTGAAGACCGCGCTTTCCATTCGCCGCATTTCCTCGCAGGTCACGAGCATGGGGATAATCTAGCAGGGCATCAGTGTTGTGCCAGAGCGGTTTCTGAAAAGCTGGGATTGCGCTCGCGCCTCGCTGAGAGGTAGCAGAGTGGAACTACTGATGCTCGTTTTTGCGAGACTCCTAGCTGAACAGGTCACGGAGCCGGTCCGTGAAGCTTTTGTGCAGAGGAGTGTTTTCCTCGCCACAGAGCTGGGCAAAATGCTCGAGCGCCTTGCGCTGTTCGCCGTTGAGGCGCGTTGGCACCTCGACCTGCACTCGCGCCAGGATGTCGCCGCGGCTGGAGCTTCCGAGTCCAGGCATGCCCTGGCTGCGAATGCGAAAGACGCTGTCTCCCTGCGTGCCTGCGGGAATCTTGAGAGAAACTGCTCCGCTGAGTGTCGGCACGCGGACCTCTCCTCCGAGAGCGGCGACCGAAAACGGGATTGGGATTTCGCAATGCAGGTCCATCCCGTCACGCTGAAAGATTGCGTGCTCCTTCAGATGGATCACGACGTAAAGGTCGCCCGAGGTACCGCCGCGCAGGCCAGCCTCGCCGCCTCCGCTGCTACGGAGCCTTGCGCCCTCATCGATTCCAGCGGGAATCTTAAGTTTCACGCGTGACGTGCGTTCCGTGCGCCCTTCACCGTGGCAGGTTTTACAGGGTTTTTCGATCACGCTGCCCGTGCCGTGGCAGTTTGGGCAGGTCTGGGCGACCTGGAAAAATCCGCGGGAGGCCACGACCTGGCCGCGACCGCGGCATACCGAGCATGTGACGGCGCGGGAGCCTTTTTGCGCTCCACTGCCGCCGCAATCCTCACAGGCGTCGAGCTTGCGGATCTCGATCTCCTTTTCGCAACCCGTACCCGCCTCCTCGAGGGTGATCTGCAGGTCGTAACGCAGGTCCGAGCCACGCTGGCGTCCGGAGCCGTCGCCGCCTCCTCCGCCGAAAAATTGTTCAAAAATGCCCCCAGCGCCACCGCTGGAGCCGAAGACCTCGCGGAAGAGGTCGAAAGGATCGTGAAAGCCGCCTGCACCTCCGCCACCGCCCATGCCGCCGCCTTGCTGAAAGGCTGCATGGCCGTAACGGTCGTAGGCAGCCCGCTTCTGGGCATCCATGAGGATCTCGTACGCTTCGCCGAGTTCCTTGAAACGTTCCTCCGCCTCGTGGTCTCCCGGGTTCTTGTCCGGGTGATACTTGATCGCGAGCTTGCGGTAGGATTTTTTGATCTCCTCTTCCGTGGACTCGCGCCGGACTTCCAGGACTTCGTAGTAGCAGCGCTTCGTCATCATCCCTGTGCCGGTCCCTTGGATACCACCACGCTGGCGGGGCGGATCAACCGGTCTTTCAACTTGAAGCCCTTGCGGATCTGGCGGAGCACCGTGCCCTCGGGGACGGTGTCGCTTTCCTCCTGGGCCATGGCCTCGTGGAGGTTGGGGTCAAAGGTCTGGCCGACGGCATCGACCGCTTCGATCCCATAGTCGCGCAGGAAATCCTCCAGTTGCTTGCGCACCATGTCGAGGCCCATCACGATGCCAGACGGGTCTGTTGCGGTGCGGGCAGCACTGAGGCCGAGTTCGAAATTGTCAAAAATCGGCACGAGGCTCTCGACGAGCGAGGCATTGGCGTAGCGAATGGCCTCTTCTTTCTCGCGGATGGCACGCTTGCGGTAGTTCTCGAGGTCGGCGCGGGTACGGAGAGCGAGGTCCTTGTACTTCTCCAACTCCGCCGCGAGGTCGAGCTGCGGAGTGGCTTCTGCTCCGGGTGTTTCCGGGGCGGCTTCCACGGTCTGCTGTTCGTCCAGTTTTTCGGAATCGGTACTCATTTCTTTCGGATTGCGATCAAAGTTATGTCGTCGTGTTGCGGATAGTTGCCCACAAAGCCCTTCACGTCATCCGTGATGCGACCGACGATGGCATTCGCCCCATTGGGCGCGCTGTTTTGCAACAGATCGATCAGGCGGGGCAGCCCGTATTCGGCTCCCTCCCGGTTGAGCGCTTCGGTGGCTCCATCCGTGTAAAGCAGCACGCAATCGTCGGCATGCAGGTCGAACTGAAAGTCCGCGCAAACTCTATTGAAGACCGTACCGCTGTCAATACCCAGCGCCATCCCCTTGGGAGACAGCTTTTCGATGTCTCCCGTGGCAGAGCGGTAGAGGAGGGGGGCGTCATGGCCCGCGCGAGCGAGCGTCACGCTGTTGTTCTCTGAGTCGAGGATCAGGTACGCCATGCTGATGAACATGTCCTCCTTGATGTCGGGGTAAAGCTGCTGGTTGACCCGGCGGAGCACCTCGGCGGCAGAGGTCTTGCCCACCGCTTCGCTACGGATCACGCTTCGACACATGGCCATGATCAAAGAAGCTGGCACGCCCTTGCCGGAGACATCGGCGATGGCGACGCCAAGGCGACGGTCATCCACCCGGATATAGTCGAGGTAATCGCCGCTCACCTGCCTGGCCGGGACGTTAATACCGCTCAATTCGTAGCCTGTGATGGTTGGCGGCGCGGAGGGAAGCAGGATGGCCTGAATTTCCCGGGCAATCTCGAGATCATGGTCGAGGCGTTTCTTTTCTCCGGCCTCGAGATAGACGACCTCGTTGTAGAGGGCAAAGGCCGATTGCTCGGCGATCGTCTTGAAGACATTCATGTCCTTCTCGGTGAAAGGTGTGCTCATCGGGCCGTTGGCCAGGGCGAGCACGCCGAGGATCTTGCGACGATAAATCAACGGAGCCACCATCGCAGAATGAGCGACGAGCGGGTTGTCAGCGGCGGGATTGGGAATCAACTCGGCTTCCACGTAGAGGCGGGGGCGAGGATCGACCAGGGAGGCGCCCATGATGCCCTCGCCGCGGCGGATCGAGCTGAGTCGCAGGTAACTCTCCAATGCCATGTGGTTCGTCTCCGCCTGCTGCAGGACGTGCTCGGGTACCTCATGAAGAGCCGGACACCCCTTGGAGATGAACCCGGGTACGAGCATCGAGTCCGATTTATCCATCAGGTAAAGCGCTCCCCCATGGGCATCAAGGATGCGGGTGGCTGCTTCAACGATGAGGCGGTGGAGTTCCGACGAGCGAACGCCCTCGGAAAAGGCCTCGCCAAGTTCGTGCAGAAAGTCAAATACACGGTCCTCCTCCACCTGGAGTTCGGCGCGCTGGCGTTCCAGCTCGGCAATGCGCCGTGTGAAGGTATTAAGCACTACCAACAGCGCGATGAACGCGCCGAAGAAGAGCGTGAAAAAGATGTAGGTCCACATTCGGAATGGGCTCCGCCCTCCCGGACGGTGCGATTATCCCTCTTTGTCTGAGGAACCTTGAGCATTCAACTCATTCCGCAAAAACTCCAGCACATCTTTGAACTTCACCGCATTCGCCCGGTCGGCTTCGACCAAGGCCTCGTGTGCCTCGAGAACCGCCTGCTTTTGGGCCTCGGCCTCCAGGGCCTTGGGTTCGGCGATCCGGAGGGCGTCATCATCGGGCAGGGGTTCCGTCTCGGCTGCGATCGAACCGAGGGATTCCACGGTGAAAAGCTGGTCGAGTCCGAGGCTGGAAAGGAGGTCGGAGTTGCGCTCGTTGACGTTGGTGGCGCGGAGGGAACCCTGGCCGAGCTCGCGCAGACGGAGGGCTACACCGGCAAGGGTGCCCATGAAGGTCGAGTCCATCTGCTCGCAGTCCTGGAGATCCACGACGAATTCGCGGAATCCGCGCTGGATCATCTGCTTGACGAATTCCTTGAGTCCGGAGCTGTTTTGAAAACTCCCTCTGCCTTCCACTTTGACCCAGGCCGTGCGATCAACGCAGCCGACGAGGACAGATGATGAGGTGCTCACGTGTGAGGTCACTATTAGCCCACTCTCGAGGCGGGTGTCAAATGTCCCCCGGCGAGGTCCATTATTTCCACATGAAGGACTGTCGGAACGCCACGATCCGACCGTCTACGATCAGCAGAACGCGCCACGAGGTAACCCGCCCGTTTTCCTGAAAGTCATCGCCGGTGACTTCAAAGTCCGATTTGTGCGAACCCCGAGTCGATGGGTAGTAGCGCTCCTGAGCCATCACGTAGTTGCCCAAGGCGGCCTGGCGGTACTCGAAACGAACCGTGACGTCGGCTTCCTGTGTGGCGCGCCAGAAGAAGCAATAGTAGTTGCCCTCACGCTGCTGGCGATCCCAGGAGTCTACCGCTCCGAAGTTGATCCGGTTTCGCTCGAAGGTAGCTGGCTCGTTTTCCGCGGAGATGTTCTGATCGACCGGCTGGTTGTAGTACATCTTGATCTTTCGGAACTGAAAGGCGTTATCCAGCGCGAGCGGCAGGACATTGGCGCGCTCCAGCTTCGTCGCAGGCTCCTGGACCGACGAGCAGGCGGTAAAAAGAATGGCAGTAAGGGCGAGTACGAGGAATGTCCTCATGGAGGCCGCATACAAGCGGCTTTGTGTGACGGTGTCAATGGCACGGCATGCGGAAGGTGCACTGCCCGCAGGCTTGACTACCGGGAGGCGAGCCATCATACGAGTCGGTTCCCGGCGCACGATCCGCCGTCTTCCCATGAAAGCCCACGATATCTTCCAACAGTTGCCTGAAAGCTTCGCTGGCGACGTCTTCCAGTTTCTCTACGACAACGACAAGCCGGCCTACCGTGCCTGCGTGCAGGTTCTTTCCACACGCCGGAAGCTCCGCCCGATCATCCTGGAGCGCAAATCCCGCGAGGAGAGGCACTTGTGGATGCGTAACGAGATTACCCGCAAGGCGAATGAGGATGCGTCGATCGAGATTCTCCAGACCTGGCTCCTCGGTGCGCACAAGCCGATGATCTGTCAGTTTCTCGATACTCTGAAAATTCCGCACAATGGACATGGTCTCATTGATGATCTCCCGCCGGAGCCTTCGGAAGCCGCTGTTAACGAGGCGGTTGAAGGGCTTTTGAAAGACTACCCGCAGGAGGCTGTGGCCGCCTACCTCAACCTCTTCATTGAGATGGATATTGCACAATGGCCCACGCTGGAGAAAATGCTCGCGAGCGATTCCCGGCTTTGCCTCGCTCCGCAAACACCCGCCGCATGACGCCTTACCAATCCTCGCTTCAGGACGCTCTGGACACCTTTGAATCCCTACGCGCCCTCGAGGAGCCTCTTTCCCAGGCGGCCAAGGTGGTACTCGATTGCCTCGTCTCGGGAGGGAAACTCCTCTTCTGTGGCAACGGAGGCAGCGCCGCCGATGCGGCGCACATGGCCACGGAGTTTACCTGCCGGTTCAACGGCGACCGTCGTCCCTACCCTGCGATCGCGCTCACCGTGGATGGCGGCCTGATGACTGCCATCGGCAACGATTATTCTTTTCACGACGTCTTTTCCCGCCAGGTGCATGCCTACGGCAAACCGGGCGATGTTCTCATCGCGCTGACGACCAGTGGCAAATCGCGCAACGTGCTCTTCGCCATTGAGGAGGCTCGTCGTCGTGGCTTGCGGACGATTACGCTGCTGGGCAAAGGGGGCGGGTTTACCGCTGGCGCTTCCGAGATCGAGTTGATCGTGCCGGGAACGGTGACGGCTCGCATCCAGGAAGCGCAGAAGTTCTTGCTTCACGCCCTTTGCGAGCAGGTCGAGGTCGATCTGCCCAAGGAATGAGGGAAACGGTACTCACCGTCTTTTCCGCTGTATTGGGGGCGATCATAGGGTCGTTCCTCAATGCCTGCATTCATCGCCTCCCTCGAAATCTTTCGCTCGACCAGCCACGGCGCTCCTTCTGCCCCTCGTGCGGCAAGACCATTCCTTGGTACGAAAATCTGCCGGTTATCAGCTGGCTCGCTTTGCGCGGGCGGTGCTCCGGCTGCCATGCGAAGATTTCTCCACGATACATTCTGGTGGAGATCCTCACTTCCGGGCTGTTTCTTGCTGCGTGGCTGACGTTTGGCCTGCCGTTGGCACCGGCCTACTGGCTGTTCCTCGCGCTCCTGGTCACGGCGACCTTCATCGACATCGAGCATTTCATTATCCCGGATGTCATCACCATCGGCGGGACGGCCGCGGGTGTCGTCCTGAGTGTCATCCTTCCCGGCCTCATGCAGACGGACTCCCGGCTCCACGCTTTATTTGCCTCACTGGGAGCTGCCGCTCTCGGGTACGGCATTCTCTGGCTTATCGTCGAGGGTGGCAAACTCGCCTTCGGTCGCAAGCGACATGTATTCAAGGAGGAGTTGCCGTTCTCATGGAAGCGCGATGGCGATACCGCGACGCTCACGGTGGGCGAGGATTCCCTTCTCTGGCACGAGATCGATTTTCGCGAGCGCGACCAACTTGTCATTGAAAGCACCGGAGCTTCGATTGATGGTCGGGTGCTGGAGGGTTCGCCGGTGCTGCGTTTTCGCTATCACGTGCTGCTCGATGAAGGGCAGGAGAAACCTCTGGATCAGATCGATGAGATCAAGGGTAAGCTCACTGCCATTACCATCCCCCGAGAGGCGATGGGATTTGGCGACGTCAAGTTTATCGCGGCCATCGGAGCCTTCCTGGGTTGGCAGGCGGTTGTTTTCACCATTTGCGCCGCCTCGATTATCGGATGTGTCGCCGCTGTCGCCGGGATATTCCTGGCGCGCGACCGCTCCGGTGCGCGGGTGCCGTTTGGCCCATTTCTTGCCCTTGGCGCCGCGCTTTGGGTGTTTTTCGGTCCCGCCATCTGGGACTGGTATTTCAATGTCATGGCTCGTCCTGGTCATGACCTTGCCTTTTAACGCCGCAACGCGGATGATTTCGGGTTCGATCCATGGCCGATAAGAAGAAGATTCCCTTTACTCAGCTCCTCAAGGAGTTCTGGGGCCCCTATTTTAAACTTGCCACCTACATGCGGCCTTACCTGCCCCGGGTCGTGTTTGGCATGGTCTGCGGCATTCTCGCCGGTACGCTGAACGGCACGATTCCACTCGTGCTCAACTATGTGGGGCAGAAGGTCCTCCCGGCTGGTCAGACCCTGGGCAAGATCAACCCGATGAAGATGCACGGAGCCGATGCCGGTCCAGCCATTGATACGGTCATCTGGATCAGCATGCTCATTCCGGCCGTCATGGTGGCGCGCGGCATCTTCTCGTACCTCAACTCGTATTACCTTTCCTGGGTCAGCTTCCACATCCTGCGCGATCTGCGTTCCGAGCTGTTCCGCCACCTGATGTCCCAGCCGATGGCTTTTTTCAACAAGGCCAAGTCCGGCAAGCTCATCGCCCGCGTGATCAATGACACCCGCGTCGCGCAGAATGCCCTCACCAGCATCTCCGGCGATCTCGTGAAGGAGCCGGTGGCCGTGGTGACCGGCATCGTCGTGCTGGTGAGCCTCGACTGGCGCTTCAGCCTCACGACCCTGCTCCTTTTCCCGATCTGCATGGTGCCGGTGCTCGTCTTTGGCCGGAAGATTCGGCAGGCGGGCAAGGCCGAGGAAAACGAAGCCGGAGCCATGGCGGTCATCCTGCAGGAGAGTTTCGCCGGCGTACGCGTGATCAAGTCCTTCGCTCGCGAGGATTACCAAGCCTCGCAGTTTGCCAAGTCCAGCGATCTCCAGTGCCGCAACAGCATGCGCGTGCGCAAGAGCATGGATATCGTCCAGCCGCTGATCGAGTCGGTCTCGGCCTTTGGCGTCGTGCTGGCGATCCTCTACGTCTACTACTACCACATCGGCATCATCCAGTTTGCCGCGCTCTGCTTCGGTATCTTCCTGCTGTACAATCCGGTCAAGTCGCTGAGCCGTATTCCCTTGCAGATGCAGAAGTGCATGGCCTCGGCCTCGAATGTCTTTGACCTCCTGAACAAGCAGCCGGCGATCCAGGATGCCCCCGATGCGGTGGTCCTGAAGGGCTGCCGGGGTGGTCTCAACTTCGAGAACATCACCTTCTCCTACGGCTCCGAGCAGAATGCCGTGAAGGACATGAACCTCGTGGTCGAGCCGCACAAGAAGTATGCGCTCGTCGGCTCCAGCGGCGCGGGCAAGAGCACCGTGCTCTCGCTCATCCTGCGCTTCTACGATCCGCAGCAGGGCGTGATCCAGCTCGACGGGGTCGACATCCGCAAGATCTCGCAGAATTCGCTCCGCGAGCACATCGGCGTGGTCACGCAGGAGACCTTCCTTTTCCACGACACGATCTACGAGAATATCCGCTACGGCCGCCTCGACGCCACCGAGGCCGAGATCATTGCGGCAGCCAAGCTGGCCTACGCCCACGACTTCATCGTGGCCCAGCCCGAGGGGTACAACAGCATCGTCGGCGACAAGGGCTGCCTGCTCTCCGGCGGCCAGCAGCAACGTCTTGCCATCGCCCGCGCCCTGCTCAAGAACGCGCCGATCCTCCTCCTCGACGAGGCCACGTCGGCTCTCGACTCCGAGTCCGAGCACATGATCCAGGCCGCGCTCGATCGCCTCTCACAGGGCCGTACGGTGATCGCCATCGCCCACCGTCTCTCGACCATCCTGAAATCCGATAAGATCGTCGTCATGGACAAGGGCATGGTCGTCGACGCGGGTCCGCACGCCGAGCTGCTGGAGCGTTCGCCGATCTACCGCAAGCTCTACGAGCTGCAGTTCAACCACGACAAGATTGCCGCGTAAGGCGGTCGCAGGACACGAAAAAGGGCCGGTTCGCACCGGCCCTTGGGAGTTTCGTGGGAAGGACGATTATTCCTCGTCGTCCTGGGCGCCCTTCTTGTAGGTCAGGCCGCGCAGCTTGCCCTCGATAAAGGCATCGATGTCGCCATCCATCACACCCTGGATGTCGCTGGTCTGCACGCCGGTGCGCAGGTCCTTCACCATCTGGTAGGGCTGGAAGACGTACGAGCGAATCTGGTTGCCCCAGGCGATGTCGCCCTTTTCGCCGTATTGACGCTCTACCTCGGCGCGCTTCTTGTCGGCCTCGATCTGGTAGAGCTTGGCCTTGAGCATCTTCATAGCCATTTCGCGGTTGCGGCCCTGACTTCGCTCCGCCTGGCAGGCGACCACGATGCCGGTGGGCAGGTGGGTGATGCGCACGGCAGTCTCCACCTTGTTCACGTTCTGCCCGCCCTTGCCGCCGGAGCGGTAGGTGTCGAGTTTGAGGTCGGCCTCGTTGATCTCAATGGGCGCGTCCTCGATCTCGGGGACCACGTCCACGCTGGCAAAGGAGGTATGGCGGCGCTTGTTGGCGTCGAAGGGCGAAATGCGCACAAGACGATGCACGCCGCGCTCCGTCTGGAGGTAGCCGTAGGGATGATCGCCCGAGACGCGGAGCGTGGCGGACTTGATGCCCGCCTCGTCGCCGGTCTGGATGTCGACCGACTCGGCCTTGAGCCCGCTGCGTTCCATCCACCGCGTGTACATGCGCAGCAGCATGTCGGCCCAGTCGCACGACTCCGTGCCGCCGGCTCCGGCATGAATGGTGATAAAGGCGGGAGATTTGTCGAATTCCCCGGAAAGAAGCTGCTGGAGCTCAAATTTCTCCAGGTCCTTCAGGACGGACTGGTACTCGGCCTCGACGTCCTTGATGGCGGCGAGCTGGTTCGGTCCGGTCTCCTCGGCGGCGAGCTCCTTGAGCACCTCGAGGTCGGCGACGCGGGATTCCAGCGCGTTGAAGGGCTGGATCTTGGCGCGGAGGGAGGAAACCAGCTCGACATCGCGCTGGGCGGTTTCCTTGTTGTTCCAGAAGTCCGGCGCAGCCATGCGCCCTTCGACTTCGGAGAGTTGCTGAGTCAGGCTGGGGAGGTCAAAGAAACCTCCGCAATTCACCCAGACGGGACGAAATCGCGGAGGCGTCAATCGCTTCGAGTTGTTCGATCATGGAAAGGACAAGCATGCCGCAAAGGCGCGGCGGCGCAAAAGGAAAAATGCCGATGCCAGCCGCTTATAGCGGCTTCGCCACGAGGTCGTACACCTGCGATCCCGTCACCTTCACGTCCACGAAGGAGCCGACCGGGACGGACTTTGTCAATACCACACGGCAATCCACGTCGGGTGCGTCGTACTCGGTACGGCCCAGGCGGGCCTGGTCGGCGAGGACGCGGAAGGTGCGGCCCTTCTGGGCCTCGGCCCACTCGGCGGCGATGCGCTGCTGGAGCTTCATGGCCTCGCGATGGCGGCGGTTCTTGGTGCGGGTGAGCACCTGGTTCTCCATCTTCGCGGCGCGGGAACCCTCCTCCTGCGAGTAGCAGAAGACGCCCAGCCGCTCGAAGCGTACCTTTTCGATGAACTCGAGCAGGGACGCGAAATGCGCCTCCGTTTCGCCGGGGAAGCCGACGATGAAGGTGGTGCGGATGGCGAGATTCGGGATTCCCGCCCGCAGGCGGTCGATGAGGTTTTCGATGTGCTCGCGCGAGGTTTCGCGGCGCATGAGGTTCAACATGTCGCCATGGATGTGCTGGAGCGGCATGTCGATATAGCGCGCCACCTTGGGGTTCCGGGCGATGGCCTGGATCAGGTCGTCGCTCCAGTGGGCCGGGTGGGTGTAGAGGAGGCGAATCCAGAAATCTCCCTCGATCTGGCCGAGTTCGTCGAGCAGGCGGATGAGCGTCGGGCCGCGGAGCGGATCGACGGGCTGGCGCGGGCCGGCTTTTTCCTGCCACAGGTCCATGCCGTAGTACGTCGTGTCCTGGCTGATGAGATTGATCTCGCGGATGCCCTCGGAGACGAGGCGGCGGGCCTCAGCGACGACGCTTTCCACCGTGCGGCTGCGATGGCGGCCGCGCATTTGCGGGATCACGCAAAAGCTGCACGGGTGGTTGCACCCCTCGGCGATCTTCAGGTAGGTCGTGTGCGTCGGGGTGAGGCGGAAGCGCGGCGTGTCGTAGTCGGGGATGTACTTTGACTTGGGCGAGATGAGGGCAAAGGGCGCCTCGGTTTCCTTGGAGAGCACATCGCGAAAGATCTCGCCGGCGGTGGCGATCTGGTCGAGACCGATGAAGGCATCCACCTCGGGCAGTTCGCGCACGAGCTCGTCGCGATACCGCTGGGACAGGCAGCCACTGACCACGAGCTTCTGCTCCGGGCGGCGCTTGGCGCTCAGGATGGCGTCGATCGACTCCTGCTTGGCGCTGTCGATGAAGCCGCACGTGTTGACCACGATGACATCGGCTTCGTCGGCGTCGGCGGTGATTTCAAAACCGGCTACGGCAGCGCCGCCGAGCATCACCTCGGCATCGACGAGATTCTTGGCACAGCCGAGGCTGATCATACCCACCTTGGGCGTTTGGACGCCTTGAGATTCTTTCATGACTGGAACAGAGGGCCGTTACTGGACGGCGTTGCCGTGCGAAACGGTGCCTCCGACGAAGAGCGGAGGAGTGTTTGCTGGCACGGACTCGGTGGCAGAGGATTGGACGGGAGCCGCCGTGGCAGGTTCCGAAGCGGGAACTGCGGGCGCTTCGGCGGGTTCTGCAGCCGGAGCGGGCGGGGTGGAAGGTTCGACGATCAGCGAACGATCGTCTTTCACGATCTGATCCTTGGCGAGCCGGTCAAGAGGACCGAGCCGCTGGAGCTTGATGGCAAAGGGAATGGCGAAGGCGAGAAGCAGGATGACCACTGCGGCGACGATCAACCCTGTGATCAGGCGGCGCTGGCGCAGCGGGCGGATCTTCTTGCGCACGTAGGTGCGGGGGCCTTCCTCGAGATATTGGTAGCCTGCCGCTCCGCACACTCCGGGCGCGGGCAGGAGGTGCTTGATCGCATCGACCTCCAGACCCAGATAACGGGCGTAGTCGGTCAGGAACATCCGGGCGTAGCTCGGATGCGAAAACTGCGAGAAATCATCATGCTCGATCTCGCGCAAACGCTGCACCCGGATGCGGGTGTCGTGCGCTGCTTTTTCGATCGGCAAATCCTTCGCCTTGCGGGCAGCCGCCAGCCTGGAGCCAAGGGACTCCCCGGATTCGTCGGAATCGAATACTGCTGCGACGTCGAACATTAGGCAGGTGAAATATTAGCGAAGAGGCTGCCGTGCTTCGTTCGATGAGGCCCGGCCGCGCCTATCTCTGATTCTTATGTGGCTCAATTCGAAGCGAACACAAGCGGAAATCCCGCCCTCCGAGGAGAAAACGCGAGATTTTTAATCGATGCTGTCCAGATCGATCAGAATCTCGCGATCCTTGGCTCCATCGCGCGGGCCGACGATGCCGCGTTGTTCGAGAATGTCCACGATGCGCGCAGCCCGCGTGTAACCCAGGCGCAGCCTGCGCTGGAAGAGCGAGGTCGAGGCCCGGCGCTCCTGCTTCATCACCTCGAGCACCTTGTCGACCAGCTCCTCGTCTTCGTCCGTCACGTCCTCTTCGTCGATGGTCGGGCTGTTGAGCTTGTCGTGGATGCTGGACTCAAATTTCGGTTTGGCCTGTTCCGCGACGAACTTCACCAGACGGTGAATCTCATCATCCGTCACGAGCACGCCCTGCGAGCGCTGCAATTGCGAGCTGGCGGGAGGCAGGTAAAGCATGTCGCCCTGGCCGAGGAGCTTTTCCGCGCCCTTCTGGTCGAGGATGACCCGGCTGTCGAGGCCGGAGGCGACCTGGAAGGCGATGCGGCTCGGGATGTTGGCCTTGATGATGCCGGTGACGACGTCCGCGCGGGGCGTCTGGGTGGCCACGATGAGATGAATGCCCGCCGCGCGCGCCATCTGGGTGATGCGGGCGATGGCGCTTTCCACATCCGCCGGGGCGGTCTGCATGAGGTCGGCCAGCTCGTCGATGATCACGACGATGTACGGCATCCGATCGGGGATGATGAGGTCGCTGTCGCGCGGGACGGAGATGGGCTTGGTTTCCTCCTCCTCTTCGTCCTCCTCGGGAGCATCGGGTTCTGCGGCTGTATCTTCGGTGACGGTCTCTGGCGCGTCCTCGGGCGATTCCTCTTCTCCCTTGGCGGCGGCCTCGGCATCGAGCTCGGCCTGGGATTTCGGCAGCGGGCGGTCGTTGAAGGCGCCGATGTTGCGCACGCCGGTCTTGGCAAAGATCTGGTAGCGCTGCTCCATCTCGTCGACCACCCAGCGGAGGGCGAGGAGCACCTTCTTCGGGTCGGTCACGACCGGGGTGACGAGGTGGGGGAGTTCGTTGTAGGTCTGCATCTCGACGACCTTCGGGTCGATCATGATGAAGCGCAGTTCCTCCGGCGTGTAGCGGAAGAGTAGGCTGGCGATGATGGAGTTGATGCAGACGCTCTTGCCGCTGCCCGTCGTACCCGCCACGAGGCAGTGGGGCATCTTGGCGAGGTCGGCGATGATGGTCTTGCCGTAGACGTCCTTGCCGAGGGCCAGCGGAAGCTTGGCACCGGTTTGGAGCCAGTCCTCGGTCTCGAGCAGTTCGCGCAGGGTCACCTTGACCTTGCTGGAGTTGGCGATCTCAATGCCGACGGTGTCCTTGCCCGGAATCGGGGCGAGAATGTTGATGCGCTGGGCGCGGGTGGCGCGGGCGATGTCGCGCTCCAGCGCGGTGATGCGATCCACGCGCACGCCCTTGTCGGGATAAACCTCAAAGCGCGTAATGGTCGGCCCGCGCGTGATGTCGCCCGGCTGGGCCTTGATGCCAAACTGCGCCAGCGTGTCGATGATGGTGTTTTGCACGCCGAGGAGCTCGCTCGGATCGGCGGGCTTGCGGCCTTCCTCGTCGTGCGGGTCGAGCAGGTCGAGGGGCGGGAGCTGGTAGTTTTCCAGGGCGAGGCCGCCGACGAGGCCGGGACGCGGCTCGGAGCGTTTTTTCCGGTTGGCCTCGATGTCGGCCAGAGACGGCTTCTTTGCGGAGGGCGCGGTGGCGTCGAAGATGCGCGGTTCGGGAAACGATTCCGCCTGGGGCTCCGGCGCAGCGGAGGGTTCCTCGGCGGGCGCGTCTTCGCCCTTGGCAGGCTTTTTGCGGAGCTGGCGCTCGAGTTTTTCCGCCTGTTTCGCCAGTTTGCGCTGCTCGGCCTCCATGCGCTCGGTTTCTTCCATCTCGGCGAGGCGTTTTTTCTCGGCCTCGGCCCGGGCTTTCCGCCAGTCGTTCCACATCTTGCGACCCACGAGGATGGGATGGAAGCCCGTGGCGAGAATGAGGCTCACCAGATAAATCAGGAGCAGGACGACGGGAGCGCCGACCGGGCCCAGCGGGCCGCCGAAAGCCTTTTCACCGACCCATTTGCCAACCCAGCCTCCCGGACCCTCGATGCGAAATGCCTTTTCCCAGCCATGGAGGAACCATGGTTGCAACTGAAGCAGGCACGCGCCGCACAGGACGCAGAGAAATCCCCAGCCCGCGCGTTCGCGCAGCGAGAAGTCGCGAATCATCAGCTTTGCCAGCCCGTAGCCTGCGAAGAAGATGATCCAGAGGTAAGCCGCCGCGCCGAAGAGAAAATAGAGGTAACCCGCCACGATTGCGCCGATAACGCCGCAGAGGTTGTGCATCACCGGATTGGAGACCGTCGTGGTACTGATGAGAGGCACCCATGCGGGAATGTCACGGGGATGATATGAGATCAGCGCCACGGGCAGCAGCAGAGCCACTCCCAGGAACAGCAGGCCGATCACCGCATCCCAGGTGCCGCGACGTTTTGGTTTGTTCGCCATGAGAACCCTCCATCCTTCACGATTCCGGTCCCGGCGGCAACGCTGCAATTTGGAATTGCAGCGGGGCCGGGAGTCGGCGAAACGAGAGGGGTATGTCTCTGCAAGATTCTCTCGTCTTTGAGCCCCTCGCCATGGAACGCGTCTGGGGTGGCCGCCGACTCGAGGCGGTTTTCGGAAAACGCCTCCCCCAGGGGGCGCCGATCGGGGAGCTTTGGGAACTGGTCGACCGCGAGGACGCGCAGAGCGTTGTTCACCAGGGAGAATTGCAGGGGGCCACTCTCAATGAGCTTTGGAAAAATCGCCGAGCCGAGGTTTTTGGTGAAGATTATGTCACCAGCGAGGCTCCTCGTTTCCCGATTTTGATCAAGCTGCTCGATGCTCGCGAGCGGCTTTCTGTGCAGGTTCACCCACCGGTGAGCATGGCTGCAGCCCTGAATGGTGAGCCAAAGACCGAGATGTGGTACTTTGCCGACGCCCTGCCCGGAGCGACCATTTATGCCGGGTTGAAGCACGGCGTCACCCGCGATCGCTTTGAGACGCTGCTCCGCGAGGGCCATGTGGCCGAGGCGCTGCACGTCGTGCCGGTTTCCACGGGCGACAGCATTTTCATTCCCAGCGGACGCCTCCACGCCATCGGCGAGGGCAATGTCATCGTCGAGGTGCAGCAGAACAGCGACACGACCTACCGTGTCTTTGACTGGAACCGCGTCGGCCTCGACGGTTCACCGCGCAAGCTGCACATCGAGGAGTCGATGGTCTCGACCGATTTTGCCGATTTCGAACCCGGCGTGCAGCACGTCGAGCAGGGTACCGTGGCCGAATGCCCGTACTTCAAGGTGGAGAAAGTGAGCCTCGAAGGCCGGATTCCCGCCATCGAAAACAACCGATTCGCCGTTTACACCGTGCTCGAGGGCAAGGTGACGGTTGGCTCGCGGTCCTTCGTTCCCGGCGAGTTCTTCCTCGTCCCGGCCAGCTTTGCCTCGGCGACGCTCGCTCCGGTCGACGGCAAGGCCGTCGTCCTGCGCACGACCCTGCCGGTTTAAACCACTCTAGTTTTCGCCCAGCCGGAGAATATCGTCGGCGGCGCAGGCGGCGCCGAATCCGTTGTCGATATTTGTCACGGTCACGCCGCTGCCGCAGCTGTTGAGCATGCCCAGCAGCGCGGCGAGGCCGGAGAAATTCGCCCCATACCCCACGCTGGTGGGAACGGCGATGACGGGCCGCTGGACCAGCCCGGCGACTACGCTGGGCAGGGCGCCCTCCATTCCGGCGACCACGATCAGCACGCCGTGCGAGCGCACGCGTCCCACCTCGCCCAGGAGGCGATGAAGTCCGGCCACGCCGACATCGTTGACCCGATCCACCGTGCGTCCGAAGGATTCCAGGCACACAGCCGCCTCCTCGGCCACCGGCAAATCCGCCGTGCCTGCACAAAGCACCCCGACGGACCATTTTTGCGGGGATAGCGTGGGTTCGCCGACCCGGATGCACCGGGCGCGCGGGTGAAATCTGGCCTCCGGCAGCTCGGCAACGACAGCCTGATACTGCTCATCGGTGGCGCGGGTCACCAGCACGCGCTGGCCTGCCTGCACGAGGGCTCGAGAGATTTCGGCCACCTCGCCCGGCAGCTTGCCGGGACCGAAAACCACTTCGGGACGACCGCAGCGACGCTCACGGTCGAGATCGACCCGGGCAAACCCCAGGTCGCGTACATCATCAGTGCTCATTCTCGCGAAAGTACATGCGCATCGGCACCATGCCACTTTCAACGAAGCCGTTTTTGCGATAAAAATCCTTCTGCGGGGTATTGGGCTTGTCCGTCAGCAGGGTGATTCGCAGGAACTGCTTTTGGCGGGCGAAGTCGATGGCGTAGTTCAGCAGCTGGGTGCCATACCCCTGGCCGCGATGGTCGTGATGGACGATCAGATCCTCAAGGATAAGCACAAAGCCGCCCTCCGCCGTGCTGATGGTGATCAGCAGGTTGATCATGCCGATGATCTTGTTGGCATTGCGCAGGACAAAAATGCGTCCGCGCGAGGGCTGCTCGAGAATCAGACGCAGGCCGCGCATTTGCCGCTCGCGGTCCGGGCGGAAGTCCTCTTCCTGTGTGAACAGGTCATGGAGGAGGTTTGCCAGATCGGGCAGATCCTCCAGGGTCGCGGGTTCGATGCGCAGGCCTTCCATCACAACCCTGCCTTTATGTCACAACGGGGGCCGGGCTGCAATCATGCTGCACGACTATTAGTTAGCGTCGGCCAAATTTCCGGGCCAGTTCCGCGAAGGAAAACTGGATCATGGTGGGCCGGCCATCCGGGCTGGCATAGGGCAGGGCACAGCGCAGGAGATCGCGCACGAGCCGCTCGGGAAATCTCCGCGTCGGCGTTTGGGACGCGAGGCGCGAAACAGACCGGGCCAGCGCCTCGCGCAAGCCGCGTCCGGCGGATGTCTTGCCGGTCGCACGGGCGGCGTTGACCACTTCGTTCAGGAGCCGGGCGGGATCGCTGTTTTCCAGTCCGGCGGGCAAGCCATCGATGCGGACGGTGGCGTTGCCAAAGGGATCGAGGGAAAACCCCGCCTCCCGCAAATCAGCCAGGTGCTCGATCACCCAGGCAAACTCCCGGGCGGGCAATTCGCACAAGGCGGGAATCAGGAGGTGCTGGCAGGCCGCGCCGCCAGATTCCATGCCTTTCACCAGAGCCTCAAAAAGGATGCGTTCCGCCGCTGCTCCCTCGTCGAGCAGGACCATGCCCTCGTCACCTTCCAGTACGAGGTAACGGTCGCCTAGCGTGCCGAGGATGCGGTACGGCAGGGCCTCGTCCGATGGGGAGGGGGCGAGATCGCGCGAGGATGCGGAAGCCGGAAAAGCCTCCGCCATCGGCTCGGGAATCGGCGCTGGGGGCGGCGGCTCCGGGGTGAGGACGAAATCCACCTGTGGCGCAGGCGCGGCAAAGGCCCGCCGCGAGGGGGCGGTGGGTTCCGGCGCGGCAGGCGCGGGTTTCGCGGTTGGCGTGGGCGTTTCCCCGCGCGGCGGAGCCGGTGCAATTACCGGTGTGGGAGCAGCCGGCCGCCGGGTGCGGGTGATCACTCCACGCGCCGCCTCGTAGACGGCCCGTTTCAGGAGATCGGGCTGGCGCAAGCGGACCTCACGCTTGGCGGGGTGCACGTTGCAGTCGACCCATTCCGGGTCCATCTCGATGACCAGGACGGCTGGCGGATGTTCTCCGCGCGGGATGGCATCGGCATAAGCTTCGCGGAGCGGCTGCTGGACGGTGGCGCAGACGATGGGGCGGCCGTTGAGAATGACATGCTGCTGGAGACGGTCGCGACGCCCCTGGCCGGGACGGGCGAGATACCCGGATATGGCAAAACCTTCTCCGACCACCTGCTCGATCTCATCCAGCCGGTCGAGGAAATCCTGCCCATAGAGGTCGCGGATGCGCACGGCGAGTTCCTTTGCCTGTGGCAGCGAGCGGACGGTCTTGCCATCCCGGCGGCACTCGAAGGCCACCTTGGGATTGGCCAGCGCGATGGCCTCGATCCCATGGACGATATGGGCCGACTCGGTTTCCTCGCCCCGGAGGAATTTTCGCCGGGCCGGGAGGTTGAAAAACAGGTCGCGCACCTCGATCTGGGTGCCGGGGGGTGCGCCGATCTCGCGGACGTCCTCGGTTTTTCCGCCGGAAACCCGCACCTCCACGCCCATGTCGGCGGTGTGTTCCCGGGTGACGAGGCGGAAATGCGACACGCTGGCGATGCTGGGCAGGGCCTCGCCCCGGAAGCCCATCGTGCGCACCGTCATCAGGTCGATTCCCTGGCGGATCTTGCTCGTGGCGTGGCGTTCCAGGCAGAGAAGGGCGTCCTCGCGATCCATGCCGCAACCGTCGTCCCGTACGGTCACCTGCCTCGCACCGCCTCGCTGAAACTCGACCCAGATGCGCCCGGCTCCGGCGTCGAGGCTGTTCTCCACCAGCTCTTTTACGAGGGAGGCAGGGCGCTCGACGACCTCTCCAGCCGCGACCTGGCTGGCTACTTCATCGGCGAGTACGCGAATTTTTCCCATCGAAACAACTTTGCTGCCGTTTGACTTCGCACGGTTTCGTCCATAAGAAAAGAGTTGTGATCTCACTCACTTCCAACGCGGCCGCCCAACTGCGCATTCTCGTGCAGGAGAAAGGCCTGGATGTCAGCGCGGCCGGATTGCGGCTCGCCGTCGAAAAAGGCGGCTGTGCCGGTCTTCAATATGCCATGACCATCGGCGCTCCCGTCGAGGGCGACCTGGAGGTGGAGCACGAGGGCGCGCGGCTTTTTGTGGATCGCGACAGCCTGGAATATCTCGACCAATGCGTGATTGATTACGAAGACGGCTTGTCCGGCGCGGGATTTCGGATAAGAAATCCCCGGGCAGCACGCAGTTGCGGGTGCGGGACATCCTTTGAACCGACCCCGGAAGCGGCGGGTTCCTGATTTAATTTACCAGAGCATTCATGGCCTTTGATTCCCGCGGAAGAGGACGGCGACCGGTAAGCCGATCAGCCGGATTTTCCTCGTTCGATGACGACGAACCCCCACGCAGTGGCGGAGGGAATCTGTTCCTCTGGACCATCATTCTCCTGCTCCTCGTCGGGTTTGCCCTGTTCTGCTGGATCTTCAGCTTTTATGTCTTTGGCCACCCGGAGAAGAGCTTCAGCTACTCGATCCTGACCAAGCTGAAGAAGCTCGAGCCGCTCAAGCGTTTTGAGATCACGGCCGCGCCCCGGGGCGAATTCCTCACCGCCAACCAGTTGGCCGACCGCTATGGCCGCATGACGGATCGCGAGCTGGAGCGCGCCAGCGAGGTGCTGCTGCGCAACTACCTGCGCAATTACAAGCTCACCCAGGATCGCGTGCCCTACATCGTGGGCTCGTTCAACATTCTCGATTCTTACGAGTTGAATGACAAAAACCTCTTCCCGTCGGGCGTCGTGGCTCTGGCCCAGTCGACGGAGAATGGCGGCGTGCTGCTCGAGCATGTCTTTACCGCCAACAAAGAGGACGTGCTCACGCTCCAGCGCATGCTGCTGACCGGGCTCGACCTGAAGCTGGACCGCACGCTCGATCTTTCCGCCATCATCAACGTGAAGCGGCTCAAGGATGGCCGGCTCCAGTTCACCGCCGTGCCGATCCTTTATGGCAGCTATGCCTCCAGCACAGGGCCGGGAACGTTTTCCCTGACTCCTCCCACCAATCTCGACATGGCTTCCGGTTTGCCGGTCCTCGACGACAAAATGGTGGCCGAGGCCAACCAGAAATACTCATCGTACCGGCTGCGCGTCGGTCTCGACAACACCAAGGCCGGAACCGCGGGCAATACCAACGTTCGCAGGCCCCAGGCCCAACTCGTACGCGTCGAGCGCCCCAAGCTTGCGGATGAAAGTGCCGAGACGCCGCCTATTCCCACGCCGACGCCGGCTCCGGCAGAGCCTCAGGTCAAGCCGGCAGTCCCCGTCATTGCGGGAGCCGAGCCGCCGACCCCGACCCCAACCGAAGCGGGCGCGTCGCCCACCCCGGCTTTTGCCGGGACTCCGACTCCCTCCCAGGAATCCATCGCCAATACGGGCAGTGGCAACTGGCCGACCTACTCGCCGGGCCAGATGCCTCGAGGTCGCCTTTCCAATATCCCCGACATGACAGAACTCGCTGGGCGAGGTCTCGCGGGTGAACGTATCTACCTCCAGGGAAATTTTGTCGTTACAGCTGCAGGTCAGAACCGCGCCGTCCTTCGCGCAAACAGCGGTCTTTCCGAGACTCTCGGGATCGGTGGAAAAAGCTCGAATACCCGCATCATTGTTGAGTATCCGTCGGGGACCAAGCCCCCTACGGAAGGAGCGACCTTCAGCCGCGATTCACGCCGTCCGTTCCTCATCACCGACGTAAGAAAGGGCACTGACGGCCAGGTCAATGTGTATGTTCGTGAAGTCACCCGCGGTCAGTGACCTGATCGCGCGGGAGATTGATGCTTCCGGGCCGATTTCGTTCGCAAGGTTCATGGAGCTTGCGCTCTACGAGCCTGGAGACGGTTATTATGCCAGCGGCAAGGTCCGGATCGGGAAGCAGGGTGACTTTTTCACGAACGTCAGCGTGGGGGCGTTTTTCGGGCGCCTGCTGGCCGGGCAGCTTGTCGAGGTATGGGAAAGGCTGGGACGACCTGGAGATTTCACGGTGGTGGAGCAGGGTGCGCATGACGGCACCCTTGCAGCCGATGTGGTGAGCGCCTTGTCCGAGCTTCTTCCGGGCGGCTTTCGTTACCTGATTATCGAGCCGGCATCATTTTGGCGGACGGAACAGGAAAAGGTGCTGGGCCGCTTCGGCGACCGGATCGGCTGGGTTGACGATGTTTCCCGCTTGCCGCGGTTTCGTGGCGTGCACCTTTCCAATGAACTGGTCGATGCCTTGCCATTTCATCTGCTTCAATCCCAGGGCGATGGGTGGCGGGAACTGATGGTCATTCGCGCGGGAGACGGATTTGCTTTTCAATCAGCTGATACCGACGTGATTCCGCCCGCATTGCCTGAGCGCCCTGAGGGGGTCCTGCTGGAGGTTCGGCCCGCTGCCGTGGCCTGGCTGGCATCCATGGCCGAGCGGCTGGAAGCCGGGATGATACTCATCATCGACTACGGGTACACCCGTGAGAATCTGTGGGCCGAGCATCGCACGCGCGGTACGTTTTCCTGCTACTCCGGACACCGGCGGGACGATGATGTATTGTCGAACCCTGGCTCCAAGGACATCACCTCGCATGTTGACTTCACGCAACTTGCCGACGAGGCGGGGAGGCTGGGCCTCGGTGTCGAGGGGTTTGCCGACCAGCACCATTATCTCGTGGGTGCGTCGGAAACCTACCTTCGCTCGCTTGAGGGTTCCGCACCAGTGGGCGAATCGCGTAAAGCCCTGCGCAACCTCCAGACGCTCATTCATCCCGAGAGCATGGGCCGTCAGTTTCATTACCTCGGTCTGGTGAAAGATCTCCCGCCTCCTGCCGCGTCGGGCTTTCGTTATGCCAGAGGGACGGCGGCATTGCTGGAATCCGTCGCCGCCATGAGGGTTCGGGCATAGGTTTTTCGCCTCACTGTAAACTGTTTGACCAGAAATCGATGTTTGCTTGTGGGTATGGGTAAAGACTGTTGCTTTATGGGCTTGGGTCCATTTTCGACGGTGGCACAAACGATGCCTTCGGTAGCACGGGCTTGTCTGATTATTGCAAAGTCCTAGGCTGAGGCCACACCCAGATGATGCCCATGAATTCGTTTTTCCGGAGCGCGGTCGCCCGCGCGCCCCGATCCATCAGCCATTCCCTCCTGCTGGCCATGGTGCCAGTGCTGCTTTCCTCCCGACTCTGTGCCGCCGATGAGGGCAAGCCCGGGGATCAGTCCGTCAAGGTTCTCACCGTCGGAAACAGCTTTGCCGACGACGCCTGTGTACTTTTGCCGGCCCTGGCCAAGGCTGGCGGGAAAGATCTGGTTCTTGTGCGCGCAAATCTCGGCGGACATTCCCTCGCCCAGCACGTAGGCTACCTCCAGGCCTACGAAGCAAATGCCGACGATCCGAAGGGCAGCCCGTATAACGCACCCGCCTACCTCGCAACTGGCGACAAAAAGAAGATCAACCTCAAAGCCATCCTCGCGAGCAAGCCATGGAACTTCGTCACGATCCAGCAGGTCAGTAACAACAGCTTCCAGGAGGAGACCTACGAACCCTTCGCGGGCATCCTTATTGACTATATCCGCAAGAACGCTCCGACCGCCGAGATCCTCATCCAGCAAACTTGGGCGTATCGCGAGGATCACGAGATGTTCAAGGACGGCAAGCTGAACCAGCAGTCGATGTACGCGGGACTCAAGGCTGCCTATGACAAGCTTGCCCAGCGTTACAGCCTGCGGATCATTCCTTCTGGCGATGCCTATCAGGCCGCGCGCAAGCTTCCTCGCTGGACGTTCTCCTTTCCCGATCCGAAGTTTGACTATAGCAAGCCGGCACCCGGCACCTTGCCCGACCAGCATGCCAGCCTGAACGTCGGCTGGAAGTGGGATAAGGACAAGACGACGAACGAGCCCAAGCTTGTCCTCGATGCGAAGCACTCCAATCTCTACGGGCGCTTCCTTATCTCCTGCGTCTGGTACGAGGTCATCTTTAATGACAGCGTGCTAAACAACCCTTTCGTTCCTGAAGGCATGTCACCCGAGGACGCCATGATTCTGCGTCAGGTGGCTCATGAAGTGGTCGCCGCTCGCAAAGCCACCGAGGCTACGCTCAAGCCGTAGGAGGCCGCCTTTCTTCCGCTGGCCTACGATTGCCTTGGCTTGCGGGAATTAAGCTTGATGGGTGGCTAAGCCACCTGTTAAGCCTATTGTCAATTCCTCCTCCCAGACATTCCCCTCCCATGAAAAAGCCCTTGGTCTCTCTCCAGATGTGGACGCTCCGTGACGTCGTTGAACAGGATTTCCGCCATGCCGTCACCGAGGTGGCGGCGATGGGATACCATGGCGTCGAGCTGGCGGGTTACGGCAACCTGAACGCCCAGGCGGCCTGCGAGGCCGTGCGGGAGGCGGGGTTGAAAGTCTCCGGCATGCATGTCGGCATCGATCTCCTGAAGAACGACCGCGCCCGGGTCATCGACGAGGCGGCATTGTTTGAGACCAGGGATATCATCTGCCCCTGGATGGCTCCCGAGGCCGTCGCGACGCGCGCCCAATGCGAAGCCCTCGGCGAAGAGTTCAACGAGATCGGCGCGGCGCTCCGGGCGCACGGACTGCGCTTCAGCTATCACAACCACGGCCACGAGATCGCCACGGTGGACGGACGCACGGCCTTTGAATGGGTCCTCGATGCGGCGGAACCTCGCAACCTCTCCGCCGAGGTCGATGTCTACTGGGTGCAGCACGCGGGGAAGCGCCCGCAGGACCTGCTGCATCGCCTGGGATCGCGCGTGCCGCTCATCCATCTCAAGGACGGCCGCATGGGCGACCGCCAGTGCGAAATCGGACTGGGAGCAGTCAATTTCGATGCCATCTTTGCCGCCGCCGAGGAGATCGGTGTGGTCGAGTGGTACGTGGCGGAGCAGGAGGAGTACGAGGCCTCTTCGCTCAAGAGCGCGCGCATGTGCATCGAGCAGCTGCGGCTCTGGGGCCGGGCTTGAACCCGGCTCCCTTTCGCAAGGCAGACGCCGGGCGGCCTAGGCGGCCCGCCAGTCAAAGATGATGCCCATGGTCTTGGCGCGGTCGCGATTGGCCGCCGCATAAGCCTCGACGCACTCCCCGGGCTGGAACGTGTGCGTGATCAGGTCGGTTAGGGAAAACCGCTTGTCCGCCACGAGAGACAGGAAGAGCCCGGTGATGGATCGGGCGTTCCATTGCTCCGTTTCGTGCATGTCATGGGCTCCGACGATGGTCAGGCCGCGGGTGATGACATCGAGCGTCAGGCGTTGGTCGGACGGCTTGCCCGTGTCGCCCAGCAGGACGAGTTTGCCGAAGGATTTCACCAACTCCAGAGCCTGCGAAAACACCACGGCATTTCCGGTCGTGTCGATGACGAGCCGCGTGAGCTCGCCGCCATTGGCCTTGAGGATTTCCTCCTTCGCGGCCGCGATGCCCGAGGCGATCGTGGTGGTGGCCCCGCCCTTGGCCGCGAGCTTCAGGCGCTCCTCGGCGGAGTCCACGCTGATGATCGTTTTTGCTCCAGCCGCCCGCGCCCAGCGAATCGCCATCTGGCCGATCGGGCCGGCGCCGATCACGAGAACGGTGTCGCCGAGATAGTGGTCGGCAACCAGCGCCCCATGGAAGGCGATCTTGGCGAGGGCAAACCACAGGGCGTCCTGGAACGCCACGCCATCCGGGATGCGGGTGCATTTCGCGGCGGGAACGACCGAGTGGGACTGGTGGCCCGAGCGCAGCGCGACGCGATCGCCGATGGCGAACTCGTTGCTGCGGGATTCCTCCACCGTGCCCACCACGCAATAGCCGGGGTAGAACGGATACTTCACCCAGCTGTCCCAATGCGTTCCCGGATCGAAGAGCCGGTTAAAGACGATATTCTCCGTCCCGGTGCTCATCAGTGAGTATTCCGTACGGACACGCACCTCGCCCTCGGCGACGGCGGGAGGTTCAAAAGATTCGATGCCGACCTGCTGGGCGGCGGGGAAAAACAGGCGGCGGGGAGATTCTGTGCTCATGCTGATCTCCTCCCATCGGCACGCGATTTCTGCCATTCGAATTATCGGCCATCTTTTGTGATTTTCGCTGAAATGGAAACGCGATAGAGATGCGGAAATGAATGGCGACCCCGGCCTCGAGCTGCTGAATCCCACGCGATGGCGCGAGGTTCTGGAGGATGCGTCGTCCCGCACCCTGCGCTTTGTCGCGGGGGCCCGTCATATCATGCCGGAGCGGACGACCTGTGCGGACCACGCCCACTATGCGGCGGAGATCGTCTATCACCCCAGGGGCGTTGGGCGCACCCGCGTCAACCGAATGGTTACCCAGTTCTCCGCAGGAGATATCGTCGTTTACGCCCCGCGGGAGATTCACGACCAGCATGCCGAGGAGGAGTGTGAGGATGTGTGCATCCAGGTGGCGTTGCCTCCTGCAGCAGCGCGCAGGCTCCGCTACGGATTCCTCCTCGGAGGGGTGGAGGGCGACTGGCTGGTCGAGGAGATCGAGGCGCTGTCGCGGAGCTACGGCGACGGCTCGGCGCTGGACCAGCGGGTGCTCGATCTGCGGGTGACGGCGGTCCTGCTCGCTCTCGTCAAGCGAGCCTGCGAAGCCTCGGAGAGTTTGCGGATTTCGACTACGGAGCGCTACGTGCGCAAGGCGGAGCAATACGTGCGCGAGCACTTCGCGGATATCGCCTCGCTCCGGCAGATCGCGGATCACGTCGGCCTGAGCGAGAGCCACCTGAGGCATCTCTTTCGCTCCGCCAGGAAAAGGTCCCTGGTGGGCTATCTGCGCGAGGTGCGGCTCAACCGGGCAAAGGTGCTGCTCGCCACTTCGCCCCATGGTCTGAAGCAGATCGCCGGCATGTGCGGGTTTACTGACGAGTATTATTTCTCCGCCGTCTTTCGCAAGGTGGTGGGAACCCCGCCGGGTCAGTATCGCCTCCGGCAGAATCCCGCTCAGGAGCTCGCCGCCGCCTCGCCGGCCTGAGGGCGAGCGGCTCCAAGGAAAAGCAGCTTCCCGGCCGTCGGGAAGAAAATGAGGCGACCGCGCATGAGGCGGATTTTCCTAAAATGCTGGACCAGAGAGGCTTCTTTCGGGGCGTGCGGAAAGGCCGGAAAATCCGGCTCTTCTGGGTTGGACATGACGGGGGGAATTTCGCCAAATAGCGCCAGATCATGACGACCCGCCAGCGCCTGGACATAGCCGTTCGTTCCGTAACTGGGGAAGATATTCGCTTTGCGGGAAACTGGGACCCGTTGCCTGGGCTTTCCGGCAACGAACATGCCATCGCGGACCGGCTGAATCTTGATGCCTCGCGACTCAGGCGGTGCCGCGATATCTACGAGATCCTCGAGCTCATGGAGATAAATCCTTCCGAGCTGCCCAAGGCCAACGACGCACCGTCCTTGTTCTAGCGGCCGGATCTTCGGCGTTCCCACGTCATCGAAAGGGGAACAGCAGCGGAACGACCAGCACGCTGATCAGCAGGACGATGATGGTGAAGGGGACGCCCACTCGCACGAAATCGCCAAAACGGTATTGACCTGGTCCCAGCACCAGCGTGTTGACCGGCGAGGAGATGGGCGTCATGAAGGCGGCCGAGGCCGCCAGGGCGACCGTCATGGCAAAGGGATAGGGGGATGCGCCGATGTGAGAGGCGACGCTCAGCGCGATGGGGGCCATGAGCACCGCTGTGGCGGTGTTGGAGATGAAAAGGCCGATGACAGCGGTGAAGACAAAGAGGCTGCCCAGGAGGACGCGCGGCTCCGCCTTGCCAAAGACATCGATGAGTCCGCTGACGGCGAGATCGATACCTCCCGTTTTCTGCAAGGCCGTGGCAAAGGGCATCACCCCGACGATGAGGATAAGGCTTTGCCAGTGGATGGAGCGGTAGGCGCTGCTCATGTCGATGCAGCGAAACAGGCCCATCAGCAGGCAGCCGATGAGGGCGGCCAGGACATTGGGCACGAGGCCGGAAACCATCAGGGCGACCATGACGAGGAGGCTGGCGAGGGCCAGCGGAGCCTGTCGCGAGGCGGGGACCACCTCGTCGATTTCCGTCGGCAGCGTCAGCACGAGGAGGTCGGGGCTGTCCGCCTGGATCTTGCGGATCGCCTTCCACGGGCCGATGAGCAGGAGCATGTCGCCCGCCTTGAGCTTGCGCTCCATGATCTGGTCCTGCAGCGAGGTGGAGCCGCTGCGCAGGCCGATGACGTGGAGCTGGTATTCGCTGCGAAACTCCGCTTCCACGATGCTCTTGCCGATGAGGCCGGAACTGGGAGGAATGATGACCTCGACCATGCCGACCTCCCGCGACTGGTCGGTAAAGTACCCGCCTTTGAGCGGAAGAGGCGCAAGACCGAACTCCTCGGAAATGGCCGCCGCCTCCTCGGGATCAGGTGTGGGGACGTCGACGAAGAGAATATCCCCGGCGAGGAGCTCCGTATGAGCCGTCGGGTTGATGATGTTTTTCTGCAGCTTTCCGGACCGCTCGATGGCGACCACGTTGGCGCGGTGTTTGCGCCGGGGCTGGATGTCCTTCAGCGCCTTGCCGATGAGTGGAGAATGCGGCAGGACGCGCATGCGGTACTCGCGCCCTGAGAGGTCGTACTCGCGTACGAGATCGATGAGGCTGCGCCGGGACCGGCTGGTGTGTTTGCGCGGTGTGGGCGCGGAGTTCAACCACCTCCGGGCAAAGAGCATGTAAATGACGCCTGCGGCGAGGATGATGCACCCGATGGGCGTGAAGCTGAAGAAGCGGAAACCCGCCTGTCCATCCTGCCGCAGCGCACTGTCGACGACCATGTTGGGCGGTGTCGCCACCAGCGTGAGCATGCCGCTGATGAGTCCGGCAAAGCTCAGCGGCATCATGAGCCGGGACATGGGAATGCCGAGCCGACCGCCGATGCTCAGCACCACCGGAATGAAGATCGCGACGACTCCCGTCGAACTCATGACCGATCCCAGTCCAGCCACCGCGAGCATGAGCAGCACGATCAGGCGCGACTCGCTCTTGCCCGCATGGTGAATGATCAGATCCCCCGCCTGATAGGCCACCCCGGTGCGGACCAGGCCCTCGCCAATGACGAAGAGCAGGGCGATGAGGACCACGTTGGCATCACTGAATCCCGCCAGCGTTTCCGGCACAGTGAGGATGCCGGTCAGCGGGAGCAGCACGATCACGAGCAGCGCCACCACATCCATCCGGGGCTTGTTGATCGTAAAAAGCGCGACCGCCGCGGCGAGGATGGAGAGTACGATGAGGAGCGAGGGATTCATGGCACGGGCAATCTGCGGCAGCCGCGGATCAGGGAGGGGGAATTCTGAGGCAGAATGCCGCATCCTTCAATTGAGCAATTCCGCAGCCCTCGGAAATTCTCAAGAAAAACGCCGGGCCGCCTGATTTTCAGGCAGTCCCGGCGTGGAGTTCCTTGGGATTGAGCGGTCGGCTAGAGGCTGAGCGGGACCTGCTTCTCGTCGGAGACGTAGCAGGCATCGAGCACCTTCTGCATTTCCGCGCCGCGGGCGAAATCCGGCTGCTCCTGCCTGCCGGTCTGAATCGCCTTGATGAAGCGCTGGTAGTTGTTCGGCATCGAGGGGGCCTCGACGTCCCGCCACTGCGCCTTGTCGAGATCGGGACCCGAGCAGATGCGATAGCCGGCAGTGGTTTTGTCGGAATCGATTTCCACCGTTCCCTTGGTGCCCGCGATCTTGAGGAAAAGCCGGTTCGCATGGCCTCCGCACCAGCGGGTGGTGTGGATGGTGCCGATGGCGCCATTGGCAAACTCGACGTTGAGCACGGCGGAGTCGTTGGCGTCGAGGACGTATTCCCCGATGCGGTCGCCCTTGGCCTTCGCGAAGGTCTTCAGGCGGCAGTAGACCGACTTGAGCGGGCCGACGGGGTACGTGGCAAAGTCCACGATGTGCACGCCCACATCACCGAGCACGCCCTTGCTGCCGTGCTTCGACGAGAGTCGCCAGAGCCATGCGGGAGTGGTGCGCCAGTCGCCCCAGACCTTGCTGGCCAGCCAGGCCTGGAGGTAGCTGGCCTCGATGTGGCGCACCTCGCCGATCTCACCGGAGCGGATCACCTTTTCCACGGCCTGGATGGCGGGCCAGTCGCGATACGAGAGGTTCACCATGTTGATGACTCCGGCTTTCTTCGCGGCAGCCACCATCTTGCGGGCGTCGGGGTAGGTGACGGCGAGCGGCTTTTCGCACAGCACGTGCTTGCCCGCCTTGAGGCATGCGATGGAAAGCGGAGCGTGAAACGCATCCGGAGCCACGATCGTCACAGCGTCGAAGTCCGCCTTCTTCAGCAATTCCTTCACGCCGGCATAGGCGGCGGGAATGTTATGCTTGGCGGCGAAATCCTTTGCCCGCTGCAAATCCACGTCGGCCGCGGCGACGATCGTGCAACCCGGGATGGCGGCAAATTTCTCGGCATGGACATTGGCCATGCCACCCGTGCCGAGGATGGCGAGACGAACTTTTTTCTTACTCATGGGATGGGGAAATGCGGGCGCTGTTATTTGTGGCCGATCTTGGATCGCAGGTGCGCTTCCGGATCATCGGGCAGGGGTTCGAGCGCGGGGGAGTTGGGGCACGTGTCGGGGATGCGCACCGTGGCGCGGGCCCAATGGACGGAGTTGGTGATCACCTTCTGGACCTCGGCCTGGTGATAGGTCGGGTACGTCTCATGGCCCGGCCGGAAGTAGAAGATACGCCCGTTGCCGCGATACCACGTGGCGCCGCTGCGGAAGACCTCGCCGCCGGTGAACCAGGAGATGAAGAGGAGTTCGTCCGGAGCAGGGATGCCAAAGGGCTCGCCGTACATCTCCTCGGCCGGAATCTCAAAGTAATCTCCGATCCCCTGCGTGATGGGATGCGACGGCAGGATGTTCCAGATGCGCTCCTTGTCGCTGGCCTCGCGCCATTTCAGCGAGCAGGTGGTGCCGAGGAGCGACTTGAAAATCTTGGCATAGTGGCCGGAGTGCAGCACCACGAGCCCCATGCCCTCGAGGACGCGCTTTTTCACCCGCTCCACGATGGCGTCCTGCACATCGCCATGAGCCATGTGCCCCCACCAGATGAGCACGTCGGTTTTCTTCAGGACGGCCTCGGTGAGGCCGTGTTCCGGTTCGTCGAGCGTGGCGGTGCCGACCGACAGGGCGGTGTCTTTGCGCAGGAATGCAGCGATGGTTTCGTGCATGCCGTCGGGATACAGCTCGGCGACTTTCGGGTTGCGTTTCTCGTGGCGATATTCGCCCCAGACGATGACGTTGATGGGAGAGGTCATGGGAAATTTCTGTTTCCAGACATCGCAGGTTGTACCCGGAAAACAACGGAAATGAGTTTCAATTGCCTGCGAAGAATAGTAAAAATCTTACCTCCATGATTCCTCTCTCCAAGGATATCGAACGGGTCCTGGCTTCCCTGCGGGCCGGCCGGTTGAAGGTGCGGGTTCCCCGATCCAGCGACCTGTTCCGCTGGAAGCCGAGATCGTTCTTTCACCCGTATCCCGAGCTGTTTATCCAGACTGGCGGGGCGACGGATTTCGAGTGCCCGGCCGATTCCTTCCGCCTCCGCACGTGGGAGGTCTGCGTGATGCCGACCGGCGTGCCCCATGCCGAGACGCCGGTCGACCTGAAGAGTCCTTTTGGCACTATCGTGTTCATGCGGGCTCGCGACGGATTCCTCGTCCATCGCGCCTCAGCCTCGCCCGACGGGGGCATTCATGCCTCGCAAGCCGAGCACCTGGTGAGCTCGCGGGGAAGGTCTGCGTTTCGGTATCTGGAGGAAATGTCCGCTGCGGTCGCGGAGAAGCACCGCAGCGGTTTCCGTCAGAGCCTGCTGGAGGTTTTTCTGGTGACCGCCCTGGGCGAACTGCATCGGCCCTCCGGGGGTATTGACTCGCAATCACCCCTCGTCACGGAGACGGAAAAGCTCGCCCGCACGCTGCTGGGCAATCCCGACCTTTCCGTTGCAGGTATTGCCTCAACCCTTGGCTGCTCGGCGAATTATCTGTCGCGCTGTTTTCATGAGGAGCGGGGAATGACCCTGGGCGCATGGATCACCCGCGAGCGCCTGGAGATGGCCAGGGATCTGTTGTCGGAGCAAAGGCATTCCATCTCCGAAATCGGCTGGATGTGCGGATTCTCCTCGCCATCCTATTTCATCCGCGTCTTTCGCCAGCAGGCGGGTTTTACACCGAGGGCATGGCGCGAGGCCGCTGTCGCCTAGGAGGAGCTTTGCCCGATCCCGGTCAGGCATGCGGTGATTTTACGGTGAGAAATGGACAAGGGATGTGCGGTCTATTGGTTTGTTTGGGAAATAGCGACCGACTAGATTGTCTTTCACGAAAACGTCGCGTCCCAGCATGTCCCCTGGCATGAGCGTCCGGTTTCACGGACGAGGGATGCGCTCGACTTCATCGCGGCGAGTCCTTGCCGGACTGCCTGAGCATTCAACCCCTTGCCCGTCGCATCGGCGGCATTCCGCTGCCGCCATGCGCCTTGTCTTTCCATGAGTACCAAGCCCGTAGCCGAAGCGATTCGGATCGAAAGCGAATCCGGCCCCACCGATGAAACCAAATCCGTCCGCGTGCGCCGGGGAGTCTACAGCCTGCGCAACACCCCCGGGTATTACATGATCCGCGTGCGGGTGCCGGGAGGAGTCATTACCACGGATCAGCTCGAGGCCGTGGCGGAGCTGAGCCGCGAGTCGGGCTGGGAGCTGGGAGTGCATCTCACCACCCGCCAGGGGCTGGAGCTGGCCGGGATTCCCGGAGCTGCGGTGTGCAATTATCTCACCCGTCTCGAAGTCGCGGGGCTGACCACCGTGCTGACGGGCGGGAATGCCGTGCGTGGCGTGGTCTGCTGCCCATTCTCCGGCGTCGCGCCGGACGAGGCCTTTGATGTCACCCCCTTCGCGCTCGCGGTGGATCGCTATTATCGCGAGCACGCCACGCTCACGCGCATGCCGCGCAAGATCAAGATCGCCTTCGATTCCTGCCCCGAGGATCACGTGCGGGCGTTCTTTACCGACATCGGCATCCGCGCCGTGAAGCGCGAGGGGCAGCGCGGTTTCCGCATCATTGTCGGCGGAGGCCTGGGCGCCACGCCCAAGGTCGGGCAGGTGCTGGAGGAGTTTGTGCCTGTGGGAAAACTCTTCCCCACCATCGATGCCATTCTGCGCGTTTTCGATCGCGAGGGGGACCGCAACAATCGCGCCCGCGCCCGGCTGAAATGGCTGCTGGCGGAGTGGGGGATCGAGAAGTTCCGCGACGCCGTCCGCGCCGAACCGGTGGATGGGGCGTTTCCGGACGAACTGGCTTTTCACGTTGAGGATTTCTCCCTGCCTCCTGTCTCGTTCTTTGGCGTGGGAGCGGGCGCCGTCTCCGCCGATCGGGCGCAGGATTTCTCCCGCTGGTCTGCGGCCAATGTCCTCCGCCAACGCCAGCCCGGCCTGGCTGCGGTGACCATCCGCGTGCCCTTCGGTGACGTCAGCCCGGACCAGCTTCACGTCATCGCGGAGGCCGCGCGCTTGTTTGGCGGCGGGCTGCGCACGTCGATCGAGCAGAATATCGTCCTGCGCGGAGTGCGCGTTGAGGCGCTGCCCGCCCTGTACCAGTTTCTGCTGCCTGCCGGTCTCGCCACGTGCTGCGCCGGGAAGCTCCTCGATGTCACGCGGTGCGTTGGCTCGTCGGCCTGCCTTTCGGCGATCACGAGTTCCCGTTCCGCGGCCGCCGACATCTCCCGGGCGCTGGAGGGGGAGCTCGGCTACGATCCCTCGCTGCAACATTTGCGCGTGCGCGTGTCGGGCTGCCCCAACTCCTGCAGCCATCACCACGCGAGTGACATCGGACTTTATGGGATCTCGAAAAAGGTGAACGGACGCGCTGTCCCGCACTACGCCCTGCTCGCCGGGGGTTCCGCTCTCGGGGAGACAACGGGGTTGCGTGTGATCGACATCCCGGCGGCGCGCATCGGCGCTGCCGTCGAGCGAACGGTGCGCCTGTACCGCGACGAGCGACAGCAGGCGGAATCCTTTCCGGCCTTTGTGGCCCGGGCGGGAGTCGAGCACATCCGGGAAACCCTTAAGCCGCTAACCGAGGCTCCCTCCGTGGAGGACGATCCGGCGTTTTACCGGGATCTCGATGCGGAACGCGATTTCAAGGTCGAGTCAAAGAAAGGCGAGTGCCACTATTGACTGATCCGGCCTGCGGTCCCTAACCGGACGCGAGCAGGCTGTGGACGACGGGCAGGGTGACGAAGGCCAGGATCGTGTCGGCCATGATCACGAAGGCGAGGGTTTCGTCATCCAGCTTGAACCGCCCGGCGATGACGAAGCTCAGCAACTGGCTGGGCATCGCGCCCTCCATGATCGTCATGTCGCGGAAGATGCCGGTTAATCCCACGGCTCCCGCCGCCGCAGCCACGATGAGCGGAGATGCGGCGAGCTTCACCCCGGCCACGGGCAGGGCGAGCCAGGCGCGGCGTGGGATGCGGAAGCGCAGCGCCATGCCGAGCGACAGGATCATCATGCCGCTGACCGATGCGGCCATGATTCCCGTGGCGGAGAGCACAAAGTCGGGGCAGGGGATGTGCAGCGCCTTCCAGATCAGGGCGGCGGCCAGCGCCCAGATGGGCGGGAGCTTCAGCGCCTCCAGCGCGGTTTTGCGGAAGGTGATCTTCTCGTGCGACCCGTAGGCGATGGCGATCATCGCGCCGAGGGTGAGGTTGAGGGAGGATTTCGTGACCTCAAAGAGCACGGAGGTTTGTGCGGCCTCGGTCGGATGACCGGGGAAGAGCCCGAGCAGCACAGGGAGGCCGAAATACGTCACGTTGCCAAACGCCGCGGCCAGGATCATCGCTCCTTTCGTCGGGCCGGGAATGGGCAGGAAATGGAAGATGGCAAAGCTCAGCGTGAGGCAGGCCAGCACGCCGGTCGCCGCTGCCGCCGGAATGGCAAAGAAAAGCCGGTCGACATCGGATTGAATGACTGTGTGAAAAACCAGTGCGGGCAGGAAGGCATAGAGCACCAGCCGGTTCAGGTGCTGACGGGCCTCCTCCGCTGCGGGGAGAAACTGGCGCAGCAGCGCCCCGATGAAGGCGATGGCGGCGAGGGAAAAAAAGACCTGGGTCACGATGTGCGTTGGCGAATGAGGTCGCGCGTGATGTCGGCGACCGAGGCGCACCCGGCGAGTATGAGGGAAAGCTCAAACTCCTCCCGGTAAAGCTGCAGCACGCGGGAGACGCCGGCCTCTCCCCCGGCGGCCAGACCCCAGATGATGGGGCGACCGACCAGCACGGCCTTTGCGCCCAGGGCGAGGGCCTTGAGGATGTCCGTACCGCGCCGCACCCCGCCATCCATCAGCACCTCGGCCTGGTGTCCGATGGCTTCGGCAATTGCGGGCAGCGCATCCAGGGTCGCCGGTGCGGTATCGAGCTGGCGGCCGCCGTGATTGGAGACGATGACTCCCGCCGCGCCATGATCGACCGCCTTGCGCGCGTCGTCGGCGCGCACCACGCCCTTGACCAGGATCGGCAGCGAAGTGATCGACCGCAGCCAGTCGAAATCGCTCCAGTTCAGCGAGGCGTCGAATTGCTTCGCGATGAATTGCGCCAGTCCCGAGCCGCCCGGGACGATATCCATCTTTTCACGCCCCTCCTCGGCGAGATTGGCCACCGTGATGCCATCCGGCAGGGTGAAGTGATTGCGCATGTCGGCATAGCGCCGCCCGAAGCGCGGAGCGTCCACCGTGAGCGCGAGCGCCGTGTATCCCGCCGCCTCGGCCCGGCGGACCAGTCGCTCGGTCAGCGAGCGGTCCGTGTGCACGTAGAGTTGGAACCAGCGGGGCGACGGCCCCTGGGCGGCGATCTCCTCCAGCGTGCAGGAGGCGATGGTGCTTGCCACCATGGCGATGCTGGCGGCCGCCGCGGCGCGTGCGGTCGCCATTTCCCCATCGGGATGGGCCATGCGATGAAAGGCGGTCGGTGCGATGAGGAGCGGGAGGGTGAGGCGCTCGCCGAGTACGGTGGTGCCGGGCTCGGGCCGGGAAACATCCACCAGCACGCGTGGCATCAGGACCGTGCGCTGAAATGCCGCGACGTTTTCCCGCAGCGTGATCTCATCCGCCGCGCCTCCCGCATAGTAATCGCGGGCGGGCTGGGGGAGCGCCTCATGGGCCATCCGTTCGAAATCATGGACCTCGACGCAGTGCGAAATGTCATTCACGGCATTTCCTTAGTGCTTGGGCGGATCAAAGTTGTCGAGGGGATTTTCCGCGGGTTAAGCTGGTTCGTACGGAGGTATTCAATTGTTAGAGCAAGCCGCAATTTGTTTCACTCCTCCCCGTGTCGGACAAATGAAGTGCACCATGCTGAAGTCCCTCCTTCCCCCGCAGCGTCACCTGTTCAGCGAGATCCTGCGATGAACCCGGCCTCCGAGTTGCGACCCGATGCCGCCCCGGCCTCGCGGAAGGTCTGGAAGGTGGGCACTCTCACCTACACGGCGGCGGGCATCGTGGCCTTGTTTGTCTGGCTGCTCTGGGGAGACTTTGCCTGGTCGATGCGGGACCGCTCGATCCCTCCCGTCATCACCCTCCTTTTCAAAAACTACGGCTCGCCGGACATGCTCACCGGCATCCTGATCGGCTCCCTGCCTGCGCTGCTCGGCCTGGTGCTCAATCCCATCGTGAGCTACCGGTCGGATCGCTTGCGCAGCCGTCTCGGGCGCCGCATCCCGTATCTCATCCTTTCCACGCCCGTCATCGTCATCGGTCTGGTCGGTCTCGCCTTCAGCCCGCCGCTGGGGACGACGCTGTCGCATTGGTTCGGTCCCGTGCTCGGGGCGAGCCTCGCCACGCTGATCTTTCTCGCCCTGTTCTGGACGCTGTTTGAGGTCGGTTGCGTCGTGTCCATGGCTGTCTTCAATGCCCTGGTCAATGACGTGGTCCCTCAGGAGCTGCTGGGCCGGTTTTACGGACTCTTTCGCGCGGTGAGCCTCTTCGCCGGGATGCTCTTCAATTTCTGGATCGTCGGGAAATCCGAGACGCACCACATGGCAATCTTTCTCGGGATGGCCATCCTGTACGGCATCGGATTCACCGTCATGCTGGTGAAGGTGAAGGAGGGGGAATACCCGCCGCCCCCCGAGCCGCAGGGGCCGGACGCCGCGGGGGGATTCCTCCCGGCGGTGAAATCCTACTTCCGCGACTGCTTCACCAAACCGTATTACCTGCTCTGCTTCCTCTCGGGCATCATCGGGGGCGCAGCTAACATTCCGTTCAACCTCTTCGTCCTCCTTTATGTGAAGAGCATCGGGCTGAGCCTCGAGACGTATGGCAAATACATCGCGCTGACGTACCTGATCTCCTTCGTCGTGTCCTATCCGCTGGGTGCTCTCGCGGATCGCGTTCATCCGTTGCGCCTCACCATCGCCGTGCAGTCCGTCTTTGCCCTGGTCACTCTGGCCTGCGGGCTTTTCGTGGAATCCCAAGTGAGTTTCCTCGTGGGCCTCGTCGCCCTGGGCGTGATGGCGGGCGCCTATTACACCGCCTCGGCCTCGCTGGGTGCGAGGTTGCTGCCCCGGGCGAAATTTGCCGAGCTGTCGTCGGCGGGAGGCATTCTCGGTGCAGGCGTGAATATCGTCCTCGCCCCGGCGGTGGGCTTTATTCTCGACCAGAGCGGGCATAACTACCGCTACACGTTCTTCATGGGCTTTATCCTCGCTGTGGTTTCCATCGTGCTCTTCCTCCTGCTCTATCGCCGGTTTCTGCGGTACGGCGGGCCTGCCGGGTACGTCGCTCCCGAGTAGGAGCTGTACGCGTAGAACGGATTTTCCCGCAGGACGGCGGCTTTCGGCATTGCTCCGGTTCCCAGCTTTCGCGAAGCTGGCCATCTCCCTATGAAATTCGGCTTTTCCACTCTCGGGGCGCCTCAATACAGCCTCGCCCAATGCAACGATCTCGCCGTCACCTGCGGTCTGGATTTTCTTGAGGTTCGCAGCCTCGGGGGAAGCCTCGATATGCCGGCGTATTTCGCGGAGAATCCCGTGCCTGCGGGCAGCCTGCCCATTCACGTGCTGGGTTCCTCCCTCTTCCTCACCATGGCGGGCGATGCCGATGTGGAGGCGTTTTTTGGCTTCATGAAACTCGCCGATCAACTCGGGACGCCCTACGTGCGGGTGTTTGGCGGAGGCGATTTCAGCGAGGACCTGGACCCGGAAAAGCTGCGGCATGCCGCTACAGTTGTCCGGCGCATCCGGGAAAAAGCTGCTGCCGAGGGATGGAGGGCGGAGCCGATCCTGGAAATGCATGATGCCTTTTCCAACTCCGAGCGTTGCCAGCGGCTGAACTCCCTGCTGGACGCCCCGCTCTCCTTGCTCTGGGACAGTCATCACACCTGGCGCATCGGCGGGGAAAGCCTCGCCGACACCTGGCAGGCGGTAAGCCCTCTCATCCGCCACATCCACTACAAGGACAGCCGCGCGACGGCGGAGGGCTTTGACTACGTGCCGCCCGGCGAGGGAGAGTTTCCCTCCCAGGACCTGTTTTCGCTTTTGAAATCTCAGGGCTACGCCGGTGGAGTCTCACTGGAGTGGGAACGCAAATGGCATCCCGAACTCGCCCCGCTGGAAGCCGCCCTGCCAAAATTCGCGGACGTGCTTCGCACCGCGGGATTTTCTCCAGCCAGCTAGCTTTCGCTGCCTCCGACAGAGTCGGCTGTGCGCGTCGTCTTTCCTATGAGAATCCTTTTCCTCCTGACCATGATATCTCCCATCCTGCTCGGAATCGTAAAAGCTGATCCCGCAGTCCTCCCCCATCCGCTGCCCGATCATCCCCGCCTGCTGGTTGCTGGCGGGGACTGGGAAAAAATACGGCGACAGATTGAGGCCGATCCCCTATCCGGCAAAGTTTTCGCACTGGTCCGCGAAAATGCCGATCGCATGCTCGATCAGCCGCCCGTGGAGCGTACCCTGGTGGGACGCCGTCTGCTGGATGTCTCCCGTCTGGCGCTGGAGCGCATCACCGCCCTCGCGATGGTCGCACAGATCACGGGGGACGAGCGCTATTCCAGCCGGGCCATCGAGGAGATGCTCGCCGTCATCAAGTTCAGCGACTGGAATCCGTCGCACTTTCTCGACGTTGCGGAAATGTCCCTGGCCGTGGCCATCGGTTACGACTGGCTGTATGACAAGCTGACTCCAGACCAACGCGACGAAATCGCAAAGGCGCTCGTTGACAAGGGCATCCGTCCGTCGTTCGTTACGCCCGAGCCATTTTTTGTCCAGGGAACGAACAACTGGAATCAGGTCTGTCACGCGGGGCTGTCCGCAGCCGCCATTGCCGTGGCCGACCGAGAGCCTGCCCTCGCCGAGAAGGTATTGGAGCGCGCGATTCGCTACCTGCCCAATGCGGCGGAATCCTACGCTCCCGATGGCGCCTTCCTCGAGGGGCCGATGTACTGGGATTACGGCACCATGTTTCACGTCGTCCTCGCGGCCTCCCTGGAGCGCCTCACCGGTTCGACGCAGGGCGTCGCGGATTATCCGGGCTTCGCCGCCAGTGCGGACTACATGCAGCAGGTGGTTTCACCCATCGGGCGGTACTTCTGCTATTCCGATTGCAGAAGCAATCGAGGGATGCAACTTCCGCTCTTCTGGTTCGCCCGGCACTTTCATCGCCCGGACTGGATAGCCGCCAACGCCGGAATCATCAACGCGCAGCCGGAAAAACACGATGGAAAGCCTTACAATGGCGGGCGTCTGTTTCCTCTGGCTTTGCTCTGGCTGCTGCCATCCGATGGCGCTCCCGCCGCGCATGAGCCTGCTCCCTTGCGCTGGTACGCCCGAGGCCGGGGCCCTCTCGTGGTCTTTCGCTCAGCCTTTGGCGATCCAAATGCCTTTTACTTTGCGATCAAGGGCGGAAGTCCCTCGCTCAGCCATGCTCATATGGATGCGGGGTCATTCAATCTCACTGCCGACGGTGTGGAGTGGGCTACTGATCTCGGTATGCAGGAGTACGAGAGCCTGGAGAAGCTCCAGATTCCTCTCTGGGATAGGAAAGGCGGTCGCTGGGGCGTCTTTCGTCTCGGTCCCGAGTCGCACAGTATTCCTCGCTTCAACGGCGCCCGTCCGCTGGTCGATGGCGATGCGATTTTCCAAAAGGTGCAGCTCGAGGGGAAAAGGCCTTTCGCCCTGCTCGACCTGACCCCGCTTTACCAGGATCAGGTCGCTCAAGCAGAGCGCGGCGTCATGGTGCTGAATGACAAGGTGGTGCTGATCCAGGATGAGTGGAAGGGGCGCGGCCAGGAGACTGACTACAGCTGGCAGTTCATGACGCGGGCTGATGTGCAGGTCGATGGTCGCAAGGTGCATCTCCGGAAGGACGGGAAATCGCTCGATCTCCTCGTCCTCGATGAAAGCCCGGTCACGATCAAGGTTGAGAAGGCGGAGGAGTTGATGCAGCCCTTTGATGCGCCCAATCCGGACGTCAAACGCGTGAACATCCACCTGAAGACTGCGTCCGATGCGGCGGGAAGGTTGAGGGTTCTCGCCGTCCCCGGGTCGAGTGGAACGGTGGAGCCGCCTGCGCTGCAGCCGCTGAAGGACTGGAAGTAATTCCCGCGTTCGAGCCCTTTCAGGAGGGCTGGTGAAAAAATAGTCTGCTTGGCCGACCGGGGCCGCCTTGCATCATGGCGGCATGGCCAAGTCATCGCCCCGTAAAAAACGCACCCAGCCCGAGATCCCGTGGAGCCCCCGTCCCGAGGGTAGCAAGGATCTCGTCTGGAGGTATCCTAATAATCCGATCCTCGGTCGCCGCGCCATTCCCTGCGCGCAGGCGATTTATAATAGCGCCGTCATTCCCTTCGAAGGCAGATACGTTGGGGTCTTCCGCGCCGATCATCTGAATGGAATGCCCAACTTGCATCTCGGATGGAGCGAGGATGCGCTCAGCTGGAAAATCTCGAACGATCCGATCAAATTCACCGGTGGCGACGCGGCCTATCGCTCGGGATACGGCTACGATCCGCGGGTCTGTCGCATCGGTGCGGATTACTTCATCACCTGGTGCGCCGACTATCACGGCCCGACCATTGGCGTCGCAAAGACGCGCGACTTCCGGAAGTTTGAGCGGCTCGAAAATGCCTTCCTGCCCAACAACCGCAACGGCGTCCTCTTCCCCCGTCGCATCGGCGGCAAGTACGCCATGCTCAGCCGTCCCAGTGATGGTGGGCACACCCCCTTTGGCGATATCTTCTACTCGGAGAGCCCCGATTTATGCCACTGGGGCGTCCATCGCCATGTCATGTCCTCCGGTTCGCTCTGGTGGGAGGGCGTGAAGATCGGCTCCGGCGCGGTGCCGATCGAGACGGATAAAGGCTGGCTGCTGCTCTACCACGGCGTGAGAAGTTCCTGCAATGGCTTCGTCTACAGCATGGGCGCGGCTTTGCTCGATCTCGAGAAGCCCTGGATCGTTCGCGGACGTATTACTGGACCCATTCTCATGCCGGAGCTCGATTATGAAACGACGGGATCGGTGCCCAATGTCGTGTTTCCCTGCGCCACGTTGCATGATGAGAAGGATGGTCGCATCGCCATCTACTATGGCGCGGCGGATACGCATGTCGCCCTCGCTTTCGCGTGGCGTGATGAACTGGTCGCGGAGATCCTTAAGTATCCGGTAGGGAAGTAGTTTGTAAGCATTTCGCCGGACTCCTGTTTCAGAAGCTAAGCGTTCCGACAGGAGTTCCCGCGAGCGGATTTTGCGGCCCGGAAGTCCGGCCCAAGGTATGGAATCTTCGGGGAGGGGATTTCCGGATGCTGTGTTTTTGCGGGATTTGGTCCGGCTTTGGGGTGCGTGCTCAATTGTTCGAATAAAAACGCCCTCCACGACAAATGCGCCGGTGGCATGCTATGTGAAGGGCGGAGATATTGACTGACCCGATGCGCTTCGCGGCGAGTTACCTTCCCTGAATTCCAAAAAAAGTCGCTTGCTAGGTGGCTAGGCCACCTGTTAGTTCGGGAGGTATGGCAAGCGAGACGCGCCCCATTCACGAGCAGTTGATCCGGTTGTGCCAGGAGGAGCTGGAGGCGGGGCGCTGGCAGCCCGGGCAGCAGTTTCCCTCGGAGCGTGATCTGGCCGCACGCCACGGGGTCAGCCGGGCCACGGCCAACAAGGTGCTGTCCAAGCTGGCGAGCGAGGGCTGGCTGGAGATGCGCAAGGGGATCGGGTGCTTCGTGGCCGAGAGGCCGACGCTTTTCACGTCCCTGCGCCGGATTGAGAGTTTCACGGTGTTTGCCTCCGAGCAGGGGTATCGACCGTCCACCCGGCTGGTGGAGCTGGAGGCCCGTCAGACCGCCTCCGACCATGTCTCTGCGGCTCTGGGCCTGCCTGCGGGCGGGCGGGTGATCTCCATGAAACGCCTGCGCCTGATCGACAACGACCCCGTCATCCTCGAGGAGCGATGGCTCCCGGCAGCGCTTTATCCCAGGCTGGGCAGGCGGGAACTGGAGGGATCATTTTACCAGCTCTGCCGCGAACGGTATGGTCTCATCGTGCAGCGCGAGGAGGCCGAGGTGCGCGCCGCCATCGCTCCCGCGTGGCCGGGCGTGGCATGGACTGCTCCTGCCTTGCGGCTGGAAGGCGTGGGTTTCGACAGCAAGGGGCAGCCGCTCTGGTATCAGGTGCTCCACTATCGCGGCGACCGGTTCACCTTGAGCAATGTCGTGGAAAGCGCCGCAGCGGTCCCACGTCTGGCGCTGAACCTGAACTCAAACTGCTAAGACAGCGCTTCTCTCTATGAAACAACCGACAGTCAACGAACTGGCGAAGATGATCGACCACTCCCTGCTGCATCCCGCGATGTCGGATGCCGAGGTACGGGCGGGGTGCGAGCTTTCTCGTGACTACGCGGTAGCCAGCGCCTGCGTGAAACCATACGGCATCCCTCAAGCCGTGGAGATCTTTGCCGGTACGGACGTCCTGGCGTGTGCCGTGATCGGATTTCCGCACGGCAACAGCACCACCGGCATCAAGGTCATCGAGGCCGAGTCCGCCGCGCTGGCCGGAGCCCGGGAGATCGACATGGTGGTCAACACCGGCAAGGTGAAAAGCGGCGAGTGGGAGTACGTGAAGCGGGAAATCTCCCTCATCAACGAAGCGACCCTCGCGGTGGGAGCGATTCTCAAGGTGATCTTTGAAAATGATTTCCTGACCGAGGAGGAAATCATTCGCCTCTGCGAGATTTGTTCCGAGGTTAACGTGGCCTTTGTCAAAACCTCCACCGGCTACGGCTTCGTGAAGCAGCCGGATGGTCAGTATAATTACAAGGGTGCGACGTTTGAGCATCTCAGGCTGATGCGCAGGCACACGGCACCACACATCCAGATCAAGGCTGCGGGCGGGGTGCGAACCCTCGACGATCTGCTGGCCGTGCGCGAGATCGGTGTCACGCGCATCGGCGCGACCGCCACAAAGAGCATCCTCAATGACGCCCTGCGCCGGGGATTCCCCGGCTCCGTGCCGCTACCTCATCTCGACGAGGCCGGGGCAAGCGCGCCGGGCGGATACTGACACCCAGACGCCATGCCGGATATCTCTCCCGAGGATCGTTCCGCCCGCCCGGCCATCTCGATGGTCGATGCGTATGCCCATTGTCCGCTCTGCGGCTCAAAGCAGCTGTCGCGAGGCGGCGGCTGCCTGAGGTGCGAGGACTGCGGCCACCGGGAATTCGGGAACCCCGTCACCTCGGTCGCCATTTTCCTCTTTGACGCGGAGGGCAGGGTGCTGCTCATTCGGCGGGGCCGGGAGCCCGCCTTGGGCAAATGGGCTCCGCCTGGTGGTTTCCTCGACGCGGGCGAGTATCTGGAGGAGGCCGTCATGCGTGAGACTGGAGAGGAGACCGGGCTGGTTCCTGGCAACATTCGCTATCTCGCCTCATTCCCCAATGCCTATGTTTATCAAGGCCTGGCGCGTCCCGTTTGTGACGTGTTTTTCACGGCGGAGGTGAAGGTTGCCGACGTCACGATGCAGCATGGCGAGGTGGTCGATTTCCGATGGATCAACCCAAGGGAAATCGACCCCGACGAACTGGCTTTCGACTCGATGCGGCGAGCCTTTGCGGTGCTGCTGCGCTCGCTTGCTGCGGCGTCTACGGGATGACGAGATCCGGATTGCCCGGGCCGAAGTGCTTCAGCATGACGAGCGGGTCGGTCGCCGAGGGGTTGGAAATCACCACACCGTTGCGCGCCGCTTCCTCGGTGACGAAGAACTCATCCGAGGTGAGCTGCCCGTAACGAATGAGCGTCGGCGTGTCGGCCTGCCAGCCGCCGAGGGTGCCATGGCCTTGCACCAGAATGACACCGTAAGCCGCAGCGTCGGTGATGGTCACGGTCTGGCCGGGCAGCACGGTGAGTTCCTTTGCGCTATAGGCCGGGGACCGGTAGCTGATCCACTTCTCTACGTACCCGGGCGTTTCCTCCGTGGGACGGGCCAGCCTGGGGCGCATGAAGTGATTCGCGACGAATTCCGGATCGACATTCGCCTCCCAGTCGAGCACCTCGACGAGGTAGTCAAAATCGCCCATGCGATTCTCGGGGCAGTCTTTCCAAAGCAGTTCCTCCTGCACGAGCTGGTCGCCGGTGAGGGACTGGTACATTGCGTAGACATCGGAGTTGCGTTGCGGCTCGTAGGTGCAGAGGCTGCCCGGCGCGTGCAGGATGCCCGGTGGCACGTCCCAGCCCGTGCCGGGTTCCAGTCGATACGCGCGGGAGAGGTTGGTGATCTTGTTGTCGCCCTTCGTGAAATTCACCAGGCACTCGCGGATCTGGTCCCGCGTGGTGCCGGGCTCGATCCCGAAGAACGTGTAGGGAAAATCCCCGCCGTGGTTGTTCATCTGGGGCGGGAAGTAATACGACTCCGGCTTTCCGTTCTGCCCGACCAATGCCGCGTGCTCGTCGCGGTGATGCACGTGATGGGGCAGGGCGCCCATGTTGTCGAAGAACTTCGAGTACATCGGCCAGCAGCCATGCTCCTGCCAGATGCGTTCGCCGATGATGCCGCCGTGGAGCTCCTCGATCGCATCGCGGAAGAGGATTTTCTCGGTTCGGCCCCCGTCTTCCAGGACCACGAAGCTCAGCCCTTCGTGGGGCGCGGTGAGCGGGCCATTGTTTGCGGGCGTGGTGGAGGAAAGCCAGCGTTCGTCAAAGCCGCCGCGCGCGCTCCCGAGGGCGTAGTAGTCGTCGGGGTGGAGCTTGATGCGTCGACCAGGCACGCAATAGAAGCGAGGAACCCAGGTCGGGGCGAGGCGCAGGATGCCGCCTCCATGTTCGAGGGCCAGGGATGTGAGGGAGCGTGTATTCATAAGGGATGGATCGGGAGTTACAAGGTGCGGTACTCAAGCTCGAACATCGCGAAGACCTCGAAGTCCTCGAAGGCGAACTCGATGCCGCCCGGAATCTTGCGGAAGGGGTATTTCCTACGCCCCGGGAGGGAGCGTAGTCCTGTGGGCTGGAGCTTGTCTCCGAGGCGGACGCGAACCTTGCCCTGGCACGGAAGGGGTTCCTCGTCCTGTCTCAGCGAGACAAGGCTGAGGTTCATCCTCTGCTCGGAGGGTTTGTCGAAGACCGTCAGTTCGACATAAGCCGGCGCGTCGGCCTCGACAGGGATCGTCCCTCCATGCAGCTCCCGGATCAGGCTGGCAAAGACCCTCCGGTTCACCTCCTGGTCCTCCTGCTCGATGGGTCCGGCGGAGTAGCAGGCCCGGCCGTGTTGAAAACGATGCAGCGTGATGCCCGGCGCAAACGGCTCCGGGCCGGGCGGCGTGCTGTGGATGCTGGCGAATGACGGGCGCAGGGCCGAGCCGTCCTTCTCGGGACACCACGGCTTCGTGAGGTGGGCGAGCACCTTGGCGCTTCGGTTCTGTACCGTGATCCATCCGCTGCGATGGATGAGATGGTCCTGCGGCGCGGTCATGGCCCGGAAGGTCCGGGCCCGCGGGGTGAAGAATGCCAGGGAGTGCTCCATCAGACCGATCGCGGACGCGCCAAAGACATCGGCGAGCCCGAAATCCTCCCGTTGCACTCCATTCTCGGCCACGAGCGAAGAGTAGCCGCTGGCGTATAGACTGCCTCCTGCCGCGACAAAGTCCCGGAAAGCGCTCACCTCCTCGTCGGACATGACGAGGACGTTGGGCAGGATCACCACGCGGTAATCGTTCAGCTTCGCGAGGTGGCGTTTCGTTACCACCGCATAAGGGATGTGCGCCTCCTGCAGACTGCGACCGGCGCGCATGGCGGCTTCCAGGTGGGGCATGCCGGAGCTTGTCGCCATGTTGTCCGAGCGCGAGTCGAGCTTGTTGATGGGCGTGCCATTGGCCTGAAAGTTGAATCGCGATTCGGAGCTGATGTAGATGGCGACATCGGCCCGGAGATCGCCGCCGAGATATTTCTCGTAGGGAGTGAGCTTCGGGAAAATCTTTCCGATGCGCTCATAGACTCTCGGATTGACTGTTCCGACCGGATCGATGGCGTCGATGAACATAAATCCCGCCGAGAAGGCCGGAGCGAGGAAAGCCTGCATCTCCATCTTGGAGGCCGGCTTCATCGTCACGTGGTCCCACAGATCGATGCACCGCGAGGTCATGAACTCAAATGGCTTCCGTACGCTTAGGTCCTCAAAGATCTTGCAGACGAGGCTCTGCTGCGCGGGCGGCCCATAGAAATCGCCGCTCGCGTAATCGCAAACATCCGTCAGGTCGTAGGGCATGGCCATGCGCCAGTCATGCAGCACCGGGCTGAGCTGGTGCGTTGATGTCGTGGTGGGACGCGTGCGGCGCACGGCGTCGGTAAGCATCCCGGCGAACTCTTTCATCCACCGCTCGCGGCCGCGCTGAAAGGCCATCCAGGTCGGATTGTGCCAGTCGATGACCCGCGGTAATTTCGCGCCCTCTTCTTCCTGAAACCGGCGTTCGCAATGCGGGCAATAGCAGACGAAGGGCCAGAACAGCATGTCGAAGAAAATGCCGTCAAACTCGTAGCACGAGCAGAGTTCCTCGGTCTGCGCCACGGCAAAGTCGCGGTAGGGCGAGTTTGGGCAGCAGGTGCCGTAGCGATTGTTTTCATAGGCTGCCACGCCATTGTGCGGGAGGATGCGCCAGTCGGGATGCTCGAGGAACGTCGCGTTGTTATAGACCGCGCTGTAATAGGCGACGACGGAGAGATCCCGGGCGCGGGCGTGCTTGAGCACCTCGCCGACAAAGTCTTTTTTCCCGAGCGCCTTGTGGACGGGGCCGAGTTGCGAGGGATAGAGCGTCGGGCCCACGTGCGAGTTGCAATAGACCATGATCGAGCTGCTGCCGCCCTTTGCCAGCGTGTCGACGAACTTGCGCGCATCGAGCTTCGAGAGAAATCGCGCGTCCCAGTCGGGGATATGGATGTCGACGAGAAATCGCCGGAAGCTCCGCTGATACCAGTCGTTGAGCGGAGGGACGGGGGGCTTGGCGGTTTTCTTCGCGTCAGATAAACCTGACCGGCGGCGGGGCTTCATTCCCTCATCGTGTCGATGGGAAAAAACGTCTTCAATAGGACAAAAATGATATCTATATGAGGAAAGTGACCGGGCACGCCGGTCGCGAGCTCCTCGGAAAAAATCAACCCATGAACTGGCTGGATCGCATCTCTCCCCGTCCCAACATTCTTTGGCGCGGCCCCTGGCCATCGCGCTTCATTGAGCCTGAGCGGTATCTCTACGATCACGAACTCGTGCTGGTCTCCCGCGGCGAATATCTCCTGCGCGTGGGAGATCGGGAGTGGGACATGAAAGCCGGGATGTTTGCCATCATTCCGCCGGCCACCAATCACCTCAGCATCGTGCGCAAGGGGCCGGTTTACCGCGCCTGCGTTCACTTTGACTGGCTGGCGGAGCCTGCTCCGGCGAGGCCGATATGCAGTTATCATCCCCGTCGTCCGGTTGCAAAAAAAGTGGTCGCGCCACCCGGATTTGTCCCGCAGGGATGCATGGTCGGCTCCTTCCGCGATGATGGAACGATTGCCGCGCTGCTCGACACGCTATTCTTCCGCTGGCAGACGGGCGACGCCTTGAACCGGTTGCTTTGCCGGGGCGGGTTGCAGGAGATTCTGGTCCGCCTTCTCTGGCCGTCGGATCGCGTCAAACGTCCTGCCGCGTCCTCCTCCCAGCTCGCCTATGCGGTGAAGGAGGCTCTGGATACCAATGCGGTGAAAGGCGGCGGCGTGCAGGCCTTGCTGGCGGGGCTGGGGTGCAGCTATGCCCACGCCTGCCGGGTGTTTCACAAGAGCTTTGGCCTTACTCCGGTGGCCTACATCACTGCGCAGCGGCTGGAGCGCGCCAAGAGCCTGCTCGGGAGTTCCCGGCTTTCGGTGGCCGAGGTCGGGTACGAAAGCGGTTTTTCCGATACCGGCTATTTCTGCAAACGCTTCCGGCAGAGTACCGGGCTGACCCCCGGAGCCTATCGCTCAAGGCTGGAGACGGCCTAGGCGGGAAAGACCTGCACCGAGACCTCCATGCGGTCAAAGGCATCCGACGGTCCGGACCACGAGCCCGCGAGAGGGTTCGCTCGCTCGTGGTCGCGCCCGACGGCCACCGAGACATGCTCAAAGCCGCAGAGCTTGTCGTTCGTCGGATCAAATCCGCGCCAGCCTGCGCCGGGGATGTAGATCTCCGTCCAGGCATGCGTCGCGCCGTGCTGGCCCTCGCCCATGAGGATGTAGCCGGTGACGAAACGCGCGGCGAGGCCGAGATTCCTCGCAGCCTCCATCATGAACACGGCAAAGTCGCGGCAGGAACCCGAGCCGAGCGCGAGCGTCTTGCAGGGAAGCTGCACCCCCGCCTCCTCGCGGCGGGAATACTGGAAGGTCTCAAAGATGCGCGTGTTGATCTGCTTCAGCAGGTCGAGCGTCGGCACGAGGTCGCCGGGTTTGTAAATCGGCGCGAGCCACGCTTGCACGGCCTGGCTGTCATGCGGATAACTCGGCACTCGGTAGAGCAGCGTTTCGATCTGCTCATTGGCGGAGTATTGAAAGGGATACGACCGCGCATACGGCGTGATGATGCCCTCCCTCGCCTCGTCGTCGTAAATCGTGACGAGACACTCGCTAAAGACGCGCAGCTTTTGCGAAGGCTCCTGAAATTCGATCACCGAGATGCAATTCCCATGAATGTCGCGCAGCCAGCGCGTCGACGCCTTCGGCTCGATCTCAAGGCGAGCATCGTCGATATGCAGGTCGTGGCCCTCGCGTGGGCGCAACATCGCCGTGTGCTCTCCGAAGGTTACGGGAGTTTTATAATGATAGGTCGTCTCGTGAATGATGCGCAGGCTGTGCATGGCGGGAGAAAAGAAGGTGCTAGGCGCGGAATGGCTCGGAGGCAAAGAGGTTCAACCCGAGGCGCTCGGAGAGATGACGCGCTGTGAGCTGGCCGCGCACGCTGTTGCCTGCCTCGTCGAGCGGGGAGGAGAAGGTGGCGAGGCCGCCCTTGCCCGGCGCGACGGTGATCATGCCGCCGCTCACGCCGCTCTTGCCCGGCAAGCCGGTCGCGTACAGCCAGTCGCCGGAGTTTTCGTACAAGCCCGCCGTCACCATCACGGCGAGGACGTGCTGGCAGTGAATCGCATCGACCACGCTTTCGCCGGTGACGGGATTGACTCCTCCATTGGCCAGCGTGGCGGCCATGATGGAAAGATCGCGGGCGGTGACATTGAGCGAGCACTGCCGGGTATAAATGTCCGTGGCCTCCGCCGGGTCCCAGTACATCTTCTGGTAACTCCCGAGCAGGCTGGCGATTCCCTGGTTGCGCTGGTTGGTCGCCATTTCGGACTCGTAGACTGTGAGGTCCAGTTCAAGCGTGCGTCCGGCGAAACGCGACAGCCCGTCGCGAAGAAAGGCCCATTTTTCCTCCGCGCTCCCACCCGGGGCGAGACTGGCTGCGGCGATGGCTCCGGCATTGACCATCGGGTTGGTCGTGCCGTCCTTCGATCGCTCGATGGCGAGGACGGAATTGAACGGTAGCCCGGTGCTGTTCGCTCCGAGTTTCTCCCGCGCGGCATCTTCGCCGATGGCCTGGCAGATGAGCGCGAAGACAAAGGGCTTCGACACGCTCTGGATGGAGAACGGCGTGTTGGTATCCCCGACCTCATGCACCACGCCGGAGGTCTCGGTCAGGCAGATGCCGAAAAGCTCCGTCGGCGCTCCGGCCAGCGCGGGGATGTAGTCGGCATTGGCGCCTTCGTTGACTGTGCGGAATTTCTCGTGGGTTTCCTCGATGAGAGTCTGCACGCACTCCGGCGAAGGGAGGCGGCCGTTGGAGACGTTGCAGGCCATGGGAGGTTTAGCGGAACCAGGAGATGAACTGGTTGATGACGACGGCATTGCTGATATCGACGAAGAACCCGGAGACCAGCGGCACGATGACAAAGGCCTTGTGCGCCTGGCCGTACTTTTGCGCCACGGCGGTCATGTTGGCCATGGCGGTCGGCGTGGCTCCGAGCGAGATGCCGCCAAAGCCCGCGCTGATCACCGCCGCTTCGTAGTCCTTCCCCATCACCCGGAAGATGACGAAGATCGCAAAGAGGAAGGCGAGGATGAACTGCGCCGCCAGCATGGCGAGCAGCGGTCCGGCGAGGCTTGCGATGGTCCAGAGCTGCAGGCTCATCAGCGACATGGCGAGAAATACGCCGAGCGAAACATCCGAGATCAAGGCGAGCGAACGCGACCCCGCGGGCCAGGGCGAGCCCTTGAAGATACGCGGCACGGTGTTGGTCAGGATGATCGCGCCGAAGAGGGAGCAGACGAAAAGCGGCAGGCTGATGTCGAGATAACCGAGGCCGTCCTGGATCAGCTTTCCCAGGGCCAGACTGATGTTGAGCCAGAAGAGCGTGCGAAGAAACCCGAAGTAATCAATCTCGTCCGTCTTCTTGTCATGGGTCACGCCGATGTCGGGTTGCGTGATCTTCGCCGGTTGCAGCTTGTTCTTCGTGATGAGCATGCGGGCGATCGGGCCGCCCATCAGCGAGGAAAGCACGAGGCCGACTGTGGCGCAGGCAATACCGATCTCGGTGGCATTGGCGATGCCGTGCTCGCTCACAAAGGTCGGGGCCCACGCGATGGTGGTGCCGTGGCCGCCGAGCAGCGAGACAGACCCGCCCACGATGCCGACGAGCGGATTCTGCCCCATCAGCGAGGCGACGCCCACGCCGACGAAGTTTTGCAGGAACATGAAGATCAGCGTCACGACGACGAGAATGATGAGCGGCTTGCCGCCGGAGAGCAGGGTCTTGAAATCCGAGTTCAACCCGATGCTGGCAAAGAAATAGAGCAGGAGGAAATCGCGCGTCGCGAGGTTGAATCCGATCTGGACCCCCGCTACCACGTGCAGCACCGCCGTGATGAGACAGACCAGCAGGCCGCTCGTGACCGGCTCGGGGATGTTGAACTCCCGCAGGATGGAGAACTTCCGCGTCAGCCATTTGCCCAATGCCAGGACGATGATGGCGAGGTTGAACGTGGTGAAGCTGTCGATTTGCATGGAGTCGTTAATTGGTTGTGTCCTGGTCGCCGCAAACGAGAAGCTCCAGGCGGCGATTGATGTCCGGGTGGACTTTCGACGGTCCCGTGATGATCAGGATACGGTGGTGCGGGAGATCGAGGCCGGTCAAGGTCTGCTCGGCAAAGGGACGCCAGTCCGGCGGGTATTCCACGACATTGACCGGATGCACGCCGTAGGAAAAAGCCAGCGTCTGACAGGTGGCGGGATTTTCGCTCGGGGCGACGATCCAGAAGGGCATGCGAAACCGAGCGACCGCGCGGGCCGTGGCTCCGGAAAGGGTGGGGGCGATGACGGCATCGCAGGTCGCCGCCTCGAAGGCTGCATCCACCAGCCGCGCCATGACATCGAGCGCGGAACCCGAGCGGCGGAGTTTCGCGCGCTGGAGATCGAGAAAGTCGCCCGGGCGATTGGCCTCGGTAAAGGCCGCGATGCGTCCCAGCATGGCGACGGATTCCTCCGGGAACTTGCCGACCGCCGACTCGCCCGAGAGCATGACGCAATCCGTTCCGTCCAGGATCGCATTGGCCACATCGGTCGTCTCGGCGCGCGAGGGCAGGCGCGTGGTCGTCATCGACTCCAGCATCTGCGTGGCGGTGATGACGGGCTTGCCCGCCAGATTGGCCCGGGCAATGAGTTGTTTTTGCACGATGGCGATCTCCTCGATGGGGATCTCCACCCCGAGATCGCCGCGCGCCACCATGATGCCGTCGGCGGCCTCGATGATCTCATCAAATCGCTCCACGGCCTCGGTCCGCTCGATCTTGGCGATGACAAAAGGATCATATCCCATCTCGCGGGCGGCGGCGCGTACGGCCTCGATATCCTTTGCGCTTTCGACGAAGGACTGGCTCACTGCGTCCACACCGTGCTCCAGGGCAAACTTCAGGCAGGCGCGGTCGTGCTCCGTGAATGCACTGATCCCGAGATTGATGCGGGGAAGGTTCAGCCCCTTGCGTGAGCGCAATTCACCGCCCACCGCGACGACGCAATGGACGTCATTGCCTTCGACATGATCGACGATGAGCTGGGAGAGGCCGTCATTGAGAAAGAGCCGGTCGCCCGCCTTCACCACGTGCGGCAGTTGTTCAAAGGTCATCGACACCCGGCGGCTGTCTCCGACGACGTCCTCGGTCGTCAGAATGAAGGGCGCGCCGGGTACGAGTTCGATCGGCTCCGGGTCGATCTGGCCGAGGCGCATTTTCGGCCCTGGCAGATCGGCCATGATGGCGACCCGCTTGCCGAGTTCCCGGGACACCGCGCGAATGCGCTCGATGACCTCGGCATGTTCCTCGAATCCGCTGTGGGAAAAGTTGAGCCGGGCGACATTCATCCCCGCCTGGATCAGTTGGGACAACATTTCCGGGGATCGCGAGGCCGGACCGATCGTCGCGACGATCTTGGTTTTGTGCTTGGGCAGAGGCATGGCGGCTATGAGGTGCGGCCAAGTGTCGTTGAAGAGACCTGAGCGACAAGCTCATTGTTGTGACGGATTTTCTGTTCCGGTGGCCGGGGCGATGTCGATGAAATCGACGGCTTGCCAGCCGGGGGGTATTTCGGGCATTTAGTGAAACCTAGTGAAAACCGTAAACGGCGACGTTTCGTGGTTCGCGATTTCTCGTGAGGAAGTCGTTGATAAACTGGGCACCAACCTTGATTCCGGTCTCGTCGGTACGGAAATCCCCCAGCGTCTTCAGGAATACGGTGAGAACCGCCTCCCGGCGGCGGGCAAAAAGGGGCCGTTCATGCGATTCCTCCTCCAGTTTCACAATGTCCTGATCTATGTCCTTATCGCGGCGGGACTCGGCAAGCTCCTGCTTGGGGAGTGGCTGGATGCCTCAGTGATCTTTGGCGTCGTCTTTATCAATGGCCTGCTGGGTTTCATTCAGGAGGGCAAGGCCGAGAAGGCGCTCGATTCCATCCGCAACATGCTCTCCGCGGAGGCGATGACCATCCGCGACGGCAATCAGCGCATGGTGCCGGCCGAGGAGCTAGTTCCCGGCGATGTCGTGCTGCTGCAGTCTGGCGACAAGGTTCCCGCCGATATCCGTCTTTGTGAGGTGAAAAACCTCCGCGTCGAGGAGGCTGCGCTTACGGGGGAATCCGTACCGAGCGAAAAAACCGACGAGCCGATGGACGCCAAAGCGCAAATCGGCGACCGCAAAAGCATGGCCTATTCCGGCACACTGGTCGTCTCAGGGCGAGCCCGCGGCATCGTGGTCGCGACGGGGGCCGATACCGCGCTGGGGCATATCAATTCCATGCTCTCCAACGTCGAGACGATGGAGACCCCGCTGCTGCGGCAGATTGAGAAATTTGGCAAGATCCTCACCGTCATCATTCTCATTGTCTGCGCGCTGACTTTTGCTTACGGGCGTCTTTTCCTCGACGAACCATTCGTCGACATGTTCAAGGCCGTGGTCGGCATCGCGGTATCGGCGATTCCCGAGGGCTTGCCTGCCATTGTCACCATAACGCTCGCCATCGGTGTACAGCGTATGGCTTCCCGCCACGCCATCATTCGCCGCCTGCCTGCGGTGGAGACGCTAGGCTCGGTCTCCCGCATCTGCTCGGATAAAACCGGAACTCTTACTCGCAACGAAATGGTGGTCTGCACGGCCGCCACCGCGGAGGCGGTCTACGATGTCACCGGGGACGGATATTCCCCAAAGGGCGAAATCCTGCGGGACGGCGCTCCGGCGACCAGTCCCGTGGTGAAGACTATGGCGAGGGCTTCCGTTCTGTGTAACGAATCCTCCATTCACGAGGAGGGCGGGGTCTGGAAGCTCACGGGCGACCCCACCGAGGGCGCGCTGCTCCCCTTCGCCGCCAAGGCCGGTCTCGACGCAGCGGAGGAAACCGCGGCCTCCCCGCGCACGAACATGATCCCTTTCGAATCGGAGCATAAATTCATGGCTACCGCGCATGGCTCGGTGGTGTTCGTGAAGGGCGCTCCGGATGTCGTGATGAATTTCTGCGCGCTCCAACAGCTCGACTCCGGGCAGACCGCTCCGTTTGACCGCGCCTACTGGGAGAAGAAGAACGAGGAGATCGCGAGCAAGGGCCAGCGTGTGCTCGCCCTCGCCTGGCTGCCGGAGACCACGGTCGACGAGGCGAGCTTTACCCCCGCCGGGCTGAGCCGCGAGCTCGTCCTGCTCGGCCTCACCGGCATCATCGACCCTCCGCGCGAGGAGGCCGTCGAGGCTGTACGGTTATGCCACGAGGGCGGCATCCGCGTGACCATGATCACCGGCGACCACGCCATCACGGCGGCGAGCATCGCCCGTATGCTCGGCATCGGCGATGGCAAGTCCTACGTCACCGGCACCCAGATCGAGGAAATGGACGACGATGCGCTGGAGGCCAAGTGCCGCCGCATCGATGTCTTTGCCCGCACCAGCCCCGAGCACAAGCTCCGCCTCGTCCGCGCCATGCAGGCCAGCGGGCAAATTGTCTCCATGACCGGCGACGGTGTGAATGACGCTCCCGCGCTCAAGCAGGCCGACATCGGCGTAGCCATGGGCATCAAGGGCACGGAGGTTTCCAAGGAGGCCGCCGACATGGTACTGGCCGACGACAATTTCGCCTCGATCAGCGCCGCCGTCCGCGAGGGGCGCACGGTTTACAACAACATCGAGAAGGCCATCCTCTTCATGCTCCCGACCAATGGCGGCCAGGCCCTCACCATTCTCGCCGCCATCTTCCTCGGGCTCATGCTCCCGGTGACGCCTCCGCAGATCCTCTGGATCAACATGGTGACCTCCGTCACCCTGGCCCTGGCGATTTCCTTCGAACCCCACGAGCACGACGTGATGCTGCGTCCTCCGCGACCGATCAGCCAGCCCCTGGTCAGCCGGTTTGGGTTGTGGCGGCTCATCTTCATCTCCGTGCTCCTGCTCGTCTTCACCTTCGGCACCTTTTACTGGCTGACCCATCATGGCGCGACGATCGAGCTGGCCCGCACGGCGGCGGTGAATGCCATGATCATCGGCCAGGTGTTTTACCTGATCAACAGCCGCTTTCTCTATGAGTCCTGCTTCTCGTGGAAGGCGTTGACCGGGAATTGGCTGATCCCGGCGTCCATCGCCGGAGTCGCCGTCCTTCAGATGCTCTTCACCTACGTACCGTTCATGAACACGATCTTCGGCAGCGTGCCGCTTCCCGTCTCGCTCTGGAAATGGCTGCTCCTTGGCGGAGTGGCGTTTTTCGTCCTGGTGGAGTTGGAAAAGCTGCTCGTGCGTCAGGTTTTCGCCCGGGTGGCTCCCGCCAAGGCATGAAAAAAGCCGGGCTCGCGTGCGGCCCGGCTTTTCGGAAAGCTTCAGATTGTACAGAGGCCTTACCGGCGCTCGATGATCTCGCCCGTGGTGGCGAGTGCGGAGAAGAACCCGATGTAGCTCCCACGCTGGTTGTAGCACCAGACCGACCAGATCGGCGTGGCATTGGCCCCGCGCTGCTGGAGCTGAAGGCTGAGCGAGCCGAGGCTTTGCCCGCGCTTCCCGGCAAACCGGCCTGCCTCTTTCCAGAGATCGGTGGAGTTGAACCGCACGTTTCGGAGGTTGATCGGCGAAAGCTGGCGCGTAATGGCGCGCGGACTCAGCGTCGGCCGCTCCGAGATGATGCGCCCCCGGGCGACGATGATGTTCACATGCCCGCCGCCCCTGCCCGTATTGCGCGCGGTGATGTACCACTGCGCCGGGTTCGGGTTGGCGTTGTCGGCAGAAACCCAGACCACACCGTTGCGGTAGGCTGCGGGCAGCGCATCGAGCGCTTGCCGCGCGGAACCCGGCTCCGCTGCGCGGGTGCCGATTGCGGTCAGAAACAGGGCGGCGACAGAGAGGAGGAGCGAACGTGTCATGGCCGGTTTAGCGGGTTGGGATGCGCAGTACGGTCACGCCGCTCGAGTTGCGGAATTCCCGAGGCGTGAGCTGGGCGTCCTTGTTGGCATCCGAGTAGCGGCGGACGAAGTCGAAGACCTGGACGTTGGACCCGAGGCGGATGAGTTCCGTGCGCTCGAGTTTCCCGTCACGGTTCTGGTCCGCAATCAGGAAGGTCCGCTGGTCGCCGCCGGCATTGGTCCACTCGACCATTGTCACCTCGCCGTCATGGTTCTTGTCGGCAACCTCCAGCACCTTGTCCGCGTAGGCGGGGGGAAAGGTCTGGAGCGTCAATGGCACCTGCCAGTCGGCCGGGTTCTTTGGCTCAGTCTGGCAGCTGGAAAGAAGAGCTGCCGCGAAAGCCACGGAGCCTGCGAGAAATGCGGTGCGCACGGGAGATGGGGTCGCCATGGACTCGGGATACTGGAAAGGCTTTGCCTCGGGCAACTGCAATCTAGCCGTTGGCATTACCCGCTTGCTCGGCCACCTGCTTCAGGATCGGGCCAAACTGTCCGGCCCAGAAGCCCATCATACGCGTCTTGCTCTCGAACCCAGCGCTTCCGGCATTGTTAACGCGCGAAACACGCGGGATCAGGCGGTAGTCGTTCGTTCCCGGGATCTGGACGATCTGCACATGCACACGATACGTGGTGCTTTGCCCATAGCTGCCATACATCAGTTGCCCAAAAGCCCCCGCGGGCTTGTCGTAAGCCAGCGTATCCATGGAACTGCTTGGAGTCGGCGTGTATCCGTGCTGGGCAAAGGCCGCATTCGCAGCGGCCGAGATGGAGACCCAGTTGCTATTCGGGACAGTCACCGAACCCGGACCGCCGGAGTCCGCGACTGTGGTGGTGAGGCAACCGGAAAACGTGAGGCTGACCGCCAGGGCGGCCAGGGAGAAAAGGAGGGATCGCATGGCGTGATGCTGCCGGATTCGATGCCATGCTCAAGCTGATAGTTACGAATTTCTCAGACTATTTCGCCGGTTTCGGGCAGGCTCCTAGAAGGTAAAGGTGTAGTTAAGGATCACCCGGAAGTCCTCCACGGGCACTCCGGTTCCCGGCTCATTGAAGGCATAGCGCAGGCGCAGCCACAGGTTGTTCAGCGGGCCCTTGAGGATGCGATAGTCCACCGTGGCATTGATCTCCTGCTCCCAGTCTCCCTGCGGCAGAGCTCCGTAGACATAGTTGGAAAAAGCCGTCAGCCCGGAGAGGCCGATCTTGGCAAAGTTGTAGCTGATCCCGAAGCCATAGGACTGCTCGCCCGCCTGGGCAAAGTCCGAAATCATGAGCATGTTGAAAGCCGGGTCTGCGCCGAAGGGGTTGCGCAGGTTGGAATCTCTCGCCGTATTCGTATAGGCAAAGGAGAAGAGCGCCCCGCCATAGCTCGCGCTGAGCCGTCCGCCGTAGAGTTGGGTGGCAAAGCTCCCGACATACTCCGCTCCGACGCTCCGCTGGTCGGCAAATTGCAGGTCGCCCCGAAGCTCAAACAGGTCAGTGACATTCCATGTGTATCCTGTCTGCACATAGCTGGTGCAGAAGAGGTCCGGTGTGAGCTGGCTCATCGCGCCGAGATAGGCATCGGTTTCCTTTCCGGCGACGAACCCGGCGAAGGCCGTCCCGCGATCCACCTGCGGCGCTCCGGCGACCTCCGACATGGGAACGAAATCCGGCGTGTCGCGGCCTTTCATCTGCGTGATGTACCCGGCATTGACCTGCACATCCCGCCAGACCTCGGCTCTGACCTGGTAGGCCTCGAAGGTGTTCGGGATCATCCGGGCGTCGTTCATGTTGATAAATGGCAAGTTCAGCGTCTGGCGGTAGAGTGTGGCCGTGGCTGGTCCCGTGCGGAGTTTCACCCAGGCTTGCCCGAGGGTGAAAAAGCCGTCGCCATCGGACTCCACCAGCCCGGAGCGGTTGTTGTTCTTCACCGCGACCAACGGCTGGGTCGTATAGCCGGTCACCCCGATGCGCAGAAATCCCTTCCACCATCCCGTCGTCAGGTCCACCGCGCCGCCGCCTGCAAAAGTATCCTGCACGCCGAGGCTGTTACGTACCGAGCGGTAATAGAACCTCGGGCGGAGACTTAGCGCGGTATCGCGGATAAAGGAGTCCTCGGAGAGCCCTTTCAGCGCCGTGCCGGGCTCCACCTCGCTGATGGGCGAGAAGGGCGTCGGCAGGTCGCTGACCTCCTCCGGGGGCTCCGTGTCGTCAAAGAGGAAACTCTGCGCCCGTGCCAACGAGACGCAAAGGGCCGTCGCCAGCAAAACGGCCGCGACCTTCCTCATCGCGCCCGGAGCTTGACCGGGGCCTGGGACAATGCCCGGGCGATCGCCCGCCTGCGATGAACGGGGAAGCGGGCAAAGAGCAGCGTCTCCGCCGGTCCCCAGAGCGTCACCCAGGCGACAATGATCAGGCTTTCGCTCAAGACGGAGACGATGCGTCCTTCGCCGAGTCGCAGCACAGCCTCACTCAGGCAGACAAAGATCGCGACCACCACCATGGCGATCAGGACATTCCAGAATCCCTTGCGCCCGAGTTCCCTCAACTCCTCTCCCGCGTCGATCTCCTCCTCGTGAAAGTGCCAGTGAATCGCTGTCTCGGCCTCGGTGCGGCGCGACAGGTCTTCTCCGGGGACGATGACCTCGATCTCGACAGGGGTCTTGGCGTGGAGTCGCTCGGCATGGGTGCGCAGGGACCGTGCGACATCCGGGTGGATGCGCAGCTCCAGCAGCGGCGAACCGTCGGCATCCAGCATCTCGTCGAGGGATCGCACCTCGACGCTCAAGGTGGCCGGGGCTTCGCTCATGGCTGGAAAGACGGGGTTGCTGTGATCCGGGACCGCCGGGATTCGGGTTTCATGCGGCGCGCAGCTTAAGGGGTTCTCGCCGGGCTGTCTCGACAGAAAACAAGCCGCTTGCATTTCCGCGCCCTCATGGCCAGCATCCCGCCCATGTCCGACTCCTCCATCTCCTCTCCCGTGCAGGCACTTTCAAAAAGCCGGGGGTGGCTGATCTTTGCCGGTTTCCTTTCCGTCTTCGTCGGCTTCTTTGCCATGGGGTCTCCTTTCCTGTTCTCCATCGTGCTCGCGCAGTTTCTCGCCGCCTTCATCCTGATCAGCGGCTGCATCTCCCTGGCGCTCGCGATCTTTGGCAAACACGTCGCGCACCGTGTCCTTGACGGCGTTCTCGCCCTGTTCCGCATCGTGGCCGGTATCGTGCTGCTCGCCTGTGTCGCCTCCAGCGTGGCCGTGATCACGCTGATCCTCGCGATTTTCCTCATCATTGAGGGCGTCTCGGTCATCATCGGTGCGTTCAAGATGCGGGAGCATGCCGGCTGGGTCTGGACGTTGATCAGCGGCATTGCCGCCTTGGTCCTCGGCGTGATGGTTTACTCCCGCTGGCCCAATGACTCGGCCTGGGTGATCGGCTTGTTCTATGGAATCAACTCGCTCTTCTGGGGCATCTCACTGCTTTCCATGGGATTCGCCGCCCCCAAGTCGGCTGCAGCCTAATTCGGCAGGTAGCGATTTCAGGCCTTCCGAGCCTGCTTGGTCCGGCGGAATCCTTAGGGTAATTTAGCTGGCGCACCCATGGCTATTCCGCAAGAGTGGCGCGGAATTTTCCTGCCATGCTTCCGTCGTTCACTGCCAATCTCCTAAAAACAGGGTCTTTGCTCGCCGCATTGCTAGTGTCGGTGAGCGCATGCCAGAAACGGGCCGAAACTCCGGTCAGCGCGACACCTCCGGTTAAGATCTTCTCGCTGCCGGAAGCTGACGAAACGCCGTTCCGCAGCTTCCCGGGCGAGGTGACTCCGCAGGATAATGTCCGCCTTTCCTTCGATGTCTCGGGCCGATTGATCGATTTTCCGGTCTTTGACGGACAGGTCGTCCGCCAGGGCGATCTGGTCGGGCAACTTGATCCCGCCGACTTCCGCGCCGCCCTCGATGCCGCCCAGACGACCTTCCGGACGGCGCAGCAGGAGTTTGATCGCCAGCGTACGCTGCGCCAGCGCAATGTCATCGCCCAGAGCGAGCTCGACCGCCAGCGCGAGGCGTTTGAACGCGCCGAGGCCAGTCTCCGCACCGCCCAGCGCGCCTTTGACGACACCAGGCTCGTGGCTCCGATCAAGGGCCGCATCTCCCGACGCTTCGTCCGCAATCACCAGAACGTCCAGGCCCGCGAACCCGTCGTGCTGCTTCAGAATATCTCGACCCTCGACATCGATGTGCAGGTTCCCGAGGCCCTCATGGCCATCGTGAATCGCAACGCCACTGCCGAGGAAGCAAATCGCCTCATCGAGGCCTATGTCGAGTTTGCCGCCGTGCCCGGCGAGCGCTTTCCGCTGACCCTGCGCTCCTTCGCCACCCAGGCAAATCCCGCCTCCCGCACCTTCCTCGTTTCCTTCAACCTGAACCCGCCGGAGGACCGCAACATCCTCCCCGGCATGACCTGCACGGTCTCACTCCGTTTCCGCAATCCCGATGGCACTCCCATCGCGCAACCCGGCCTCTTTCAAATTCCCCTCCGCGCCCTGCTGACCTCGGAGGGCACGACCTGGGTCTGGCGCTGGGATGAACAAACGGGCAAGGTCTCCCGCATTCCCGTCGAGATGGTAGCCCTCACGGGCGACTCCGTGCAGGTGCGCTCGACGGATCTCAGGGCGGGCGACGATCTGGTCGCCTCCGGCGTTCGTTTTCTCGATGAGGGCATGACCGTGCAGCGCTTCGAGACTCACAAGCCTTAACGCCGGAAAGCACTCGCATGAATCTCGCCGAGGCATCCATTCGCAATCGCACCATCACCTGGGTCTTCACCATCCTCATGGTGGTGCTGGGCGTGGGAGCGTATCTCAATCTCTCCCGGCTCGAAGACCCCGAGTTCACCATCAAGGACGCCCTCATCATCACGCCGTATCCTGGCGCGACGGCGCAGGAAGTGTCCGACGAAGTCACCGACCTCATCGAGCGCGCCGCCCAGCAGCTCGGCCAGGTCGATCGCGTCGTTTCGCGCTCCGAGCGCGGCCGCAGCACGGTGACGGTCACCATCAAGGACCAGTACGGCGCGAAGGAGCTCCCTCAGGTGTGGGACGAACTCCGTCGCCGCGTCAATGACGTGCAGCGCCAGTTGCCGCCCGGAGCTGGGCCGTCGCTGGTTCTCGATGACTTTGGCGATGTCTTCGGTGTCTTCTACGCGATCACCGGGGACGATTATTCCTACGCCCAGCTTTACGAGGTGGCGAAGCTCCTCCGGCGCGAACTCCTTCTCGCCAAGGACGTGCAAAAGGTCGAGCTCTTCGGCGTCCAGCAGGAGACGATCTACGTCGAGATTTCCCGCGACCGCAGCGCCCAGCTCGGCATCAGTCCGGAGCAGATACACGCCGCCCTCCGGGAGCAGAACCTCGTCGTTCCCAGCGGCCAGGCCGATGTTGGCTCATTCCGCGTGGCTCTGAGTCCGACCGGCGAATTTCAAAGCGTGGAGGATTTTGAGAACCTCATCATTCGCCACGGCACGGAGGAGAACGCCCTCGTTCATTTGCGCGATATCGCCACCGTGCGCCGCGGCTACAGCGAGCCGCCGGATACGATCCTGCGCTACGATGGCAAGCCCGCCATCGGCCTCGGCATCTCGACCGTCAGCGGTGGCAATGTCGTGACCATGGGCGCAGCCGTCCAGGCGCGAATCAGCCAGCTCGGCTCGCAGATTCCGCTCGGCGTCCAACTGCACAAGGTCTCGTTCCAGGCTGATACCGTCACCGAGTCGATCAATGCCTTCGTGGCAAATCTCGGCCAGTCGGTGGTCATCGTCATCGTCGTACTGCTCCTCGCCATGGGGCTGCGCAGCGGCCTCATCATTGGCTCCATCCTCCTCATCACCATCTGCGGCACCTTCATTGTGATGAAGTCGCAGGGTCTCATCCTGGAGCGTATTTCGCTCGGGGCGCTTATCATCGCGCTCGTGATGCTGGTGGACAACGCCATCGTCATCACCGAGGGCATGCTCATCGCCATCCAGAAGGGCGTCGATCGCATGAAGGCCGCGAAGGACATCGTGAGCCAGACCGCCGTGCCGCTGCTCGGCTCCACTGCCATCGCGGTGCTCGCCTTTGGCGCGATCGGCCTCTCCGACGACAAGACCGGCGAGTATTGCCGCTCCCTCTTTGACGTGCTCCTGATCTCGCTGCTCCTGAGCTGGATCACCGCCATCACCATCACCCCGCTCTTCTGCTTCCTCTTTCTCAAGGCGGGCAAGAAATCCGACGGCGCTCAGCAAAAGGACCCCTACGCCGGTGCGATTTACCAGGGATACAAGAAGATCCTCGTCCTTTGCATGCGCTTCAAGTGGGTGACCGTCCTCGTCATGGTCGCGCTGCTCGGGCTCTCTGTCTGGGGTTTTGGTTTCGTCGAGAACAGCTTCTTCCCCAACTCGACCCGCACGCAGTTCATGATCGACGCGTGGTCGCCCGTGGGCACGCGCCTCGACGCGACGGAAAAGACCGCCGCCGAGATGGAGGAGTATCTCAAGACGGTTCCCGGCATCACGCATGTGACCACCTGCGTCGGGCAGGGCGCGCTCCGCTTCCTCCTCACCTACGCGCCGGAGCGTTTTGACTCCGCCTACGCGCAGTTCATTGTCGATGTCGACCAGCACTCGACCATCGACCGCGTACAGCCCGAGGTGCAAAAGGCGCTCAGCGCGAAATTTCCCGACTCGCTCATTATCACCAAGCGCTTCCTGCTCGGCCCCGGCGAGGGTGGACGCATCCAGATCCGCTTCTCCGGTCCGGATTACGCAGAACTTCGCAAACTCTCCGACCAGGCCATGACCATCCTGCGCGCCGATGGCGGCGCGATGGGCGTGCGCATCGACGCCCGCGAGGAGGTGCCTGTCATTCGCCCGGAATTCTCCGAGGCCCAGGCTCGACTCGTCGGCCTCACCCGTTCCGATCTCGGCGCGGCTCTGGCCTCCGCCACGAGCGGCCGACGCATCGGCGTCTACCGCGAGGGTGATGACCTGATTCCCATTGTCGCACGCGCTCCCGAGAGCGAGCGCAGCAATCCGGATGCGATTCGTGATATTCAGATATTCAGCCCCACCGTGGGCCGGGGTATTCCGATTCGCCAGATCGTCTCGGAGTTCAAGACCGAGCTGGAGGACCCGCTTATCATGCGCCGCAACCGCATGCCGACCATAACTGTCCATGCTGACCAGAGCAGTGGACTGGCCAGCACGTTGTTTGACCGCATCCGTCCGCAGATCGAGGCGATCAAGCTGCCTCCCGGCTACAAGATGGAGTGGGGCGGCGAGCACGAGGACTCCTCCAACGCCCAGGCGGCGCTGGCCGGCACCTTGCCGATCTTTGTCCTGCTCATGGTGCTCATCGTGGTCTGTCTCTTTAACTCGCTGCGCATCACCGCGATCATCTGGCTCACCGTGCCGCTATCCCTCATCGGCATCGTCGTGGGATTGCTCACTTTCCAGCAACCCTTTGGCTTCATGGCCTTGCTCGGCGCGCTCAGCCTCTCCGGCATGCTCATCAAGAACGCGATCGTCCTCATCGACGAGATCAACACCCAGCTGAAATCCGGCAAGGACCAGTGGGACAGCGTCATCGACGCCTCGGTCAGCCGCGTGCGCCCCGTGCTCATGGCGGTGCTCACCACTGTATTCGGACTTATCCCGCTGACCGTGGATGTGTTCTTCGGCGCCATGGCCGTCACGATCATCGTCGGGCTTCTTTTTGCCTCGGTGTTGACGCTCCTCGTAGTGCCGACCCTGTACGTGATCTTCTTCCGTTTCCGCCCGACAACGTGACTGGACTGATCCCTTCGCCTTGTTTCGGAAGATGAAAAAAGTCCTCAACGTTCTGCTGCTGATCCTGGCGTGGCCGGTCGTGCTGCTCTGCCTGCTCTGGGCGATCGGCGCGCTGTACTTTGACCTGCCCTGGGCCACTTTGAGGACGCCTGCCGCGATCCTTTATCCCCTCGCGGCCATCGTCATCGCCTGGCGCACTCGAGGAGCGTGGAGGAAGGTCGGCGTGATCTTCGCCGCCTTCGCCATCGTCACCGCCTGGTGGCTTACGCTTCAGCCAAGCAACGACCGCGACTGGCAGCCCGAGGTGGACCGCACCGCCTGGGCGGAGATCGATGGCGACGTGGTCACGATTCACAACGTGCGTAATTTCGATTACCGTACCGCCACGGATTTCACCCCGCGTTGGGAGACGCGCACCGTGCGGCTCTCCCAGCTTACCGAGGGAGATCTGTATATCAACTTCTGGGGCTCCGAGTTGATGGCGCATCCTATCGCCAGCTTCCAATTTGCCGATGGCCCGCCGATCGCCATTTCCATCGAAATCCGCCGCGAGGTGGGCGAGGGGTTTTCTGCCCTTGGCGGCTTGTACCGGCAGTTTGAGCTTGTTTATGTCGTCGGCGATGAAAAGGACCTCGTGCGCGTGCGAACGAACTTCCGACCAGGTGAGGATGTCTACCTCTACCGCACCACGCTTACGCCGGATGAAGCCCGCGAGCGCTTCCTGGAGTACATCACCGTATTGAATTCTCTCCACCAGCGCCCTCGCTGGTACAATGCCGTTTTTGCCAATTGCACCACGGCCATCCGTTCCCAGCGCGAGCGCGCCCTGCGGTCCGTGTGGGACTGGCGCATGCTGATCAACGGCAAAGGCGACCAGATGCTTTTTGAGCGGGGTGCTTTGGTATCTGACGGACTCACCTTCGAGGAACTCCGGGCGCAGGCCCTGATCAACAAGGCCGCCCAGGAGGCCAATGACTCTCCCAGCTTTTCGCAGGATATCCGCAAGGGTCGGGTGGGATTCTAGACGGCAATGGATGGTATGACATCTCGACCCGTACTTTGCTGGGCGCCTGGCACGATGGTCGTTTGCGCTCTGGCCCTGGCGATTTTCACCCAAGTCGGACGGGCTGCGGGAGTCGGTAATATGTCGGAAATTCCGACTTTGCGTGCCCAGGAACTTCTCCTGCGCAGTCAGCCTCGCAATGTGCGTCCTGCTGAGCGGCTCTCCCTCGCTCTTGGCGCTGCGCAGGCCGCATTTCCGGGAATGGCCGCGGGCAATCGTCGTGACATCGAGCTTTACTCCGCTGCGGTCAGTCAGGTCGTGGCGACCATACAGGACGGAGGATTTGCTGGGCGCGAGGTGTCTGGTGCGGGCGGAAAGTTTCGCCTTTTGGTTGATCGCAAGGGCAAAAATCTCCTCGATCCGGCCGATGCCAGTTCCATCCTGCTCGCAAGCTCTGTGCGCCTGAGAGGGTTGCGCGCCCGCACTACCGAGGCGGGGGTGGGGGTGCCCTATGTTTTCTGCTATTTTCAGGACTCGGCCTTTCTCAAGAATCAGCCGGGTGTCTCTCGCGCAGGGATTTCTGTACCGGTCACCGCCCTCCTTGCCTTTGAGAAGGGCGAAGCCCGTCTCTGCTTTATCAACCGCCTGAACGAAAATAGCGCCGAAGTTGAGGGGAAAAAATGGCCGCTCGCTGCAGATTTTTCCGCCGCTATCGCCCAGACCCTCTCCCGCACGCCGAATCGACCCTTCGACATCCCCGGCCTTCTTTTCACCCGCCACTTTCTGCCCAATGCCGGGCTCTTCCAGTTTCAGCTCTACGATCCCAATCGCATTCCGGTCATCCTCGTCCATGGCCTCTTTTCCCGGCCCGAGGCCTGGACTCAGGTGCTGAATGGGCTCATGGCCGATCCCAAGATTCGCAAGCGCTATCAGTTTTGGTTCTTCTTCTATCCCTCCGGCCTCCCGATCTGGCAGTCCTCGATGCTTCTTCGGCGCGACCTCGACAGATTCCACTCGGAGTTGGAGAAAAACGGACGCCAGCCCAATCTCCACCGCATCATTCTCGTCGGCCATAGCATGGGCGGACTCATTTCCAGTCTCACGGTCCGCGAGCCGGGCAGGAGCTTTTGGGCCTCTCTCTCCGATAAGTCACTGGAGGATCTGGATATCAGTCCCGAGGCGCGCAGCCTTGTGAAGGATATGGTAAAATTCCAGCCGCGCAAGGACATCGGTCGCGTGGTTTACGTGACGACCCCACATCGCGGCAGCCCCATCCCCCACAACCCCGTTATCCTTCAGGCCATCCGCTTCATTCAGCTGCCGCGAACCTTTAGCCGTCGGGATCGCGAGGTGCTCGTCGACGCAATGAATGAGGACCTGGCTGGTCTCTTCACTCTCCCGGCAAATAGCATTCGTTTCCTCAAGTCTGGCTCACCAGTCCTCGAGGCAGTGGAGACTCTGCCCTTTGCTCAGGACATTCCTCAGCACTCCATCATCGGGGACCGGGGCAAGGGCGACTCTCCCGACAGTACGGATGGTATTGTACCCTACTGGTCTGCACATCTGCCCAACGCCATCTCCGAAAAGATCGTTCCTACGGATCACAGCGCTCCGCAGAATCCCGAGACGACTCGCGAGATCCGTCGTATCCTTCTGCACGACGTCAGCGAGTAGCCTCTGTCTCCCGGCGGTTCGCTCTCCGGCATGCCGTATCACGGGCATCCGGGACTCGCGAAAAATGCGTTCCGCGAAATCAGGGTCGCTCCCCGATGTGGAAAATCCCTGGATGCGGGATGGTGCGTCAGGGTTTACTTCCGATGAGGGTATCAAGGTATCTTGGAATCTGGGTTGTTGCAGGCGTCCTGATTGCTGACGGGCGCGCAGGGAGTCCATCGGAAAAAATCAACCGGATCGTCGATTTCGATGAAGATGGTGTCACCATCACGAGCAATTTCGAAGGTGGTCGGCTTAACGCGGTGACCTCGGGCGGGGAGGGAGTCTTCACCGCCACCATTGCCCCGGAGGTCCGCCCCATGAGCAACGACCAGTCATGGTATGCCTTCAAGATTTCCTCCCAGAGCAAGAGGCGCGTCTCCGTCGCCCTCACCTATACGGATGGCAAGAGCCATCTCTTTGCTCCCAGGATCAGCCATGACCGGCGGACCTGGGAACTACTGCCCGAGACCTCGATAAGCAAGGCCTCCGACGGCCGGGGCGTGGTGTTGCGTCTCGATGTCGGGCCTGAACCATTGTGGGTCTCGGCGCAGGAGCTTTTCACGGAATCCGATTTCAACGAGTGGATCGACGGACTTGCGAAAAAGCCCTTCATCGCTACGGCGCAAATCGGTGAATCCACCCAGGGTCGACCCATCCGCAAGATGGAAATCACCGAGGCGCCTCCCGATGCTCCGCTGGTTGTCGTCCTCGGTCGCCAGCATCCGCCGGAGGTTACTGGCACCCTGGGACTCCAGGCCTTCGTCGAAACCATCGCTGGTGACTCGGCTCTCGCCCAGTCCTTCCGCAAGCAGTACCGCGTGCTCGTCATGCCGCTGGCCAATCCCGACGGCGTGAACGCCGGTCACTGGCGCTTCAATGTCAACGGCGTCGACATCAATCGAGACTGGGGCAGCTTTGAGCAGAAGGAGGATGTCGTTTTGCGCGATGAAATCCTGCGCGCCCGTTCCGTGGCCAAGGAGCAAATGCCTTTCTTCATCGACTATCACTCGACGCGTAAGGATGTCTTTTATCCGCGCCCGGATGTAAAAAGCAAAAAGCCCGACTCGGAGCTCGAGGAACCCGACCGGTTCATGCGCAAGTGGCTTGCCCGCGTGAAAACGCTTACGCCTGGCAGGACGGTTCCCATCGAGGTGAGTCCCGCCACGCGCGACAAAAAGCTAAATGCCACGACCTGGATGCGCGACCTCGGTGCCGCCAGCGTCACTCATGAATTTGCCCACGACACGGACCGCGAGGTCATCCGCAAGGCCGGGGAGGCCGACGCGGTGGCTCTCATGGAGTTGCTCCCGAGGGAGTCTGCTTCGCGCCTGGGGGACTAGATTTATGAGTATGACTGGTTTGTATTGCTCGGCTTGCGGATTGGATCACGACATGGGGGTGCCGCAGAATCTCTGCACCTCCTGCGGCAAGCCGTTGTTTGCTCGTTATGATTTGAAGGAAGCGGCCCGTACGCTCACTCCGCAGTCGCTCACCACGCGTGGCAAGTCCCTCTGGCGGTACCGCGAGGTGCTGCCCGTGCGCAAGGATGAGGATATCGTCACGCTTGGCGAAGGCTGGACTCCCATGCTTCACGTGCCGCGCCTCGGCGCGAAGCTCGGGATGGAGCGCCTTTACATCAAGGACGAATCACAGAATCCCACGCAGAGTTTCAAGGCTCGTGGCATGACCGGCGCGGTCTCGATGGCCAAGCAGTATGGCCTCAAGAAACTCGCCGTTCCCTCCGCCGGCAATGCCGCTGGTGCACTGGCCGCCTATGCCGCGCGAGCCGGGATCGAGGCCCACATCTTCATGCCGGCGGACACGCCGCAGGCAAACATCATCGAGTGCCGCGAGACCGGCGCGCATGTCACGCTCATCAACGGCCTCATCACCGATTGCGGTATGGAGGTCGCCAAGCGCAAGGCCGCCGAAGGGTGGTTCGATGTGTCCACGCTCAAGGAACCTTTTCGCGTCGAGGGCAAAAAGACACTCGGGTATGAACTCGCCGAACAGCTAGACTGGAAGCTGCCCGACGCCGTGCTCTATCCCACGGGCGGGGGCACCGGTCTCATCGGCATGTGGAAGGCTTTTGACGAAATGCAGCAGATGGGATGGATCGGCTCCGAGCGTCCGCGCCTTTATACCATCCAGGCCTCCGGCTGCGCGCCGATCGTGCGGGCCTTTGAGGAGGGCAAGCGTTTCGCAGACGAATTCCCCAACGCGGCGACAAAGGCCTCTGGACTGCGCGTCCCGAAGGCCATCGGAGATTTCCTCATGCTCGACGCTCTGAGGGCATCGGGTGGCGGAGTGGTTGCCGTACCCGATGAAGAAATGATTCAGGCCGTGCGCGAACTCGGCTCGGCCGAGGGCATCTTCGCCGCCCCGGAGGGAGCCGCCTGCTATGCGGCGCTCAAGCATCTGCGCGCTCAAAATGTGATCCGGGCTGACGAACAGGCCGTGATCTTCAATACCGGAGCCGGGGTGAAATACCTCGAGTGCTTCCATGACTGATGCGGAATTGACAATTCCCTCCGCGCGCAGCTGGCGTATGCCTTCACTGAGCGTGCAGATCTTCATTGGTCTGATCCTGGGCGGAGTCTTCGGCTGGGCTTTCCCCGCCATCGCCCTCCACGGGGAATTGCTCAAGGACATCTTTCTCAACCTGATCAAGATGATGGTGGGGCCTCTGGTCTTTGCCAGCATCGTCCAGGGTATCGCCGGCGGCGGCGATCTCAAGCGCGTCGGCCGCATCGGACTCAAGTCCATTATTTATTTCGAGGTCATCACGACCATCGCGCTTCTGGTCGGATTGGTCTTCGCCAATGTCATTCGCCCCGGCCAGCACGTCGCTCTTCACGCCACGGCCGCCGTTTCCGGTGTGCCGGCGGGCAAGCCCCAGACTGTCGCCGAGATGGTCCTGCATGCTGTTCCCACGAGCGTTTTTGATGCGCTGGCTCGCGGTGACGTGCTGCAGATCGTGACGTTTTCAGTGATTTTCGCCATCGCGCTGTCCCTCGCGGGCAAGGCAGGCGAGCCGATCCTGAAATTTACCGAGGGCCTCACGCAGGTGATGTTTAAATTCGCCGGGCTGGTGATGCTCTTCGCCCCTCTTGGCGTGGCGGGAGCCATGGCTTTCACCATAGCGAAAAATGGCACCGGCATCCTCCTCAGTCTCGGCGCGCTGGTCGGGACGGTCTATCTTGCATTTATCGCATTCCTCGCGCTGGTGCTGGGTTCGGTCATGCTGATCTTTCGCATCCCGGTGATGCCTTTTCTCCGTGCGGTAAAGGAGCCGTGCCTCGTCGCCTTTGGTACGACGAATAGCGAATCCGCACTGCCCAAGGCGTTTCAGGCCATGGAGCGGTTTGGCGTGCCCAAGGGCATCGTAGGTTTTGTCCTCCCTACGGGATACACCTTCAACCTTGATGGCGCGGCGGTGTATCTCACGGTCGCCATCCTCTTCATCTCGCAGGCCGCGGCGAATGTCACTGGCGTCACGCTGACATGGTGGCAGCAGATTCTCATGGTGCTTACGCTCATGGTCACCTCCAAGGGCGTCGCCGCCGTGCCTCGCGCCGCCATCGTCGTCCTTGTCGCAGCCCTGCACACCTTTGGCCTTCCTCTGGAGGGCGCGGCGCTTCTCATCGGTATCGATGCCATCCTCGACATGGGGCGCTCCGCCGTGAATGTCTTCGGCAACTGCCTCGCCAGTGTCGTGGTCGCCAAATGGGAGGGCGAGTTTGATCAGGACCAGGCCCTCTCAGCCTACGGTCCGCAACCTTTATTCAAGTCCACATGAGAAACCTCATCGCCAGTATTCTGTTCATCTCCTCCGCCAGTGTATTCGCTGCCGCCACAGACACGGCAACTCCTGTGACCGGCCCCACCGCCGGAACGCTCCTCGTCGTCGGAGGAGGGGATAAAACCAGCATCTGGCCCACCTTTCTCGACCTCGCGGGGGGCAAGGACGCGCCTATCGTCGTCATCACCACGGCCAGCCCGAAGAATGGCGCGGATAACAAAGACTTCCAGGAACTTCAGGCACTCGGAGCCACTCATCTCACACTTTTGCACACCGACGATCGCACAAAGGCAAATTCCAACGAGTTTACCGCGCCCCTCCGTGAGGCAAAGGCAGTCTGGATTACCGGCGGTCGCCAGTGGAGGCTGGTGGATTCCTATCTGAATACAAAAACGGAGAAGGAAATCTTCAACCTCCTTGATCGCGGTGGCGTCGTGGGAGGCAGCTCTGCGGGCGCATCCATTCAGGCGTCGTACCTTTTGCGCGGAGCCCGCTCCGGTAACAGCGTTCTCATGGCTGCGGGGTACGAGGAGGGTTTCGGGTTTCTCAAGAACACCGCAGTCGACCAGCACGTGAACACTCGTGGCCGGGCTGAGGACATGCTGCAGGTCCTCGAGGCTCATCCCAATCTCCTGGGCATCGGCCTCGATGAATCAACCGGCATCATTGTGCGCAAGGATCGCGCCGATGTGATCGGCGCAGGATACGCTCATTTTACCGCCCGGGAGGTGGGCAAGGACCGGTCCTTCGAGTTGCAATCCGGCGGTGCGTTCGATCTCGGCAGCCGCCATCCCATTGATCTCGTCTCGGAGCAGGCGGGCGACCAGGGGACCACGGCGAAAGATCCCGGCACCGTGAGGGTGGCGATCTATGCCGATGAGGGCAGCCCGAAAGCCCCGGATTTGATCGAGGGGTGCCTCGGGACGTTGCCGGAAAAGTTTCACCTCGAGCGCGTGACTGCCGACCAAATCCGTCAGGGAGTGTTGTCCAATTTTGATGTGATCGCCCAAGGCGGAGGCCGGGCGTCGCTCCAGGCGGAGGCTCTAGGCGATGATGGCAAGGAGAAGATCCGCGAGTTTCTTCGCAAGGGCGGGGGTTATGTCGGTATTTGTGCCGGCGCCTATCTCGCCGCGTCGGACCGTCCGTATTATCTCCGTATTGTAAATGCCCGCGTGGTGGACCGGGAGCACTGGGCGCGTGGAGGAGGTGACGTGCAGATCCGCTTTACTGACGAGGGCAAAACCGAACTGCGTCAGGAAACACCCGTCGTGCAGATCCGCTACAACCAGGGTCCCTTGCTGGCCAGGGATTCTCAAGCCGATCTGCCATCCTATACGGAACTGGCCGTTTACGAGACGGAAATTGCAAAAAAAGGTGCGCCTGAAGGGGTTATGAAAGGGACGTCAGCGATGATCAGCGCGCCATTCGGGAACGGAAGGGTGTTTCTGAGCAGCCCTCACCCGGAGCGGACACCGGGTCTGGAAAGCATTTTGCAGTCGGCTGTGCTCTGGGTCGCAAAAAGGGACACGCCAGCTAATCCGTAGAAATATCAGGGAGCCTTCCTGATGACAAAAAAAGGACTGGAATTTAATAACGATCTAATTGATCGTGATTAACAATGAGGGAAAAAAGACCAAAATGACACACACGCTGCCAAACGCCTCCCGAGGGAAAAAGGGAGGATATCTCACCCGGCTCCTGGCCATTGCCGCCATAGCCGGAGGATCAACCGGATCACTCAAAGCCGCCAACTACACCTGGGATGGCGGTACAGGGAATATTGCATGGAGCAGTACGGACAACTGGGTCAACAACAGCATCACCTTCGACGCGAATTCGATAATCTATTTTTCTGCGCCAGGAACAATCTACAACACTGTGCAGATCGACAAGCTCAAGACCGTAGGCGCTCTGGTTTTCGGAACCGAAACGAGTGGCAGTGGAGGTGTTTCCATAATCGGAAACAACAACGCTATAACCATCTCTACCGTGCTCGGTTCCAGTCTTGGTCTGACCGGCGATCTGGCTTCCGCCAATATTGGCTTATGGGTGCAGTCGGGAGCTGGAGTCAATGGTTTGTACGCCAACAATACTTCCTCCAACACGGCTTCAAAAAATCAGGTGGGTGTACCCGTCATGATCGCGACGGCGAATACCACGTTCGTCAATGAATCAGGCAGCGATTTTTGTCTCGACGCGCGACTTCGTGGAACCACTGGTGGTTCATTGATTCTGAATAAGGGTTCGTGGGTTATCGACTATTCCGATTTCAATTCGGGAAACGGCACCAGTCAGATGAATGGAGGTCTAACTATTGAAGATGCCAAACTGACGCTGAACGTTGCTGGGGGAACGCATGGAACGAATTCCACCAGCCCACTGGGCGAAGGAGCGTTGAATCTTGGACTCGCAGGCTCAAGTAAAGATGCTGTCTTTATATTTACCTCTCTGGAGCGAGCATCCGGCTCAGACAGCAATCGCCTCACTCCTTCCTCTAAAAATCTGGTCAATGTTGCCGATGGAACCGGCAAGCGCGTGATTCAAAACGGCAGCGCCGTGAAGAAGGAATTGTATTCGGCCCTCACCATTGAGGGGTCCGCTACATTGACTTTGGACAATAACAACATCGATGGAGCAGTTATTGAAATTAGTGCCGATGGCTCAGGAGTTGGCAACCCTGACCTCGACACCAAGACTGGAGTCCGCGGGACCGGGAATCTTTACCTCACGGGTGGTGGAACCTTCTACACCAAGGCCGGGGTGGTGATTGCTGGAAACGGTGTCCGCAACAGCTTCACCGGCCAAACAACAGTGCATCAGGGAACGCTGCAATTTATCGAGAGCGGCGGATTTCAAAAATCCTCCGTCATTCAGGTCGACAAGCAGGGCATCCTGGATGTCAGCCAGGCGGCGGGGGGAGCGTACACCGTGGGGGATGGCACCTACCTGAGTGGATCGGAGACGCAGACCTTGTCCGGCACCGGCCACGTCGTAGGGACGTTGCTGCTCGGAACCCAGTCCGTCCTGCGCGCAGGCGGCACGGATGCCGGCAGTTACCGGGCGGCACTCTCATTTGATAGTGATCTGTCGCTGGGGCCATTAACTGTCGCAGATTTGTCAGGTGTCTATTATGGAGCAGTAGATACGGCTGCTGTCCTTTCCTATGCTGGCGAACTGCGGGTGACCCTGGCGCAGGGATTTTATGCAGACGGTATTTACGATCTATTCGGATTTGGCACGGAGGCTGGAGACTTTACGGCAATCACGGTGTATTCTGGCGCTACGCTGCTGGGAAGCCTCTCGCAGGGCGTTGGCGAGTTTGCCACGCTGTGGACCGGATCCATTGCCGGGCAGGACTATTCGTTTGACCAACTGAGTGGCGATCTTGCCGTGAGTGCGATTCCCGAGCCGCATACGATGGTGCTGCTTGGGTTGGCCGCATTCCTGCTTATTGCTAACAAGCGCCGGTTCCTCCGGCTTTAAGAATCGTTAGGATGCTGCTGCCTGATCCAAACCGAAACACGTCACACGTCCGCCCGCTCATGGGCGGGCGTGAGGCTGGTTTTTCTCTCGTGGAGGCATGCATCGCGATCGGTCTCGTGGCGTTTTGCCTCGTGGCGCTGCTGGGCTTGTTTCAGATCGGCCTCACCCAGGAGCGTCAGGCCGTCGATCAAGTGCAGGCGGCGCATATTCTCGCGGCGGTATCCGATGAATTTCGCGGTCTGGGTCGGCTTCCCGACGGCTCCACCAGTACGCTGACTAGGGGCGCGCGGTTCGGGTTGCAGCTTCCAGCGTCTGGGGCGGGCGTCTCTCAGCCGTCCAGCTCGATCCGGGTCGACGAACAGGGTGAAGTAGCGACATCCGGGCAGACGTATGTCGTGCATTACTGGATCACGCCCCCGACATCCGCCCAGGGCATCTACGCCCCGTATCGTCTCAAGGCCCTCGTCGCCTGGCCGGGGAGTGCGAGCATCACTGGAAGCGCGGACTCGCCGGTCCTCAAAAACGCCCGAGGTTTCGTGGAGACAACCCTGGAGTTCAATCGTGGATAAACCCCGTTCCAACGGAGCCTTCACGCTTGTCGAGCTTCTCGCGGCCACTGCTGTATTTATCCTCCTCATGGGCTTGCTCATGCAGGTGCTCGGGTCGGTGAGCAGCACCAGCGACCTTTCCCAGCGGCGACTGGAGGTTCTTCGGCAGGCGATCACGGCATTGCAGCGGGTAGAGTTTGATCTTCGCGAGACCATTCATACCGGAGGCTCCGGGATTTTCGTCAACAAGGGAGGATCAGGAAATATCAACGATGAGTTGTATTTCTTTGCTCCTGTTTCCGGGAGCACGAGTCCGGCCGCTCCCCGTAAGCTCTCGCTCGTGAAGTATGGTGTTTCGTCGCCCGCGACCGACCAGCCTTCCTTTGGCCAGTGGCCGGAGATGCCTTCCCTATCGCGTACGGTGCGCCCATTTGGATGGGGGGATGATGTCGGCAAGCTCTTGCCCTTGTCGGATACCGCCGCCTCGACCGCCATCGCAGCGGGCGACACGCAGCAGATTTCCCCCAGTATTATCAGGTATGAGATTTGCTTCCAGCAATGGAACGGCACGATCTCAAGCCAGCCGCCGTCAGATTGGGCCAGCGTTCGCGCCCTGATCATCGGCGTGGTGGCGATCGACAGAAAGGCAGCGTCACGGTTGACGCAGGGAGAGAGGGATTCCCTGGCATCGCAGTTTGCGAAGCCAGGCGCCAATGATCGCCCTTCGGCAAAGTGGAACGGTGTCATAGCGAACCTCCCCCAGAGCGTTCGGGAAGGAATCCGCATCTATGAACAAACCATATCTATCTAAACGTTCCGCCTTTTCCGTGGTGGAGTTGCTCACGGTGGTTTCGCTCATCTCAGTGCTCACCGTCATGGTGACCCCTGCGGTGTCCTCGATCATGGGGGCGACAGGTACCACGCGTGCTGTGAACGATGTATCCACCGTGATGGAGCACGCCCGCCAGTCGGCCATGAAGCTCAGCACGTGGGTGTGGGTCGGCGTGGCCGACGTCACCGCATTCAATAACGGATCGCCTCAGATTTGCGTGGTCGAGTTGGCCAGTAAAGATGGGTCCTCAGACCTCTCGGCGGACAATCTCATGCCGCTCCGCCGCAATCTGAACGTTCAGGGGGTTCGGTTCTCCTCCGAGCCAGACCCGAATGCCACCGTCATAGGCGACTCCACTCCGGCCTCGACCCTTGACTGGCCTGTAGTCACGACCAGCGGGCGGCGGAGTGTGGATTTTGCGAAATACGTGATTGGCTTCTCGCCCAAGGGTGAGGCGCTGCTGGGCGGCGATGTGTCTCCGGCCTGGATCAAGGTTCCCTTTGTCGCACATAACAACAGCTCCGATCTCAAATCCGTGCTGGTGTCTGGTCCGTCCGGGCAGGTTGTCGTCGTTCACTAGGATGAAGGGGCGTACTCTCCAGCGATCCCAGGGAGGCGGTGCTCTCCTGGTGACGCTGGCCTTTGTCGTGCTGGTTACGGTGGCGATCCTTGCCTTCGTCGCGCACACGCAAAGCGCCCTTCTCACCGCCCGCACCACCGTGTCCCGCATGGAGAGCGAAAATCTGGTGACGAGTGCGGTCGAGGCCACCATCAGTGATCTACGACAGGAAATGCTCGCCGGGTCTCTGAAGGATGCTGCCCGACCCAGCTTCGACTCCCTCGATCCGCTCGTGGTGCGCCGCCGATGGGCCATGGTTCCCTCCCGGTTGGTCTCCCCCAATATTCCGGCCACCGGGTTTGAAAATCTGGTCAAGCAAAGCCTCTATCGCAAAAACTTCTATCCCGGCGCGACCGCGACCACCAATTTCATTACCTACGGTCCCGCCTCCTCCGTCGGGTCGCGGCGCGCGAGTGCAGTCAATACGGGGACGCCCTCTGCGGACGGTCGGCTGCTTTCCGCCGCACGTTGGGATCAAGTCGCTCTCGCCGCCCAATCCTTTCCAGACAACGCCTTGCCCGACTGGATTTATGTGACCCGCAGCGGGGTACCCTCCGATGGCACGACGCTCGCCGAGGCTGGGGCCTCCAAGCCCGACATGGCTAACACGAACTATGTGGTCGGGCGGTATGCCTACCAGATTTACGATGTGGGCGGGCTGCTCGACATCAATACTGCTGGGCTGCCGGCGACTTTCGCCACCAATGCCGCAGCCCGCGGAGGCGTGCAATGGGCGGACCTTACCGCTCTCGGACTCACCAGCGACCAGGTGGCGAGCCTTATGGATTTTCGCTTTTCGGCCACGAAGTCATATTCCGACCTCCCGGAAATGGTGCGTTACGGAGCCGAACGCTCAGGATTCCTCACTCCGCTTTCCGCTGGCAGTGACTCGGACGGCTTCTTTTATTCCCGGCAGGATCTGCTGCGCTTCTTCCTGCGGCTGTTCGGAAAAACCAGGCTCAAGGACTGCACGACTGCGGAGCGAGAGATCCTTGCCTCGCTGACCCAGGATTCGCGGTTCCTCGCCTCGCCCTCCTGGAATCCTCCCACCCTTGGCACGGCCGAGCGCCCTGCCATCAAGCAGGAGACCAAGGGCGGCAACAACTCGTACGGAAAGGACGATTTATTCAACCCGGTGATCGTGACCAATACCGTGACGTCCTCCAAGCCATTCACCCGACCGCGCTTCACCGATCCCCGCACGATGTCCGGCCTCAAGGAGGTGAGCGCCAAACCCGGTGATCCTTTTGTCCTCAATCGCTTCCCCCTCGACAGGCTGCGTCTCATTACCCGCGATGCCACGGCGGACCAGAATAGCCTGATCTATCGATATTTCGGCCTTACGAGGTCCTCCCCGGATGACCCATGGGTGTATGATCACGGTACCTCCGAGACAGCCGGAAACTCCGAGCGCATTCTCTATCTGGATGAGCCGAGGACGGGTGCCTTTACGAATGACGGTAATGCGCGGGAACCCGATTTTGTCGAAACGCTCAAGGCGGCCATCTCAGCCGGTTCGCTGGGCAAGAGCGCAGGCATTTATAATGGTGGCAGCGACTGGGCCAACGCCCGTGATCAGCGTCTAAATTATCAGCTGATGCAGATATTTGCGAATATCATCGATCAGTATGATGAGGATGGCTACCCGACCCATATCCAGTTTGATGGGATGGACTTCTATGGAGTGGAGAATCTCCCGTACCTGCAGCGTATCAAGATCTTCATGGCCCGGCTGTTGGTCGATTCGGACCCTGCTCTCGACTCGAGCGGGAAGCCGCTGAAGAATCAGCCGTACTCCATGGTGTGGCTGCCGGAGGTCTGGAACCCCCACGATCCCAATCAAGCCCTGCCCGCCGATCGCCCGACAAAGTTCCGCGTGGTGGCCGACACCCTTGGTGTGGCTTTCCCCATGCAATATCGGGATTCCGCCAATAACACCGATACCTATTACAATGATGGGATGGCGGATTTCGATCCCGACAAGAACAACATCGAACTGACGCCGCTCGCATTGAGCAAGTCCTACGAGCCGACCATGATCAACCGGCTTTCCCTGGGTACGCCGTCGGTGCCGCTGACAAGTATCGATCGCAAGCCGCCGCCACCCACGAAGCCAACCGATCCGTACATCGACTGGAGCCTTCAGGCCCCGGTCGATAGTGATCTCGCCGGTATTGCCAGCCCGGCCATCTTTGTGGACCTGAATGTCGCCAAAATCGGCCTCCGCTACTACACGAATGACCAGAAACCTGGCATCACCTTTGGGATGGAATATCAGGATGCCAAGACAGGCACATGGCATCGTTATCTGGACCGTACTCTCCTGCGCGCAGGAGCCGATGGCGGCACCGATAGCCCGCGCGGAAAATCCAAGAATCAAAGCGATTACGAATTGCAGAACAACACCCGTATCGTCGCTTTTGATCCGCGCTCCGACCGCTTTTCCACCTACCGCATCCAGGAACGTGATTCCGACTCCGGCGCCTATGTCGACAGTGTGTCTCTGCGACCGGATCAGAAAGCGGGCTATGGTATGAGCTACAATCAGACGGCAGACAATCGCCAGTCTCCCGCCCGGGATGCCAACTACGGATGGACCATGGGAACTGCGAGCATCACGTCAAAGTCCACCAGCGGCAGCGGCACGCTGGGATATGCGATGGGAACCATACTTCAGAATTCCACGACGGGTACACGCTACACGGACCCCGACGGCATCCAGCGCTCTGGCGATGGCATTCTCGCGAGCGGAACAGATGTCGAGGGACAGATGTATTGGCCCAATAACGGGCCGAGCAGGCCGATCATCCTGAACCGGCCATTTCGCTCTGTTGCCGAGTTGGGGTATGTCTTCCGCGACACGCCGGGAAGAAGTCTCGATTTCTTCACCGACAAAAGCGGAGATGCCACCCTGCTCGACTTCTTCTGCATCGGCGAGACGCCGAATGACGCCATAACCTCGGCACGGGTGTCGGCCAATACCCGCAACGTCAAGGTGCTCGTGAGTTTGTTGAAGGGGGCGCTGCGCGACCCCGTTAGCAAAACCACGTTGTCTGGCACTCGCGCTTCCGAGGCGGCACAGGCTCTGGTCGGCCTCACGACCGACGCCGCCAAGGGGCCGTTGCTGAATCGCTCGGAGCTCGCCACCCAGCTCCTCGCTGCACTCCCGGTTTCCAGTTCGGATAAAACGGAGCGTATCAAGCGACAGCGCGAAGTCTTTGTCCGCGCCCTGGCAGATTCTCTCGAAACGAGAACCTGGAACCTGCTGATCGACCTGATCGCTCAGACCGGGCGTGTGCCCAATGGAAAAACCGCTTTTACGGATTTTCGTGTGGAGTCGGAACGCCACGTCTGGGTGCACCTCTCCATCGACCGCGTCACTGGAAAAATCCTCAACCTGAACGTTGAATCCGTCCATGAGTAAATCCGTTCATCTCGTCCTTCTCCTGCTAATGGGCCTTTCTGTCCACGGCGCCGAACCCTTGACGCCGCAAGAACTGGTCGCCGCTGCGATCAAGGCCAAAGCGCTTCCGGAGTCTGCCGCCTGGCGCATGGATTTTGAAGTCGTGAAGGGATCGGACGAACCGGGGTGGGGCGTGAAGAGTATTACCTCGACCCGCGTCGGCGACCTTCAGAGGGATGTCCTCACCTGGAATGACGGTCGGACCTCGGAGGCATGGTGGATGGGGGGGGATTATCTTGCCAATGACCCCCGGCGCGAGACGATGCTCTACTCGCCCGAGAAAAAGCCATTGTCCGTGCTGGGCTGGATTTCCTGGATCGATGAGAAAAATTTCCGGGGCATCGAAAAACGCGATGACGGTTCCTTTGGCGTATTTTCCGCCGATCTGGCATGGACGCTTTACTGGCCCGGGTATTACAAGGTCGACTCCGAGGGCGTGGGGAGATTGCATTTGGAAGCGTTGTTTTCCCTCGAGGATGGCCGGCTGGTTTCGGTGCGCGATGGCAATGTGATCGGACGCTTCACTCGTCTGGCTCCCCCCGTTGAGGCGCTGGTTCCTCCAGATAAGTTCAGCCAGAAGCAAAAGACCATCCGGGAAAAAATCGCACGGAAGTTCCCGCGTATGCATTCCTCCGATTAGGAGGCGGGCACGAGCTAGCCCGGAAAGCGACAGCGTACGATCACTCCACTTGGGGAGTTCGGGAGAAACTCAGCCGTTCCGTGGAGTTCTCTCACTCGCGTGGTGATCATCCGGAGACCGAGACCTCCGGCGATTGCGCTCTTTGGCAGTTCGCCATTCCCATTATCGCGGACTTCAAAAAGCCACGCCTTGCCGTTGCGATGCAGGGCGAGGCTTACCACCGAGGCATTGCCATGTCGGATGGCATTGTGCACCGACTCCCGGGCAATCTGGAGCAGGGCGTGATCCGTCTGCTCGGGGAATGCAGGCATATCCGTCGGGAGGTCGAGCGTACACTGGATCTCGAAAAGTCGATGGGTGTTCGCTGCCAGCCATTGCAACCCTCCGCGCAGTCCACCGTTTTTCAATGCAGGAGGGATCTGGGCAAAGGCGATGGCTCGGGCCTCGGCGACAGCATCTGTGAGCATGCGGGCGAACTCTCCGGCATCCTCCGCGGCTCGCCCCTGCATCCCGCGGGCAAGCGCTCGTGCACGATAGGCGAGCCCGGTTAGCGTCTGTCCCAGGCCGTCATGCAGGTCGCGGGCAAAGCGTTCGCGCTCGGAGACCACGAGTGCCAGCTTTTCCCGTTCCGAGGCCCGCTCAATCTCGATTCCCAGCACCCAACCATAGCAGGCGGTGACCACCAGTACGGCCAGGAAGCTTGCGCCGATGATCTGCAGACGTGCTTCGGCGATCGCGTCCAGCCAGGACGAAAGGTCAAAGTCCATTGCCAGCCACGCATAGGGCTGCTTGTCCGTCGGGTTGACGATATGCTGGTGCGCCGTGGCGAAAGGTTGATCCGGTGACCATGTGACATAGGGTCCCGTATCCGAGCGGGTGTAGCTGTCGAGCAGCAGGCTCTCGGGATTTTTTATTCCCTCATGAGCCAGCAGAATTGGGGACGATTCCTGAAAGGTCCAGATGTAGGCGTTCTGCGCGTCGGCGTTGGCCTGGAGGATCTTTTTCAGCTGCTTGGTCACTGCCGAGTAGGCGGGCATCTTCTGGTCTGAGGGTTTTCCGGATAGCCGCAGCAGCGCATCGAGGTTGAGACCCAGCGCTGCGGTGTTTACCCGCCAGCCCAGCCGGTCGGCCTGCGCGGCGATGTATTGACGTTCCCTCAGGAGGCTGGCCAGCAGCCCGGCGACGAGTACGAGCACGATGGCTGCGCCGTAGATGAAAAGTCCCTTGAGAAATGCGGGGCGGTTTTCCCGATAGCCGGGGAGAGATTCCAGATGCCGGAGATTGATCCAGCAGCAAAGTCCGATTCCGATCATGCTCGCGATGGCGGCGGCTAGCGATGTCCACTCTGGCTCCAGCGGATGGCCTGGTCGGATGGCACTTCCTCCCAGCGGAAACTGGGGACCGTAGACGACGCACAGCGAGATCGCTCCCCAGACGCCGAATGACAGCGCGCTCGTTCCGACAACTGCGAACGATGGGAAGTCCAGCCGGCGAGCCATCAGGATCACGAGCGTCGTGCTCGTTATACCGAGCACGATCGTAGTGGCAAAGAGCACTCCCGAGGCTCGCATGTCCAGGTGCCCGACGAGCGGAAGGACCATGCCGATGGCAGAGAGTGCGGATGACGCAGCGAGCAGCAGCCAGTTGACGTTGCGAGTCTGCTCCAGCCGTGGACTTCCCAGCCGGAAGGCAATCAGGGCCGCCAGCGTAAACGCCACCGCACCCGCAAAGAGTATCCAGTCCAGTAGAGCTCCCCACCGGGCGATGATCAAAAAATCCCTCATCATTGATCGAATCCCTTGAATGCCGTTTTTTCGTCAGGAAGTTCTCAATCCATTTTGCAGGCACCACCGCCTCGCTTCGGCTTGAAGCTGGGGCATCTGCTGGAGCGAGAGCTTGTTTTTGATATGCTCCTTGTGCGTCTCGATGGTCTTGATGCTGAGGAAAAGCCGCTGGCTCATTTCCTTGTTGGAGAGCCCCTCGCCGACGAGTCGGAAGATCTGCCTTTCCCGTTCGCTCAATGGAGAGATGTCGATGGTCGGCTTGTCAGATTCGAAAAGGTCGCGGATCGTCTTGCCCAGATGCGTTTCTCCTCTTGCCGCAGCGCGGATGGCATCGAGAATCTCCGAGGGATCATCACTCTTGCAAACATAACCCGAGGCACCTTTTTCGAAGAGTCCCTTGGCTACTCCAGGGTCGGCGATCATGCTGAGTATGATGAATCGCGTGCCGGGAAACTCCCGACGCCAGCGGGAGAGGTTTTCACCCGCTTCATGCCGTCCCAGGATCAGGTCGCTCACAAAGACATCGGGTTTTGTTGCTGCCAGCACCTCGTCGATCGAGGTGATATCTCGCGCCGTTCCGCAGACCTCAAAATCCACTTCCGAGCGAATGAAGAGCTCCAGCCCGGACAACGCCACGGGATGGTCGTCTGCAATGGCTACTCGGATGGTCTTCATGGGTAGGCGATTGGCACTCTGGCTCTCTTCGCAAATGCTGGCATCAACGACTAACATTGCATGGGGGGGATTCAAGGGATAGTTGGCTCTCCCCCAGAGGAAATGTCTTGGTTACCGGATGAATCTTGGCGCTCATCACGCGGGCGATGATCCTCGCGGTGTATTGGTAGTGTATGCACTGATCCGTTTTCCGCCCTTTGCGGCGGGCGAACGGCACTGGAGTGACGAAATACGACATTTGGCGGGAAAATGAAAACTCGACTTATATACGATCATATTTATCGTATATCAAGACGTGAGGAGGTATCAGAAAATGGTGTTTGGAGGATTGGCTTGCCGGATTTCTCATCAATCGGGAGTCGGGAGAAAGTCGAGGTCCATTCAGGCATCGGTGCTGGACAGCAGGCGGTCTCCGGTGAATCTTCCCGCTAACGGTTTGGCCATGCATGGGAGTGGATCGTGAAAGACCGCTCGCTCACGTCAGGCCTCTCGGGCATCCGGCAATCATGAGAAAGGTCATCGTCAGTTTGCTCTTGGTCAGCCTCGCGCTTGCGGTGGCGCCCAACGCGTCGGCCAACGTTCCGACAGTCGGTCCACGCGAGGGAGCGGTGCTCCTCGTCGGAGGCGGCGACAAAACCAGCATCTGGCCTATGTTCTTCGATCTGGTCGGGGACAAGAATGCACCAATTGTCGTGATCACGACTGCGAACGCCACGAACGACGAAACCAACAAGGACTTTCAGGAGCTAAAGGCGTTCGGCGCCACCAGGCTGACTCTGCTGCACACCGACAGCCGGGAGACTGCAAACTCCGATTCCTTTATTGCTCCGCTCCGAAATGCTCGGGCGGTTTGGATCGCGGGCGGGCGCCAGTGGCGGTTGGTGGATTCCTATCTCGATACCAAGACGGAGCGTGAAATTCAGGCGCTCCTCGACCGGGGTGGTATCGTGGCCGGCAGCTCGGCCGGGGCCTCGATCCAGGCATCCTATCTCGTGCGCGGAGCCAAATCGGGCAACAAGATCGTGATGGCGCCGGGATATGAAAGAGGTTTTGGCCTCCTGAAAAACACCGCCATCGATCAGCACGTCAACACCCGCAGTCGTGTGGAGGACCTGGGAGAGGTTCTCCAGGCTCATCCTGAACTGCTCGGTATCGGACTTGATGAATCCACGGCAATCGTGGTGAAAGGGGACACCGCCAGCGTGGTCGGTGCGGGATTTGCGCACTTTTCCAGCAGAGAGGCTGGCGCTGAGAAAATATTCGAGGTCGCTTCCGGGGCATCATACGATTTTGCGGCACGTCGGCCGGTCGATGCGATCTCCGAAAGCACTGGCGGCGCGGGCGATCATACGGTCGATGATAAGGGCGCGATCCGGGTGGCGATCTATGCCGACGAGGGCAGCCCAAAGGCTCCCGACCTTATCGAGGGCTGCCTCACGGATTTATCCGCAAAATTCCAAATCCGGCGCGTAACGGCTGAGGAAATCCGACAGGGCGCCTTGTCGAGTTTTGACGTGCTGGCTCAGGGCGGGGGCCGGGCCTCCGTCCAGTCGGACGCCCTGGGAGAAACGGGAAAAGAGCGCATCCGGGAGTTCGTCCGCAACGGCGGTGGCTACGTTGGCATCTGCGCCGGGGCTTATCTCGCAGCCTCCGACCGCCCGTACTACCTCCGACTCGTCAATGCGCGTGTGGTCGATCGTGAGCATTGGGCTCGGGGCGGCGGAGATGTTCAGATTCGTTTTACCGAGGAAGGACGGCGCGAGTTGCAGCAGAAATCCCCGGTCGTGCAGATACGGTACAATCAAGGTCCTCTTCTTGCTCGTGATGCGCAAACCGATCTGCCCACCTATACCGAGTTGGCCGTGTTTGAAACTGAGATCGCTAAGAAAGGTGCTCCCCAAGGCGTGATGAAAGGCACCTCGGCCATGGTCAGTTCATCATTTGGTAAGGGGCGTGTCTTCCTGAGCAGCCCCCACCCGGAGCGAACGGCCGGACTTGAGCGCATTCTCCAGGCTGCCGTCACTTGGTCCTCAGGGCGCGATAGTTCTCCCAACCCCTAAAAAATCAGGGAGCCTCCCTGATGTCTGAAAAGTCTCTAGCGATTATATACGACTAAATTGATCGTATTTAAATCGAAGGGAAAATTGACATGAACAGGGTGAAATCAGCTTTGCTGGGGACATTGGTGGGAACGCTTGCAATATTCGACGCGCAGGCAACACAGTACACATGGACCGGAGCGCAGAATCGCTATTCGGTGAACTCGGGAAACTGGAGTTCCACTCCGACATTCACTGCGAGTGACACCATATATTTCTCGCAGTATGCCGGCGAATCCGCCAGCCGGGTGGTGGAGATTTCCGATGCCTTTTCGATTGGAGCATTGGTCTTTGGTTCGGAAACAGGCCTCACTGGCAATGCCACCTCGGTGATCGGTTCCAATACCTTCGCCATCACGGTGGCAGGTGCTTCCGGCTCATCTCTTGGTCTTTCCGGCAGCCTGGCGTCGACCAATGTGGGCCTCTGGCTTCAGTCGGGAGCTGGGGCGAATGGATTCTATTACAGCAACAGCGGCACCCCGTCCTCATCGCGGTCCGGTGTGGCGATCAACCTGACCTCCCCGAGCGTCACCTTCGTCAATGACTCGGCCAATCCATTTTATCTGAATTCCCGGATAACGGGAACAGGCGGGCTGGTTTTGCAAAACGGGTCGTGGGTGATCAACTACAACTCGACTGCGAACGCAACATCGAGTTCTTTCACGGGAGGCCTTACCATTGAGAATGCGTCACTGGATCTCAATGTCGGGACTGGCGTGAACAGTGACAATTCGTACAGTCCTCTGGGCAAAGGTCTCATCACGCTGGGATTGAGCGGATCGGACAAGGATGCGACCTTTGTGTTTACACAATTGACTCGTCCCGGGAGTAATACCAATCGACTGTCGGCGACATCGGGAAATATGATTTCCGTTTCGGACGGTACTGGTGCTCGCACCATCCGAAATGGAAATGATCAAAAGAAGGAGCTGTATACCACAATAACCGTCAATGGCTCTTCGACGCTGACTCTGGACAATTCCAATATCAGTGGAGCTGTCTTTGAAATCAGCGCAACGAATTCGGGCGGCGGAGTCAGCACCCAGAACGATCTTCTCACCGGCCTAAGGGGCACGGGCAACCTGTACCTGACAGGAGGCGGTACTTTCTACACCAAGGCTGGCCTCGTAGTCCCGGAAAATGGTGTGCGCAACAGCTTCACGGGCAAGACTACAGTGCACCAGGGAACGTTGCAGTTTCAAGGTGATGGAGGTTTCCAGAAAACCTCGGTTATTCAGGTCGACAAAAACGGTGTGCTGGATGTCTCGGGGACTACCAGCGGCTCCTACACGATCGGAAGTAGTTCGTACCTGAGCGGTCCACAGACGCAAACCTTGAGCGGCACAGGCCAGGTGGTCGGTACCATACTGCTCGGGTCCCAGTCGGTTCTGCGTGCGGGAGGAACGGATTCCGGCTCCTATCGAGCTGCGCTTACTTTTACCAGCGACCTCTCACTAGGGCCGCTGACGATCGCCGATATTGGCAGTTCATACTATGGCGCAGTCGATACGACGGGAGCTCTGGCTTATGCCGGTGAACTCCGCATCACTCTGGCTTCGGGTTTCACGGCGGGAGGTAGTTACGACCTCTTCAACTTCGCCTCGCTCGTCGCGGCGGACTTTTCCAGCGTCACCGTCTACTCGGGCGCGACCTCCTGGGGTAGCCTGGCTCTCGGCTCCGGGGGATTTTCCAGCGTCTGGCTCGGGCAGGTGAACGGGCAGGATTACGCTTTTGATCAGGCCACGGGACAACTCACTGTGAGCGTGGTGCCGGAGCCTGGCACAATGGCGTTGCTGGGTCTCGCCGGCGCGGTCCTGGCCATGAAAGTGCGGAAAACGCTTCGGCGTCGCGAGGGAGAGATCGCGGGAGCTTAGCTCCGACGCGTCATTATGCCTCGAATTCCGGGGGTACGCTTTTCACGGGCTTGTCGGGATCGGGCGGGGTGAGGGTACGGTCGAGAAGCTCCCGGGCCCGGGACAGCAGCTCGCGCAGCCAACGCTGCTCCGTGGCGGAGAATGTCCCTCGCAATTCGTCGATCCAGGCAAATTTCTCCAGCTCCATCTCTTTGAGCAGGGCCTGCCCTTTCTCTGAGATCTTCACGCAGCAGGCCCGGCGGTCGTGGGGGTTATCCACGCGGGCGAGCAGGCCGGAGTGCTCCAGGGTGTCGAGCAATCCAGTCATGGTTGCCGGACGAACGCCTGCGGCCTGAGAGAGATCGGTGGAGCGCAGGCTGCCCGTTGGCGAATTGTCCAGCAGCGTCAATATGACATAGCGGGTTTCATTAAGGCCATATTGCTCCAGAAAGGTCCCCCCGCATCGGTTTGCGAGATCGCCGACCTCCAGGAGATCGATGAAGACCTCGAAAGCGCCGAGATTTTCATCCGACATCCGCGCGGTGATCGCCTCCCGGAGGCTGCTGTATCGATTGGGCCGCGCGCGCATTCTTTAGGCGGTGTGGGGTTCCGTGGGTTTGGTGGTCAAGGACACATTCTTCGGCTTTGCGCGGAAGAGACGCTGAATCACGACGAAGAACAGCGGCACCAGCAGGATGCCGAGGAAGGTCGATGCGAGCGTGCCGCCGATCACGCCGGTGCCGATGGCGTTCTGGCCGCCTGATCCAGCACCCGTCGAGATGGCCAGAGGCACGACGCCGAGGCCAAATGCGAGCGATGTCATCAGGATTGGTCGCAGCCGCTGCCGGGCTGCCTCCAGTGCGGCCGTGACGAGATCCATCCCTTCCTCGAAGTTGGCCTTGGCAAACTCCACGATCAGAATGGCGTTCTTTGCCGACAGACCCACGATGGTCAGGATGCCGACCTGCAAGAACACGTCATTCGACAAGCCTCGCCCCCAGGTCGCGAGCACAGCTCCAAAGACTCCCAGCGGCACAGCGAGCAGCACGGCGATCGGAATGGCCCAGTTTTCATAGAGCGCGGCAAGGCAGAGAAAGACGACAACGAGCGAGATGATGTAAAGCGATCCCGCCTGCGCCCCGGCGGCGCGTTCTTCGTAGGACAATCCCGTCCATTCGAATCCCACGCCCGGAGGCATCTTGGCGGCGATATTTTCCATGGCAGTCATCGCATCGCCCGTGCTCAGGCCGGGCGAGGCATTGCCTTGGATTTGCATCGAGGGCCGGCCGTTATAGCGCTCCAGCCGCGGTGACCCGTAGGTCCAGTGTCCTGTGGCAAAGGCCGAGAAGGGCACCATTTGTCCGGAGGCATTGCGCACGTACCAGGTGCCAAGATCATCCGGTTTCATGCGCGACTCGGGCTTGCCCTGGATGAATACACGCTTGACGCGACCGCGATCGACGAAGTCATTCACGTAGGAGGAACCCCAGGCCGCCGAGAGGGTCGAGTTGATGTCCGCGATGGTCAGCCCCAGGGCGCTGGCCTTCTCGCGATCGATCTCGACTTCAAACTGTGGCTCGTCATTCAAACCGTTAGGGCGCACGCCCGCGAGGCTCGGGTCCTTCGCGGCCATGCCGAGGAGCTGATTGCGGGCGTTCATCAGCGTTTCATGACCGACATTGCCGACGTCCATCAGCTGAAAGTCAAAGCCGCTCGCATTGCCGAGCTCCATCACGGCGGGCGGGGCGATAGGGAATACCATAGCCTCGCGGATCGCCATGAAGCGCCCCATGGCCCGCTGCGCGATGGCCTGCACCTTGTTTTCCTTGCCAGGCCGCACGGCCCAGTCCTTCATGCGGATGAAGGCGAGGCCGGAGTTCTGCCCGCGTCCGGCAAAGCTGAATCCCGCCACCGTAAATACGCCTTCCACGTTTTTGCCCTCCTCGTTGAGGAGATAGTTGCGCACCTTGGCCAGCACGCTTTCGGTATTCTCGATGGTGCTGCCGGGGGGCAGGGTTACGAGGGCAAACATGCGGCCCTGGTCCTCATCGGGCAGGAAGGACTTCGGCAGGCTCTGCATGATGATGACCATCGCGCCAACCACAGCGGCATAGATGACAAGATAACGCCCCGACCGCTTCAGGATGTGCTGCACCGTCGCTCCATAGCGATGGGTGCCGCGATCAAAAGTGCGGTTGAACCATCCGAAGAATCCCTTGCGATGCAGGGAGTGTCCTTTTTGCACCGGCTTGAGCAGCGTGGCACAAAGTGAGGGTGTCAATACGATGGCGACGAGCACCGACAGCATCATCGCTGAGACGATCGTGATGGAAAACTGGCGGTAGATCACGCCAGTCGATCCGCCAAAGAATGCCATCGGGATAAACACCGCTGAGAGGACGAGACCGATGGCGATCAGTGCGCCAGTGATCTGATCCATCGATTTTCGTGTCGCCTCCAGCGGAGAAATTCCCTCCTCCGACATCACGCGCTCGACGTTCTCCACCACGACGATGGCGTCGTCGACCAGCAGACCGATGGCCAGCACCATTCCAAACATCGTGAGCGTATTGATGGAAAATCCAAACGCCGCCAGCATGCCAAAGGTGCCGAGCAGCACCACAGGCACGGCGATGGTCGGAATGAGCGTCGCGCGGAAATTCTGCAGGAACAGGTACATCACGCAGAACACGAGGAAGATCGCCTCGAAGAGCGTCTTCACCACCTCCTCGATCGACAGTTCGATGAAGGGCGCGGTATCCAGCGGATAGATGACCTCGAGGCCCTCCGGGAAGTTGGGCCGCAGCTTCTCGATCGTGTGCTTGACGTTCTCCACCGTGGTGAGGGCGTTGGCCCCCGTGGCGAGGCGGATCGCCAGGCCCGAGGCCGGCTTCCCATTGTACTTGGCGGTGATGGAGTAGTTTTCCGCGCCCAGCGTGACCTCTGCCACATCGCGCAGGCGCACCTGTCCGCCGTCTGGGTTTACTTTGAGCAGGATATTTCCAAACTCCTCCGGCGTGGTCATGCGCGTGGGGCCCACGACCGTCGCATTCAGCTGCTGACCTTTTACCGAGGGCAGCCCGCCGAGTTCGCCCGCTGCCACCTGCACGTTCTGCGCCGCGATGGCTGCGCGCACGTCGCCGGGCGTGAGCTGGTAATTGTTCAGTTTTGCGGGATCGAGCCAGATGCGCATCGCGTACTGCGAGCCGAATACCTGAAAGTCGCCGACGCCCTCCGTGCGGCTCACCGGGTCCTGCACCGTCGAGACGATGAAATCCGCGACGTCCTTGTCGGTCATCTTGCCGTCTTCCGAGACGAAGCCGACGACGAGCAGAAAGTTGCGGGTCGACTTGGCCACGCGGATGCCCTGCTGCTGCACCTCCTGCGGGAGGAGCGGCGTGGCGAGCGCGAGCTTGTTCTGCACCTGCACCTGCGCCACGTCGGGATTCGTCCCCTGGCGGAAGGTGAGGGTGATCGTCATCTGCCCGTCCTTCGTGCTCTCCGAGCTGAAGTAGATCAGGTTGTCGATGCCGTTCATCTGCTGCTCGATCACCTGCACGACGGAGCTCTGCACCGTCGCGGCCGACGCGCCGGGGTAGTTTACGGAAATGGCGATCGCGGGCGGCGCGATGTTCGGGTACTGAGCGATTGGTAGTTTCGTCAGCGCGAGGCCACCTGTCAGCATGATGACCAGCGCGATCACCCATGCGAAAACCGGGCGATCGATGAAATAGCGGGCCAGATTCATGCGCCCTCCTTGCCGTCCTTGGTGATTTCCGAGGGAACGACCTTTGCGCCGGGAGCGGTCTTTTGCAGACCCTCGACGATCACACGGTCGCCCGGTTCGATGCCCTTGGTCACGAGCCACTTGTCACCCACGATGCGGTCGGTCTCGAGCACGCGCGCCTCCACCGTGTTGTCCGCCTTGACCACGAGCGCTATCGGCTGACCCTTCACATTGCGGGTTACGCCGCGCTGCGGGACGAGCAGACCTTGTTCATTGACGCCCTCGGTGATGAGCGCTCGGACAAACATTCCCGGCAGCAGCGCCTGCTCCGGATTGGGAAATACCGCGCGCAGTGTCACCGATCCCGTGCCCTGGTCCACGGCGACCTCGGAGAATTGCAGCTTGCCGGGGTGTTCGTAGGTCGTGCCATCTTCCAGGATCAGCTTTGCCTGTGCCTCCTTGCCATCCACGCCCTTGAGTTCGCCCTGCTGGAACTGCTTGCGCAGCCGCAGGATTTGCGCGCTGGATTGCGTGACGTCCACGTAGATCGGCTCCAGCTGATACACAGTGGCGAGAGGAATGGTCTGCCCTGTGGTGACGAGCGCGCCCTCCGTCACTGACGAGCGGCCAATACGCCCGGAAATTGGGGACATGACCTTGGTATATTCCAGGTTGATCCGTGCGGTCTCCGCATCGGCCTTGGCGGCTGCGACATTCGCATCGGCCTGCTTCAGCGCGGCGGAGGCGTCGTCGTAGTCCTGCTTGCTGATCACGCTGGAGGTGACGAGTTTCGCCCGGCGTTGCATGATTAGCCGAGCCACGTCGGCGGCCGCCTCGGCGCGGGCCACGGCGGCCTCGGCGCTGTCGTAGGCGGCCTGGTACCTGGCCGGGTCGATCTGGTAAAGCTGGTCGCCTTCCTTCACATCGCTGCCTTCCTCATAAAGGCGCTTCAGGATGATGCCGCCAACCTGCGGGCGAACCTCAGCGACCCGGTAGGCCGATGTGCGGCCAGGCAGCTCGGTGACGATCTCCACCGGCTGCGGATTGATCGTTACCACTCCGACATCCTGTGGCGGCATCTGGGGCATACCCTTGCTGCCGGGATTGTGTTTGCCGCAGGCTGTGAGGCCAAATCCCACCCCGAGTGCGGTGGCGGCGTAGAGGAAGGTTTTGCTGTTCAACATAGGAGTCAGTGGGAAATAAGGGGTTCGGAGAGCGATTGGGCGGTCGTTTCTTCAGAGCGTCGGAGGGCCTTGGCCACGAAACGGAGTTGAGCGCGCACGCTCTCTTCATTGCTATCGTGGACGTGCCCGTAACGGATGTGGGGATGCAAGGCGATGCTCAGGCAGTCGAGCACCGCCTGGGCTGTTTCGGCTGCGTCCGTCTGGCGAAACTCCCCCGTCTCGACCCCCTGGACAATGAGTTGCCGGAAGGTTTCCTGTAAAAAAGTGTCGTAGTCGCGGATGCAGGGCCAGCCCTCTTCGACGGCCGTGACGACCAGTTTAAAGATCTGCCGCTCGTTCTGGAGCAGTTCCTTGTGAAAATCAAAAATGCTCAGAACGCACTGCGAAAGGCGATCCATGGAACCCCCGCCGATCGCGACGATCCCAGCCAGTTTGGCCTTGAGGGTGGCAATATTCCTCTCCGCGCAGGACTCGAGAATGGCATTTCGGGAGGGAAAAAACTTGTAGATGTTGGCCGTAGACATCTGCAGCTCGTCAGCAATGTCTGCGACCGTTGTCTTCATAAAGCCATACTGGCGAAACAGTTGATCCGCCTTGGTCATAATTCGAAGGCGTGTTTCTTCCTTGCTGGAGCGAACTAAACTCATTGAGTGACGGAAAACGTAACTCGTCACCAAAATGTTCACAAGGTTATTTGTTAATGGGATTAAATAAAAGGCAGCTAAATGTCTGGCAGAAGACCGTGGCTTCCTAGGGCACAGGAAGAAATGGGCGAACGAGTTGGTCAGCCATGGAGTTTTGGCCTATAGGACAGGTTCCCATGAACCTTAGATTATCACGTTTCCCTCTGCCGGTTGTTCTCGCGGCCTCCGTCCTCGCCAGTGCCTCTCTTGTTTCAGCGCAGGAGGTTTGGCCGATGCCAAAAGTTCTGCCGACTGTTCCTCCAGGCGTAGCTCAGTCCACTTTTCCTCTTCCTCGCGTAGAGTGGGTAACTCGGGTCGCAGCCACAAATGCCAAAGCCGAGAAGGTTAAGGATTCGGTCAATTTGATCTTTGACGGAGATTCCATCACCGATGGCTGGCAGACGGGCGGCCAGCAGGTTTGGGCGGAGCGTTATGGGAAGCTTGGCGCTTTTGATTTTGGCATCAGCGGAGACCGCACCGAGCATCTCCTCTGGAGGCTTTCCTCCGGTCAGGTGGACGGGTTCAAGCCCAAGCTCGTCGCCATCATGATCGGGACGAACAACCTCGGCGCCCGCCAGTCGGTGGAGGATACCATTGCGGGCGTAAAAGCGGTCGTGGCCGAGTACCGCAAGCGCCTGCCGGACTCTGTGATCCTGCTCCAGGCCATCTTCCCGCGCGGAGCCAAACCCGAAGATCCTTTCCGCGACAAAATCAAGGCGGTGAACGCGGAGATCGCCAAGCTCGCGGATGGCGACAAGGTGGTCTACATCGACTTCGGCGACAAATTCCTCGAGCCCGATGGCTCGATCAGCCCGAAGATCATGGCCGACGGATTGCACCCCGGACCTGACGGTTACAAGATCTGGGCCGACGCGATCCAGCCGATCATCGACAAATACGTCCCCGCCAAGTAACGACCTGAGCCGCCCGCGTGCCCTCCGAAGAGGGCACGCAGACGGCAAATTTTCCTAGAGCTCCGGAGTCCGGAGCACCGCGCCGGTGTCGGCACTCGTCACCATCGACGCATAGCGCGCGAGATAGCCGTGTTTCACCTTCGGCTCCGGGCGCTTCCATGCCGCCTTGCGCTTCGCGAGTTCTTCCTGGCTCACCAGCAGCGAAATTTTCCGGTTGGGGATGTCGATCTCGATCTTGTCGCCAGCTTCCACAAAAGCCAGCGGACCTCCCGCGGCTGCCTCCGGCGAGATATGCCCGATCGCTCCGCCGCGCGTCGCGCCGGAGAACCGCCCATCCGTGATGAGAGCCACGCTTTCGCCGAGCCCGCGCCCCGCGATGGAGGCCGTTGGCGCCAGCATTTCCTGCATGCCCGGACCGCCGCGCGGCCCTTCGTAGCGGATCACCACCACGTCGCCCGCCTTTACCTGGCCGGTGAGGATGCCGACATTCGCGTCGTCCTGCGAATTAAAGATCACCGCCGAGCCGGTGAATTGCATCATCGACGGAGCCACGCCCGCCGCCTTCACCACGCAGCCGTCCGGCGCGAGATTGCCGAAGAGAATGGCGAGCCCGCCGCGCTCCGAGTAGGCGCGATCCCACGGGCGGATCACCTCGGGGTCCTTCACCTCCGCCTCCGAGATCACCTCCCCAAGCGTGCGCCCCGTGACCGTGATCGTTTCGCGATGCAACTGCCCCTCGCGCTCATCCAGCGTTTTGAGGATCGCCCCGATGCCGCCGGCGCGGTCGATATCCTCCATGTGATGAATGCCCGACGGCGCGACCTTGCAGATCTGCGGGGTTCGCGCCGCTATGGTGTTAAAGTCCTCCATGCTCAGCGGCACCCCGGCCTCGCGGGCGATGGCGAGCGTGTGCAGGATCGTATTCGACGAACCGCCCATTGCCATGTCGAGGGCCAGCGCGTTTTCAAAAGCCTGCCGCGTAAGGATGTCCGACGGGCGGATGTTGTCGCGCACGAGGCGGATGATCGCCCGTCCCGCCTCGGCAAAGAGCGCATCACGCGCTGGGTCGGTTGCCAGGATGGAACCATTGCCCGGCAGAGCCAGACCCAGCGCCTCGCAAAGGCAGTTCATGGAATTCGCCGTAAACATCCCCGAGCACGACCCGCAGGTCGGGCAGGCCAGCCGCTCCATCGAGTCGAGCTGGCTCTCGGTGATCTTGTTGGCGGAAAGCTGGCCGACGGCTTCAAAGACCGAGGCGAGGTTGAGCGCCTTGCCGGTCTCGGGATCGCGCCCTGCCGCCATGGGGCCGCCGGAAACAAATACGGTCGGGATGTTCACCCGCGCCGCCGCCATCATCATGCCGGGCACGATCTTGTCGCAGTTCGGGATGCACACCATCCCGTCGAAGCAATGGGCGCGCAGCATCGTCTCCACCGAGTCGGCGATCAGCTCACGCGAGGCGAGCGAGTATTTCATCCCCGCATGGCCCATGGCGATGCCGTCGTCCACGCCGATCGTGTTGAACTCAAACGGTACACCGCCTGCCGCACGCACAGCCTCGCGGACTTTCTGCCCCACCACATCGAGATGCGCGTGGCCGGGAATGATCTGCACGAAGGAATTCGCAATCGCGATGAACGGCTTGTCCCAGTCCTCCTCGGATTGAAGGACGCCGGTGGCGCGTAAAAGACTGCGGTGGGGGGCGCGGTTGGCGCCTTTTTTGATGGTGTCGCTGATGGCCATGTTTGCGGTTGCTTGCGGCAGAGTATTGGAGATTTGCGGTATATGATGGAATGACTTGTTTTGAACGGATATGATATCAAATCGGTATGGATTACACCCTGCGCGAACTCGAGTGCTTTACCGCTGTGGCCGAGGAGCTTTCCTTCACCCGCGCCGCACGGCGTCTCCATTTGGCGCAACCGCCGCTCTCCCGGCACATCCGCACTCTGGAGGAGCGGCTCGGCGCGCAACTCTTTGACCGGCAGGGGCGCACCGTGGCCATGACTCCCGCCGGGCGGCTGTTTTACGAGGAAAGCCGCGGCATCCTGGCTCAGCTCGTACGGGCAGGGGAACTCGCCCGGCGTTCCGCCATGGGCGAGAGCGAACGTCTACGCATTGGCTTCGTCAGCGCCGTGCTCGGACCGGAGATCGCCCGGGTGCTCCGCGTATTCCGCGAGACGCATCCCACGGTGCAACTCATGCTGCATGACCTTCCTCCCGCCGAGCAAATGCGCCTTATCGCGGAGGGGCGTTTGGATGCGGGTTTCGTTGGGTTGACTCCAGTCGAGCGTCCGGCAGGTATCCGCTTCATTCGCTGGCGCAGGGAACGCGTTCTCGCCTACGTGCCTTCGGGTCATCGCCTCGCCCGGCAGCCGAAAATCGACCTTGCCGAGTTGATGGGCGAACGGTTCGTCGCTGTCTCCAGTGAAGCCGCCCCGGCTTTCGCCGTGTTCATCCAGGACATCTGCCGTAAGGCGGGCTTCCGTCCCCGCGTCGTCCTGGAGTCTGCGCGCGCCCAGGCTGTCGCTGTCATGGTGGCGGCGGGTTCCGGCGTCGCCTTGCTGCCCGAGTCGCTGGCAGACTTTACCGGCGGCTCGGCGGTGGCGATTCCCGTGAAAAAGCCGGTCGACATCGAGCACGTCTTTGCCGTTTCGTCGGCCCGGTTATCCCCGGCAATGGATGACTTTCTTGCTGCCTTGAAGAAAACCTCCGAGGCGTAACGCCATGCATCGAGCACTGGACACGCCCGCAGAAAACCGGAAGGTTGCGCCATGAAACCGGAAGGTCGCTCTCCCTGTTGTGCGCCCCGCCAAGAGCGCCAGGGCATGCCGCTATCCTCCGCCGAGATCATTTCCTGCGGCTGCAAAGTCTCGCACTTTGCCGCGAATCTGATCTCCCTTCCGGGCGGCAGATTTCTCATGGGTACGGATTCCCAGGAGCGCTGGGATGCAGATGGCGAGGGGCCGGTGCGCGAGGTGGAGCTTTCTCCCTTTTCCATCGACGCGACCGCTGTGTCGAATGACGAGTTTTCCGTCTTCGTGCAGGATACCGGCTACGTTACGGAGGCCGAGTGTATCGGCTCCTCCTTCGTCTTTTGGAAGCAGCTCCCCAAAGCCTGGCAGCGGCGCGGCCAGCCGGGACGCAGCATGCCCGGTGCGGATTGGTGGATTCTCGTGAAAGGCGCGTCCTGGAAACACCCCGAGGGCCCCGGCTCGGACCTGGGCGGAAAGGGCGATCACCCCGTCGTCCACGTCTCCTGGAACGATGCCACTGCCTTCGCTCGATGGGCGGGAAAACGCCTTCCGACCGAGGCGGAGTGGGAATACGCCGCGCGCGGCGGGCTGGACCAAAAGCTTTATCCCTGGGGCGACGAACTGACGCCCGGCGGCAAACACCGCTGCAACATCTGGCAGGGAAAATTCCCGGACGAGAATCGCCCGGAGGATGGATATTTATGGACTGCTCCCGTCCGGAGCTACGAGCCCAATGGCTTCGGGCTCTACCAGACGTCCGGCAACGTCTGGGAATGGTGCTCAGATTTCTGGGGCACGCGCTGGCCGGAGGGCCGTCTGCGCAATCCCCGGGGCGCCTCGTTCGGCGAGGACCGCGTGATTCGCGGAGGCTCCTTTCTTTGTCATGCTTCGTACTGCAACCGCTACCGTGTCGCAGCCCGCACTCACATCAGTCCGGACTCTGCGACGAGCCATTGCGGGTTTCGCTGCGCCGCGGACTAAGGAGAAAAAAGTCCGCGGCTCAGCGAGGCTATGAAATGCCAGTCTACTTGCCGGCAGGCTGGTAAATCTGATCAAACACGCCGCCATCGGCGAAGTGCTCCTTCTGGGCCTTCTTCCAGCCGCCGAAGGTATCGTCGATCGTGACGAGCTCCACCTTGGCGAACTTGTCGGCGTACTTCTTCAGGGTCTCGGGATTCGACGGGCGGTAAAAGTTCTTGGCCGCGATCTCCTGTCCCTCGTCGCTGTAGAGATACTTCAGGTATTCCGTGGCGACTTCGCGCGTGCCCTTCTTGTCCACCACCTTGTCGACCACCGTCACCGGCGGCTCGGCCAGGATGCTGAGCGAGGGCGTCACGATCTCAAACTGGTCGGGCTTTTCCTTCAGCGAAAGATAGGCCTCGTTTTCCCAGGCGAGCAGTACGTCGCCGAGACCACGTTCGGTGAAGGTGATCGTCGCGCCGCGTGCACCGGAGTCGAGCACCGGCACGTGCTTGAAGAGTTCGGCAACGAACGCCTTGGCCTTTTCTTGGTCGCCGCCATTCTTCTTCAGCGCATCCGCCCAGGCTGCGAGGTAGTTCCAGCGCGCCCCGCCCGAGGTCTTCGGGTTCGGCGTGATGACTTCGATGCCGGGCTTCACCAGGTCGCTCCAGTCCTTGATGCCCTTGGGGTTTCCCTTGCGGACGAGGAAGACAATGGTCGAGGTATACGGCGAGCTGTTGTTGGGCAGCCGCTTCTGCCAGTCCGCAGGGATCAGGTCGCCCTTGTCGTGCAGGGCATCGATGTCGGCTGCTAGCGCGAGCGTGGCGACGTCGGCGTCGAGTCCGTCGATGATGGCGCGGGCCTGCTTGCCCGAGCCGCCGTGGGACTGGTCGACCTTGACCGTGTCGCCGGTCTTGCCCTGCCAGTATTTGGCAAAGGCGGCATTGTATTGGTCGTAAAGCTCACGGGTTGGGTCATACGAGACGTTGAGCAGGGTGATGTCCTTGGCGATGCCCGCGGAGAGCCCCGCCGCGAGGGCGAGGATCGGAACCGCGATGCGCAGGGCCTTGGCCGGAGAGGTGAGACGAATCTTCATGGTGTTATGAAGGCGATGTGTTTGGTTTAGGTAATACTTAGAAGGTCACGCCCAGCTGGAAGCCCAGCACGGTGGCATTGGCGATGTTGCCGGTGGCTCCGGGGCGAATGATGTACTGGAGGTCAGGCTGGACATAGGCCCATTGGTTGACCTGGATGCGGTAGGAGAACTCGAGCACGCCCTCGTAGCTCTGGATCGCGCGTCCGCGGCTCTCGTCGACGTCGGCTTTGACATCGCTGTAGTCGCCATAGGCAAAGGCCACGCCGAGCTGGTCGTTGTCACGCGTCGGGATGAGGCCCTTGTAGGCGAGTCCCGTTTGGAAATAGAAGGGCACGTTGGCCTGAAACGCCGGGGCGACATTGAACAAGCTGAAGAAGTACAATCCCTGGTCGCTCAGCTTCGGCTTCTCCGCCTTGATCGGCGCCTTGAAGTCCTTGCCATCCGCCACGCTCTTGCCGTCAGATGGTCCCTTGCCGAGCACCGGCGCGGGAGCTTCCGGCGAAGGCTCGCGGAAGAGTTGCTGGTCGACTTGGAAGTACACCAGCGTGCGCTGGTCATACGGAGTACCGCGGAACCCGGTATTCTCTACTCCCCAGTAGATGAAGCCCGCCGCGTATTTGCCCGGCAGCTTGGACGAGCCGATCTTCGGAGTGAAGCCCGCCTCCGTCAGCCAGTAGAGGCCGTTCAGCTCGGGATCGATCTGGTAACCGGCGAAGTTCAGGCCGTGGTTGCTCGTGTTCGTCGCGTTGGGAATGGCGAGGTAGAGACCCGACTGCGCATAGAACCAATCCGCCGGGCTGATCTTGCCGTAGCCGCCCCAGGCGCCATAGCTGCCACCCCACGGGATGCCGTTCGCGCTGATGCCCTTGCCGGACGTGTAGGTGTTGTTCAGGAAGAACTTGCTCAGCGGCTGGTTGATGAAGATATCCGTCGGGTTCTGCCAGCCGCCCGAGAGAGTGAGGAACTTCTTGATGCCAAAGAGTTCCGGCGTGGTGTAGGTCGCATACGCATTCTGGAAACGCCAGAGTCTACCGCCCTGAAAGGTGCTCGGGGCGAAGTTGCTGCTCGCGCCGACCCACTTGTTTACGCCCGCGCCGCCGCGATACCGGATATCCGAGTAAAGCGAGAGGCCTTCGAGAGCTTCCCATCCGGTCAGCTTGGCCACGTCAAGCGTGCCTTTGAATTTCCACTCGTCGTCGTAACCGAAGCGCTGCTCCAGGCCGCCGTCGACGTTCCACAGGAAGTTGGCCTTCCACTCGACGCCGAGTTTCAAGCCATGCTCCTCGAGCGTGTCCCGCACGCCGAACCAGTTGCCTGTTGCGTATTTCCCGTTCCACCACTCGGCCAGCAACGACTTGCTATCGCTGATCGAGTTGCTCGAGGTCGAGATGACCGATTTGTTTTCGCCGGACTGCGCCAGGGCTGCACTTGAGGAGAGCCCCACCGCTGCTGTCGCGACCGCGATGGCCGCAAAGAGTGTTTTCTTACGTTTCATTGTTTTTGGGCATCTCCACACTCCAGTGGTCTGGTCGTTGGAAATCAGTGGTTTTAGGCAGCCTCCAGAGACCTGGTCGGCGAAAAAAGGGAAGATTCTAGTCAGTCAGCCGCGTGCGTCGCGTCTGCCGGATTTCAGTCACTCGCCGGTCGTGCACGACGATCTCGACGACTCCAAAGGTCAGATCCCGCACTGCGGCCAGGATTTGCTCTTCGATGGGGTTTCGCTCCGCTTCATTCGCGGAGCCGGATTCTTTCAGGGACGGGGTGGTCACACTCATTTAGTGCTCCTCCCGATTGTGGATTTTGTCGGTGGTCAGCATGTCTGCCGTGGTGGTGGGCAGAGATAAACAGCTGAATAACGACTGATCAAGTAGTTATTTGAAAAATATCACACGGGAAGGGGAATTTTGGGAGTCCGGCCTTACTTCGTCTCCTCGCCCTCGGCGAAGAACCCTTCGTTCATCTCACCGCGTTCCGCCGCGAGGGCCGCCACCTGCTGGCGGATCTCCGGGAAGCGCCGCAGGAACTGGCGGAAGTCGTTCTGGTTCAGGGTGACAAACTTGCTGTAATCCAGCGCGATCACGTCGGCGGAGCGGGGCTTGCCGGAGAGTAGCGCCATCTCGCCGAAGTAATCTCCCGCCGTGAGCGGAATCTTGCGATCCGCCACCCGCACCTCCACCTCGCCCGAAGAGATGAAATACACATTGTCCGGCGCGTCACCCGCGCGGATGATGCGGTCGCCGGGCTGGGCCGTCCGGGTTTCAAAATGCAGCAGCAGCACCTCCCGCTGCTCCGGCGTGAGATTGCTGAAAAGCGGGAACCGCTCGGCCAGTTCCTCCGGCGTGAAGGTCTTGTGGGCGGCTGCTTTCTCCGCCGCGCGCACCCGGGCGTCCTCGAGTTCCTTTTGCAGGGCGAGGAAGCGGGTCTGGCGGCTGTCCTCGAAGCGGGCCTTCCGCCGGGGATTTGCATTCACCCAGTGGCACGCCCGCTCGGTCACGGAAAACACCACGGGATTGACCGTGATCGAGACCAGCGCTCCGGCCAGCACCAGGTTCATTCCCTCCTGGGTGAAAATCCCGTGCGCGATGCCCAGACTGGCCAGGATGAAGGAAAACTCGCCGATCTGCGCCAGCGACGCCGACACCATCAGCGCCGTGCTGAGCGGATACCCGAGCACCATCACGATGCCGAGTGCGGCGAGGGACTTGCCCACCAGGATCAGCGCCACTACCGCGAGCACGAGCATCGGCTTTTGCCACAGGATCGCCGGATCGAACAACATGCCGACCGACACAAAGAACAGCACCGCAAAGGCATCCTGCAGTGGCAGGGAATTCGTCGCCGCCTTGTGGCTCAGATCGGATTCATTCAGCACCATGCCCGCAAAAAACGCGCCCAGCGCATAGGAAACGCCGAAAAGCTTGGCTGATCCGAATGCCAGCCCGAGGGCGATGGCCAGCACAGCCAGGGTGAAAAGTTCCCGCGACCCGGTTCGCGCCACCTGCCGTAGTACCCACGGCATCACGCGAGGCCCGATCAACAGTGCGATCACCACAAATGCCGCCACCTTGGCCAGGGTGAGTCCCAAGGTGACGAAAATATTCCCATCCGCCGCAGTTCCGTGCCCGCCGTCCTCGGCGACATGCCCTCCGAGTACTCCGGCAAAGGCTGGCACTAGCACGAGCGCCAGCACCATCGCGAGATCCTCCACGATCAGCCAGCCCACCGCGATGCGGCCATTGGGCGTCGCCACGCCGTTGCGCTCCTCCAGCGCCTTCAGCAGCACGACCGTGCTCGCCACGGAAAGACACAGCCCCATGATGATGCTCGGCCCCATCGCCCAGCCAAGCAGGTGAAATACGCCCGCCGTGGCGGCAGTAGCCAATACGATCTGCCCGATCGCTCCCGGCAACGCGATCCGCCGTACCGCCATCAGGTCCGCCAGGGAAAAGTGCAGTCCTACGCCAAACATCAGCAGCATCACCCCGATCTCCGCCAGCTGGCTGGAAAGCACGGAATCCGCCACAAACCCCGGAGTGTTCGGGCCGATTAAGACCCCCGCCACGAGATACCCGACCAGCGGCGGCAGGTTGATCCGGTTCGCAATGAACCCAAGGACAAACGCCAGCGCAAAGCCCACCGAGATTGTGGAGATCAGGGAAATATCGTGAGGCATGGCGGGTATTTACCCGGCTGGAGGCGTTCGTTGCCAGTTTTACCGTTCTGGAAAGTCTACGGAGGGAAAAATGGGCCTTGCTGTATCGATTTCTAGAGCCTGACCATTTCGCCGGTCTCGGCATCGTAGAGTGAGTAAACGGCTCTTCCATTTGCGTCCTGGAGGCAGAGACCCTTGATTCCGCGCACTTCAGGGAGATGGGATTCGCTCTTTCCGCTCCCGAAAACCGCAACTCGGATTTTCGTTGCATGGGGGAGAATGGCGGCGGCCATTTGTGAGTTTCCCGCGAAGGCTCGGAAGAATGCCTCGATGGTGTTATCGGTCGGCTTTTCCAGCCATTCTTCAAATGGTATTGTTCCCGTGACCAGGATGATCTCGTTGTTCTGGCGAACCTCCGACAGGCGTTTTCCAAGTCCTTCTGCCTGCCGTCTTGCCTCTTCCTTTAGTGTCCCGCCGGCGGCAGGGATTTGTCGGAAATCATTTGCCTCAAATCCGCCGACCGCCCCTGAGAGATACGCCTCCCGGCTCACCTCCGCCCCATCGATGACGAGGGTTTCGTCTCGAAACCCAAGGTCAAAGTGTCCATACGCGCCCACGATTTCCAGATCTCCCAGTGCGAAGCTTTGAAAATCCAGCCCGTGGACGCCCGTTTGTGTCAGCGCGGGATGCCAGTAATGCAGTCTCACCGCCTCCGGGGAAGGCGATTGTTCCCACAGTTCCCTGGGCAGCCAGTGATCCTGAGGCCCGAGGCAAATGGCCACAGGGATGTCGCCTACAGCGGTTTTCAGAGCTTCCAGACTCTCCCGGCATTGCGTCGGGTGAGCGATATTACCTGCCACTACCAAGGCATCGGCCCGGGTTTCGTCCAGAATCTTGCGCAGCTGGGAGAGTACCACTGGCCGACGCTTTTTGTCGTGGAGCAACAAATTGGCAGTAAATAGGATGCGTGGCTTTTCTGAACTTTTTTCCCTCTGTCTCCGCGAGTTAATGATTTCGATCGTCACGGCCAGAAGGATTCCCGCCACTGCTCCTGACAGGTTGATGAAGACATCCGTCACATTTGCCGTCCTGCTTCGGAAAAAGGACTGAATATACTCGCTGCCGACAGCAAACAGGATCGAGATCAGGAAGACAAATCCCGCAAACCGGGCATCTGCCTTGGGCGAAATGAATCTCCACGATCCCCGGGTCCTCCAGATAAGGATTGCCAGGATCAAAAACTGCAAAAAGTGGCAGGTTTTCCGAAAGATGAGGTTGGCCTCGTAGAGCTGATGCATCGGGATGCCAGGATCAAACCAACGCAGGATGGGCTGGATGATCTTGAAAGTCGTCCCCCCCGACGCCCAATCCAGCGATGCGATCAGGATCAGCACCATCCAGAGCAGGGCAGGCCACCAGCGCTCGACAGTCGGAGAAAAGGCTTTTAAGGCTTTGGCCATGAGGCTATTTACCGTCATCAGAAGAGAATTCGACTTCGCAGGTAGGCTCTTCATTTTCTAATGAAATCACTCCCACTCTGCCAATGGTTTCCTCGTAGTTCCGGTTGCATCCTTTTTGCGCTGGCTCTGGCTTGCCTCGTTACCTTCTCAGGCTGCGGCGGTCCCATGTCCTTGGGTACAACGGAGGCTCCGGCGAACTACGTGCCTCATAAAAAAGAGGAGGTCTATCGCATTCGCATCGGCGATGTTGTTCAGGTGGACGTATTTCAGGAACCAGCCATGACAACTCGCCAGCGCGTGCAGGGGGATGGGACGGTAGCGGTAGCGCTCCTGGGGCGGGTGGACGTGGTGGGGCTGACCACAGCGGGTGCCTCGGAGAAAATAGCCGCCCTCCTTGATGCCAAGCAGATCGTCAAGCCGCAGGTCAATGTCACCGTACTGGCTTACGCACCTCAACGATTCACCGTTATGGGTCAGATCAAGACCGCTGGCATGTACGTCATCCCGCCAGAGGAAAACATCTCCCTCCCCGAGGCCATCGCCATGGCCGGCGGACCGACGATCATCGGCAACTTGAAAAAGGTCTTCATCAGCCGCAAACACGGCAACGAAGTCACCCGCATGCGGATGAATGCCCTGGCCCCTAGCGCTCAGTTTTTTCTCATCCAGGAAGGTGACGTGATTTTCATCAGCGAGACGGTTTTCTAGATGTCGAACAGCCCATCAGATTCCACTGACCTGTTTTCCGGCTCCGGCGGAGGCTCGCCCTTTGACGTGGCGACGCTGCTCTTCACGGCTCGTCGCCTGTTTTGGTTGCCCCTGGTCCTCGCTCCGCTGGCTGCCATTGGCGGATTCGTCTTTGCCAAGACCTCCACGCCAGAGTATCGCGCCCTCGCCGAGATCCGCTTGGAAAGCCGCTCGATGACTCCAGCGGCTTCGCTGTCCGGTCCCACCGCCGATGGCGCGATGAGTCCCGAGGATCAAAATACGATCATCCGCACTTTCGTGAACCCCATCATGGCTCGCGAGGTGGTGAAAAAGCTGAAACTCGGCGAGCGCCCCTATTTCAACGGAAAGGCGCATCCCTCCGAGGACGATCTCGTTGCCTTCATCATGGCCAACACCAAGGCCAACATCGTCGTGGGTACCCGCCTCCTGCAGGTTGCGGTGGATTATCCCGACCCGTACGTGGCCATGGAGCTGGCAAATGCCATGGCCGAGGCGGGAATGAAGTACGACCGCGACCAGCGGTCGCTCGCCCTGCGCGAGAACGTCCAGTACCTTGAGGACGAGGTCAAAAAACTTGAGGCCAACCTCGTCGGTTCCGAGACTCGCCTCAACGACTACACCCGCACGCTTGGCAGCATCTCCATCGACCAGGACGTCAATATTGCCGCCGACAAACTCAAGGATCTCAATATGCGCTCGACCGAGGCGAGGGCGAAGCGTCTTCAACTTGAGAGCTCCTATCGGGAAATCCAGGCCTATCGCGAGAACTCCGATGCCCTGCTCGGCATCGAGAGCATCCGTTCCGCTCCCGGCGTCGCCTCGCTGATCTCCAAGATCAACGATCTCAAGGGCAACCTGGCCAAGCTCCTGAAGCGTTACCGCGAGGCAAATCCCTTTGTTATTCAGGCCCGGACTGAGCTCGCCGAGGTCGAAAAGACTCTTCGTCAACAGGCTCTTGATGTAGCCAAGGGAATCGAGGCCGATCTCGCTGCCGCCCGGAGAAACGAAGAGGGTATCGCTGCCGAAAAGGCGGAGCAGGAGGGAAAGGTCATCAAGGTCAAGGAGGAGTCCATTCAGTCCAACGTCCTCCGCCGCCAGATCGACGCGGATCGGCTCGCCTACGAGGCAGCCCTGAAGCGACTCAACGAAGAGCTGTCCCAGACCCGCAGCCAGCTCGTCATGATGCAAATGTCGGGCCCGGCCGGTCCTGGATACATGGTCTCCATGAGCACCAGCAAGACGGTGGGAGTGGCGGGCCTCGGCGGGCTGTTCCTGGGGCTGGGATTGATTGCTCTCGTCGCCCAGCTTGATAAGACGATCAAGACAGTGGAGTCGGCGGAGTCGGCTCTTGGGGTTTCCGTGCTCAGCGCCGTGCCGCGCTACGGTCCGGCCAGCGACAATCCTGGGCTGCCTTTCCGCGATTACCCGGTGATGATGGATCGCTGCTGCGCCGCCGCAGAGGCTTTTCGTACCCTGCGGGTTGCCGCCGAGCCACCGGTGGGCATCGAGGAAAATGCTGTCATCCTTCTTGTCGGAGCCGCAGGCAATGAAGGCACCTCTTTCTGTGCGGCAAATCTTGCCGTCGCTTTGGGGCAGAGCGGTCAGCGCACTCTCCTGGTCGATGCCGACCTGCGACGCAGTTCCCTCGAGGAACGCATCTTCGATTCCGTCGGGCAGTACGGCCTCAGCGATTACCTTACGGGTCGGGTGTCCTTTCCCAATATCATTCGTTCCACCCCGGGAGAGAATGTCGACGTCGTCACCGCCGGCACGCCCCATGCCCATCCTGCCGAGCTGCTTTCCAAAGAAGCTTTTGCCACCTTCCTGGAGGAGGCCCGGCTCCTTTACGATCGCGTGGTTTTTGACTCTGCGCCTGTGACAGTCGTGAGCGACACCCTGCGATTTGCCCACCTCTGCCAGACGATCTGCTTCGTGCTGCGATTTGGAAAGACAACTCCCGCAGAGGCGAAGCGCGCCTTCGAGCTTCTCGCCCGGGGTGGGGTAAAGGTCACCGGCACCGTCCTGAACAATGTCTCTCCCGCCTTTCCTATCAAGCTCGGGCATCAGGATCTCCCGGAGGAGGTGTTTTCCAACCAGGGCAAGTTTGAATTCCCGGTACACTGCCCCTCCTGCAACCGTACCTACGACTCGCCTGATGATTTTATCCACCAGACCGGTCCTCCCGGGCCGGAATGGAGCTCCAATGTCTCTGGCTGGAGCGAGCAGAGTGAGCGCATCGTTCGCCGCTGCAATTGCAATACTCTCATCGTCCTTCCTCCTGTCATGCGACGGGACAATTCCTCAGCGGGAGCCAAGCGTCGCGAAGCTTTCGCTGAGTTGATGTCTACGTTGGAGAAATCCGGCCTTTCCCGCGACGCTGCCCGCACCAGTCTCCTGCTCACTCTGAAGATGGGGCGCAGCGAGATGAATGGAGAGGCCCACCGTGAGAACTCAGAGGCCAGCCAGCAGCGCCGCAAGCTTTACGACGAAGTGCTGGAGCGCCTGGTGGCAGGGCGCATGTCTCGTGCCGTCGCGGAGACCAAGCTTCTCCATGCGATCAGGATCTGGCAAAATGCCCCATGAAGACGCGCCCGCGTTGGAGGTCGTCTCCCGGCGTCTTCTTTCTGCTCTTCGCGGTGTCTTCTCTCCTGGGGCTCGTCTCAGGTAGAGCACAGGCACCTTTTCTTTCCCGTTCATCCAACCAGCCCGAAACTTTCGACACCGTTTATCCGGCGAATTACGCGCTGGATTTTCCGAATCTCCCGGAGTCCGATCCGATGAATGACGTTCAGGTGGAACTGCCGCCCGGCATCGACGTCCTCACCAACCCGGAGATCCTCGACTATCAGGCCGCGTTGAAGTCCGACATGCCTTCCCGGACGCCCGCCGAATACGATTCCGAGGAGGGCAACCGCATCGCGGACTTTCAGAATACGCCCCAGTCGATGGCGCTTTTCGGTAATGACTACGCCTCCAACTCCGAGGTCGTCCTGAGCAACGCAGGGCATCCCATTTTTTACGATCTCAGCCGTACCGTCGGCTCATTCGGCTTGAATGAGACTCCACTCGTCACCGAGATGCCTCTGATCCCGGAGCCGGGCACCACTCTGGACAAGCCGATCGCCCCGCGCGCGAAATGGGGGCCTTGGAGGATGGCCCTCGACGTAATGGGCAGTTCCTCCGTGTTCTACAATGTTTTTGGCAGCACGAAGAATCCCCAAAGCGACATGGTTTATGCCCTCAACCCGCGCTTCTACCTTGAGGCGGGAACCAAAGGATTCTTCAGGCTGTCCTATGCACCGAGCTTTTTGCGGTATTCGAAATTCAAGGATCTCGATAGCGACAACCAGAATCTCTCCGTTTCGGTGACCTATCCCTTCAGCAAACTGCGCACCGGAGCCTCCTTTTCTTATCTCACCCAGAGCGGACTCTTTCTCAACAACCCCTCAGGCCAGGGCCAGCAGGATACGGCGCTGGCCTCCCTCAGCGCATCCTATCCGCTGACGACCAAAGCCAATATCGCTCTCGGCTGGATGGGGGTACTTCAGCAAAACGACCCTGGCGGCCGAAAGACGGAGAATACCGCCACCCTGGGAATGTCATACACCCCGGGAGCCAAGGCGGTCTTTGGCGGACTGGTGCGTCTGGGCAGCATCCAGGCGCCCGCCGGAGATCAAAATTTCTTCGGTCTCCAGGGCGAAGCGGCTTATCGGTGGGATTTTCACTGGCGCTTTTCCGCGCGAGCCGGGGTGGATTGTCGCTTTCTCGACCCTCCGCCCTATGGCCAGTCCAGCCCCATGCTCACACCGGTCTTTGACTTGAATGCCAGCTACCACTGGACGGCAAATGCTACTGCTCTGCTCCGGTTTTACCGCTTTGTGGGTACGGATACCTTCACCTCCGTGAGCATGGACATTCAGACGGGAGCGGAGTTGGGCTTTCTCCTCCGAGCCTATCGCAAGACGGATGTGAAATTCCTGATGACCGTCGGGTATACCGAGATGTTTGCCGAGGAGGAAAGCGGCGAGCAGAATTATGCATTCGTCCAGGGTGGTGTGTCCGTTTCCTACACTGTTATGAAATGGGCCGATGTGGTACTGTTTGGCAATGTTCAGCAGCGCTTCCAGGATGACCAGGGACTCAACTACCTCAGCGGTACTCTGGGCCTCGGACTCAATCTCAAGTTCTGATGAAAATCTCTGGGCAAGTTTTATTTACGGGAGGGAGGCCCCGTGGATAAGGTTATGCAACCTGGCGCATAGGTGTCGGGATTTTTCGTATGTTTCAGCATCGTGAATTAGGACTCATCCAAGGCTATCAACTAGGTACGACGATCATTCTGACGATCGTCTTTTGGGCCTATTACTTCATCATGGAGTATTTTATCCCTGGTGTGGCCCTCACGGCAGCGACGAATTACTTCGAGTTCTATCTCGCCATCACGCTGGCCTTTCAGATTTCGTTTCTGATCACCAAGCACAACGACATCCTGTCGGTCTCGTCGGGTATGGTGGAGAGCCATCGCCTCGTCTGGTCGCACATCCCGCCTACGCTGGCTATCACGTGCATCTTTCTCATTCTGACGAAGGATGCAGCCATCTCCCGGCTCTTTCTCTTTACCATCGTCCCGCTGCTCTACGTCGTCCTGCTTGTTTACACCCGCTTCTTTGCCCTGGACATTCTCCGCTTCATGCTGCACCACCAGCATCATAAGCTCCTCTTGGTCGGGGAGCCCTCCGAGCTGGAAAATGTCCGCTCACTCCTAGAAAAGTCGAAGCTCTTTGGTTTCGAGATCGTGGGCATCGTTACCGATGCTCCGCCGGAGGAACTGCCGCCCTCGATTCGCAAGCTCGGCGCTCCCGATGATATGGAGGCCATTCTCGATGAGCAAAAGGTGGGAAACATCTTCATTCTGGGCAGTCCCCGCGATCGCCGTATGCTGGGCGGCTGGATGCGGCTCGCCGAGGCTCACGGATGCCGCGTCTCCCTCGTCAATGACCTCGATCGTTTCCTCCAGAGGCGTCTTTCCTATTTTCGCTGCGACGATGTGGATCTCATTGAACTGCGCGAGGAACCTCTGCAAAATCTCGTGAATCGCGCCTACAAGCGCATCTTCGATATCGTCGTCAGTCTTCCGGTCGTCTGTTTCATCCTGCCGCCGTTGATGTTTGTGATCTGGATCGTGCAGAGGTTTCAGTCTCCCGGTCCCCTGTTTTTCCGGCAGATCCGCTCGGGCCTCGACAACCAGCCATTCACCATCCTTAAGTTCCGTACCATGTACGCGGATCAGTGCGACTCCGCTGCGCAGGCGACCATGGGGGATGCGCGGGTGTATCCGTTTGGCCGTTTTCTGCGTCAATACAGCCTGGATGAGTTTCCGCAGTTCTTCAATGTGCTTACCGGGCAGATGAGTCTGGTGGGACCGCGACCGCATATGACCCAGCACGACAAGGTGCTGGCCGAGGTCATGTCCACCTATCCGCTGCGGGGGTTTGTGAAACCGGGCATCACCGGGCTCGCCCAGATCCGGGGATTTCGCGGTGAGACCGCCACCCGCGACGACATCATTCATCGGGTGGAGTGCGACATCGAGTACGTCGAGACCTGGTCGTTTTTCCTCGATATCCGCGTCGTCTGGCGGACTGCCCTTCAGGTCTTGTTTCCGCCCAAGAGCGCCTACTAGCGTTTACGGAAACAGGACTCGCTCCATCCGGCGGAGGAAAGCAGCTTCTGAAAACTGTTCGGCGTGGGCGCGGATGGCCTCCGCATTCCAGGACGTGCTCTCGAGGCGCTCGACCGCCCTGGCCAGCGACTCGGGCTTCGCTTCATCAAAGAAGACACCGCTCAACCCCTCGACCACGGTCTCCAGGGCACCGCCCTTCTTAAGGGCGATGACAGGCTTGCCGCAGGCCATCGCTTCCACGGGCGTAATGCCAAAGTCTTCGTGCCCGGGAAAGAGAAAGGCTCGGCAACGCTGGAAATGGTCGCGCACTTCGTCATCCGAGCGGCGGCCAAGGAACTCAATGGACGGACCAGCCATCTTCTCGAGATCGGCTCGGTACGGGCCCTCGCCGAGGATAATGAGCCGCCTGCCGCTTTGGGTAAAGGCACGCACCGCGATGTCGATATTCTTGTATCCCAGCAGACGAGACACGATCAGATAGGAATCGTCATTCTCGGGACACACGGAAAAACGGTCCGTTTGGACGGGAGGAGGAATTACCTCGGATTCTCTGCCGTAGAACTGGCGGATGCGCTCCTGCACATTGCGCGAATTCGCGACGAGGACATCCATGCGTCGCGCTGCGGTCTGGTCGAGTCTGCGCAAAGGCGGGAGGAAGGCACGAACCAGTCGGTTGAGCAGCGAATGTCGCACCTCATGATCGAGGTATTCATCTGTCTGCCACAGGAACCGGGTCGGGTTGTGAATGTAGCAGACAGTTCGTGTCCCGGGAGAGAACCGCATGTACTTGGCGAAGGTGCTCGAGCTGATCCAGGCATGTGTCGCGTCGGGTGGGGTGATCGAGCGGAAGGCGAGGGGATAGAGTGGCAGGTATTTCTTGAAGTGCGTGTGATGCTCGATGCCGGGCATGCCTTGCAGCCATGTTGTCCGGATGTCGGCATCGGCAAAGTCCGCCCACAATGTTTTTCGCGAAACGGCGCTGGTGTAGATGGGGGCGCTGGGAAAGCGACGGTGCATGGTGGCCACCACGCGCTCGGCTCCTCCCATCTGGATCAGGTAGTCGTGAGCGAGGACGAGGTTCATGCGTTTCGGGAAAGCCGGTCGAGTAGAGTATTGGTCTTTTGCCGGATGACGGAGAGCGAAAAGCGCCGCTTCGCGCGCTCGCGCCCGGCTTGTCCCATTTGCTCCCGCAGGGCTGCGTCGGCGAGGAGGCTTTTCAGGGCATGCGCCAGGGTATTGGCATCTCCCGGCGGCGTGAGCACCCCGGTGACTCCCGCCTCGACGATCTCGCGAGGGCCGCCTGCGTCGGCGGCGATGACCGGCTTCCCCGAGAGCATGGCCTCGACCAGGACCCGTCCGAACGGCTCCGGCGCGGTTGAACAGTGGACCACAATGTCGGAGGCCGCCATGAGGACGGGGATGTCGGTGCGGAAGCCGAGGAACTTCACGCGGTCTCCCATGGACTGCGCGAGAGTTTGGAGTTCCTTGGCGTAGGCTCGGTCGTCGTCGGTAAAAAGCGGCTCTCCGATGATCTGGAATGTCGCCTCGGGGATCTGCTTCGCGGCTTCAAGCAGGACATGCTGGCCTTTCCACCGGGCGATGCGCCCGAAGATGGATACGACCGGCCGCCCGTCGGGATTCCACTCCGAAGACACTCTCGCGATGGCTTCTGCCGGGATGTTGGCGTAGATGGCCGGGTCGAATCCATTGGGAACGACAGCGACGCTGGTTCGGCCTCCGGCTTTGCTGTACTGGTCGGCCACGGCTCGCGAGTTGGCAATGACGAGATCGACCTGGCTGGCCGCAGCCATCAGGATGGCGAGGTTTGCCTGGCTGAAGTGCTCCCGGTTTGGCAGGTCGTGCAGATGAAAGACAAGAGGCCGCCGGGCGATGAGATTGGCGGCTACGCCGTGAACGAGAGCCTTGGCAGTGTTCAGGTAAACCACGTCGGCTTCTTTCATTCGTCGCGAAAGCGCCGCCAGATGAGCCAGCTGCCCGGGAACCGATGCGAGCAGGGCGGCAGGGCCGGATTCCTTCGTGACTCGCGCGGCCGATCCTTTGATGGGTAGGAGCTCGACCGGCACAGAGCGCTCTCGCAGGAGCGTGGCAAAGGGGCCATCGGAGAAAATTAGGACGCGGGACCCGGGTCGACCGCTGGCTAGATCGGCAAGACAAAGCTCCGCTCCTCCGAGCTGTCCGGTTTGATCGACGAACAGCGTCACGACAGCACCTCCTCGTAGACATCCGCCACGCGTCTGGCGATGGTTCTCCAGTCGAAACGGCACTCCACATAATCCCGGCAGGCAGCGCGCGAAGGGAGTTCTCCGGCCAGACCGCGACGTATTCCCTGCGCCAGGGCCGCGACGTCTTTTCCCTCGAGGACCAGTGAGGAATCAAGTTCGCGGACGGTCTCCGGCAACCCGCCCACGGGAGTCACCAGCACGGGCGTTCCGCATCCGAGGGACTCCAGTGTTGTCAGGCCAAAGCCTTCTAGAGACTCCGATGGCACGATCGAGAAATCCGCCGCCGCGTACGCAAAGGGTAACTCGTCGTCCGGCAGGAAGCCCGTGAACATCACGGACTCCGAGCAACCCGTCCTGCTCGCTGTCTGGCGCAACTCAGCTTCAAGCCGACCCTTCCCGATAATGAACAGGCGGGCTTCGGGATGGTCCGGGCGCAACATGGCAAAAGCCTCGATGAGCGATGCGAGACCCATGCGATTAGTCAGCCTGCGGACGCATAATACGATGGGTGCCTTCTCGGGCCAGCCCAGCCTCCTTCTGGCTTCCCTCTTGTCGCGAGGAATGAAGCGCTCCGTCTCCACGCCTCCGGGTACGATGCGGATTTTTTCCGCAGGAATCCGGTAGTCCTTGCTCAGCACATTGCGGAATGCACTGGACAGCACGATGAAGCGATCGGCGGAGCGATAGACCCGGTTTTCAATCCATCGTTTCGCCATCACGGCCACGCGGGACTGACCCTCTCTGGCCGACTCGTCCGCCCAGGGGCCATGGAAATGGACAACATGCCTCCTCTGTTGCAGGTGCGGTATGGCTGCCGCGTAGAGAGAGAAATGCGATGCAACGAGTCCATTCGGGCGGACCTTTTGTCCGGCCGTGCGAATGGCTTTCAGCCGATGGATGAGTGGATCGCTCATTGCGCCAAGACACACGGAGGCTGGGGTGCTCCCGTCCCACTTTTCCAGAGGGATGGTGCCCGGGGCAGAGCCAAAGGCAAAAGCGGTGCAGGGCTGTCCATTCGTTCGCAATCCCTCGGTCAGTCGTTGGAAATACCGGTCAACCCCGCCCTGCGCGGCGTCGAAGTGCATTCCCACTTCAATTACCGGATGCTCGCAGATCATCATCTCTTCCACACACGGGAAATCACCTGGGCAACCTTGAAGGAAAAGCGTCTCGTCTCCAGGTCGGGGAGCGCGCGGATCGGACCTTCGCTGGCCTCCAGGAAAAACGCGGAGGCCGCGCTCGGTTTCACTCCCGTTAGCGCTTGTCGGATGAAATTGCGCCTCCAGGCCTTGGGCCGGGCGATATCATGCGCGAGCAGGTAGAAATAATCCGTAAATCCCATCCCCTCCGGGCCGATGACGGATTCCCTTCCTGTCCACGCCATCAGCGAGGCTGCCATGAGGTCCTGATCTCCCACGATGGGTTGATGGCGTTCCTCTAGCTGGAAGCTCCGGGTATTGCCTCCCTCTGCCTCGTAGGCCAGGGTCAGGTCTTCCCACACTTTCAGGAAGCTCGCCTGCTCCCGAGGCAGTGCCACGAAACCGCTGTTGGGATAATGACCTGGCATGCGTTCCACCGCATGTCCTGCCGAGGTAATGAGGCGGCCCCATGCCATACGCCAGGGATGCGTCTCCGAAAGATAGGGGAAGTGGCAGTCGAGACAATAAGCCACTCCGAGACCTGCCCACTCGGTGAAAAACTTCCACGGACTCAGGAAAAGTATGTCGGGATCGACATAAAAGATCTGCTCACAGTCGGGAAACTCCTCCAGCATCTGCCGCATCACAAAAGGCTTTTGAAACCCAAAGTGTCGGGGAGATGGGATCGATCGAAAAAGGATCTCGGCTCCTTCGAGATGGAAAACGCCCGGTCTGACTGGCTCGAGCTGTGCTGTCCATGCCGGGAGTTTCGAGGCATCGTGTCCCAGTACGATCCGGCCGCAGAATCCCTGCCGCACCGCGGAGTTGATCATTGCTGCTGCGCCGAGATGGTAGTCGCCTTGGTAGAGTGTCAGCAGGATGGTGTTCATGTCGTCAGCGGGCGTGTGCGCGTTCGATGGTTGCCGCCATTTTTCCGGCGATGGCCCGGAGAGAGACATGCTCCTTGACCCAGTTCCTTCCAGAGGCGGCGAGCGTCTCGCGTGCTTCCGGATGCAGCATCATCTTGCGCAGTGCTCCGGCGAGGGCGGAGGCGTCGCGCTCCGGGAAGATCATTCCCCCGCCGGCGGCATTGATCAGGTGGGGGATTTCCCCGGAGTCGGAACCGATGACGGCGGTTTCACTGGCCATGGCCTCTGTAATGACCCGGCCAAATTGCTCCTTCCAGTTGGGCTGGGTTTCCGATGGGAGCACGAGCAGGTCAAACGCGCTGAGATAAGCTGGTGTCTCCTCATGCGGGACATAGCCGAGGAACTCTGCGCGGCCGGACAGCCCATTCTTTTCCAGGAGAGCTCGAAACTCCCCTTCGAACTCGCCCTTTCCGATCAGGACCAGCTTCCAGGGCAGGTCGCCAACCATCGCAAGCGCCTGCGCCAGCGTGCGCAGCCCCTTGGATTCCACCAGCCTCCCCACGAAGCCGATTACGGTCTCGCCCGGCTGTCGTGGCAGCAGTTTGAAATCCGCTTCCGCTCCCCGTGGTCGGTAAAGCTCGGGATCAAGCGGCAGGGCGCACACGCAGGTTTCTCCCTGAAATCCCTTTTCGCGCAGAACCTCGGCCACCGCATCGGTGATGGGAAAGGCGAAACGGCTTCGGCGATAGACCATCTTCTCCATCTGGGAAAACGGCGGCGGATAGGTTTTCAGGATGTTCTGGCAGGAATAAAAGCCGAAGGTCGATTTCCTGCCCGCCGCGAGGCACACCTGGGCCGTTGCCACTGCGTACGGCTCGTGGTTGACGTAAATTGCGTCGGGATTTTCTTCGCGGAGAAAGGCTCTCCAGCGTTTTCGGTAGGCATGCAGGATGATGTTGCCATTGGCCAGAACCGGGACCTTGATCACCCGTCCCTTCAATCCCGGGTAGGCTGCCTGGTCGAGGTTGTTGCCAAACTCATCCCGCCAGTCTGCCGGGATGACCAGCGTAAGGTCCCAGCCCGTCAGTTCCTCCAGCTCCGCATACAGCTGCTGGTTGGTGGCGGTGGCGCAGGAGTGACTGACGACCAGCAGCTTCATGCCTTCTCCCGGGGAATGAAGAAATAGTTTCCCTCCGAACCCTCCTGTCCGGTCAGCGCCTTCATCGTCGTCTCCGCATAGCCCAGCCCGCCCAACAGTTCCCGCACTGGCGCGAGATTGCGCTCGCGAATCTCCACCATCATCACCGGCTGGTTCGCTTTCAGGGTTTTCGCCGCGCCGCGCAGGACCTCGAGTTCATGCCCCTCGACGTCCATCTTGATGAAGGTGACGCCCCGGAGCGCGAGCGAATCCAGCGTCACCGTCTCCACGCGCTTCGTGACATGCTCGTTCGTGTCGGGGCAGTTGCCCGGAGCGAGACTGGCCCAGCCGACCAGCTTCTTGCCGTTCAGGACGGGGATATAAAGCGTGGCCTCGTGGGCCTCGGAGGAGAGGCCCTTCGGCACCACCTCGATGTTGCCGGGATTCCAGGCTTTCAGCTCGGCCAGCAGGTCGTCATTGATCTCAAACGATACGACCCGCTTCGCCAGCCCCGCCAGGCGATAGGAAAAGATCCCGATGTTTGCCCCGATATCCAGCACCGTGCCGCCTTTTCGCACCATGCGATCGAGATACCGCAGCTCCGGTTCCAATCCGCCCTCCAGCTCCGTCAGCCGATACCGCAGCGGAATGTGCATTCGTTGCGGCGTGACCCAAAAAAGGACCCGGAAGATGGCCCGCAGCGGGGTGATGAGCAGTTTCATGAGCGGGCGGTTTTTCGAGCGTTAAGGAAATCAGCGTAAGCATTTTCCGTCATCTCTGCAACGCGATCCCAGGTGTACTTCTCCTCCACCAGCTTCCGGCCCGCTGCCCCGTAGGCGCGCCGCAGGCTCGCATCCCCGGCCAGCCGGTCCAGCACCCGCCCGATCTGTGCGCCATCATGCTCGAGGAACTCGCCGGTTTCCCCCGGCTGGATGAAATCCTCCGTTCCGTTGATCCGTGTCGCCAGGACGGGCAGCCCGCAGGCCGCCGCCTCGATCGTCGCCAGGCTGAAGGCCTCGTAGTGGCTGGGGAAGAGAAACACATCCGCCGCCCCCATAGCCTCCGCCATGTCGCGGCGGAACCCTCCAAAGACGACCCGGTCTCCGACCCCGAGCGACCTCGCCAGCCCGAGGAATCGTTCCCGATCCGCATCGTCTCCGGCGACGAAGAGTTTGACCTTGGGAACCGTGCAGCGGGCCACACCCTCGATCGCAAAATCCAGCCCCTTGCGCGCCCATTCGCCTCCGGAGAAAAGCGCGACCACGTCGTCCGCCGCCAATCCATTGGCTGCTTTCCAGGCCAGTCTCTCTTCCTCTGCGAGGGGGCGAAAAATCGCCGTGTCCGCCGCATTGGGAACGATGCGCACCATCGCGCTGCCAATGTCGTAATGCGCCCGCAATTCCTTTTCCACCCCGTGCGACACCGGGAGGAAAAGCGGTTCCGGCTTCCGGGTGTACAGGGCGTGCTCGGCGGCCGAGGTGACGCGCAGGTACAGCCACCGGGTCAGCCGACGGGCCGGCGAGACCTGCTCGGTTTTCGCAAAGCGATCGAGGATGATCTTCTTCGCCGGCTGGATGTTCTGGATCGTGACGACATTGGCGCGGCTCGTATTGGGGCCGATGGAGTGCACGATGTCAAAGTCGTGGCGGCTCAGCATCCGGTTCGCCCGGGTGTGGTAGGTCCAGAAATCCGCGACTTCCGGCCATTGCACGCCGGGCACGGGATGCCATGTGATCAGCCCGAGGTCGATGTCCTCCGCCTTGCGGGCAAACAGGTGCACGTCGTGCCCCCGCCGGGCCAGTCGCTCGGCGACTTCGTTCACCGCTCGCGCACTGCCGTCACGGCGGTTGCAGTTGATCATGGCAAAGGCAATACGCATATCAGGTTGCGGGCTTGAAGGTCTTCTGGCCTCGGTGTGCGGAGTGCCTCCGTGCGTAGTCGTCCATTTGCGGGCGGGGATGCAGGGCGAAACCAGCCAGGATGAAGAAGACGATCGATCCCGCACCGGCGATCCAGTCCCCGGCGATGAGCGCGATGCTGCCGGTCACGAAAAACGCCTTGAACAGCATCACTGCATCCGTCCGGATACCCAGGCGCTCAAAGATTCGGATCTGCCTCCAGATCAGATAGAAAGCCCGGAAGAAGAAAAACGACCCGATCCAGCCAAAGGTGAACAGGATGGCAAAGTACCCGTTGTCTCCGATGGCCGCCCCAGCCTCGATCTCACCGGTATTTACTCGTCCGGCCAGTCCGGTCGATCCCAGCCCGGTACCAATGGGATTGCGGATGACGGAGGAAAATCCGTACTGGGCGATTTCCATTCGCCCTTGGAATGACCCGTCCTTGGTGATCGTCGCAATCGAGCTGACGCGCTCGCTGATCTTGCCGGAGGTGGGAATGAGGCTCAGGCCCACATTTGCCGCCAGAGCGATGACGCAGAGCAGGATCACGATGCGGAATGTGTTCTTTCCGCGGTTCAGCAGCGGATAAAGCACGGCTGCCAGGCCGATGGTGATGATGGTGCTGCGCACAAAGGTGAGGAGGATTACTGACAGGATGAGAAGCACCGAGAGCCATCCCCCGATATTGCGCCACCGCTTCGCGCAGATCATCGGGATCACGGCAAAGCCCAGGAAGCTCGCCAGTGGACCACGCTCGCTCATCGTGGAAAATACCGTCATCTCTGTCGGCTTCAGCTTGCCCAGATACCCCTCGAATCCCACTGCCCGCACCCAGAAGGCGTCCCAGGCCGGAATGGTGAAATACTGGTACCATCCGTAGGCGCTCGCAAAGACCGCCGCCCAGCCAACCGTCTTGATCCAGCGGTCGAGGATGTCGTTTTTTCCCCAAGCCAGCACCGCACATGCCATGATTGAGAGCGGCGTTACATATTCCGCCAGGGAGTAAACTGCAGCCAGCTTGTTGCGGATCAGTCCGACCGCGAATGCCACGCTCAGTGCGATGGCGAAGGAGATAATGATCTTGCGAAAGTATCCGGGTAGTCGGTTGTAATTCTGAAAGACCATCAAAAAGATCAATCCCGAGATCACCAGTGGCGTCAGGCTTACCGGGGACAGCGGATTGAAGCTCCCGGCCATCCAATCCACATAGCGCCGGATGCCGCGATTCAACACTGTGATCCAGACGAGATAGTCGATCAGCCACGTGGACCGGATCATGTAGAGATACCCGGCCGGTAGCACGATCGCGATGGAGACCAGCCAGTCCATTTACTGAAGCGCCTCCATCAGCTGCTTTGCGATCAGGTCCCAGGAAAAAACCGCGTCGTGAAATGCCTGTATATCCTCACGATACCGGGCTTTCTGACTGTGGTTGTTTAGGAAAGTCGCCCACTCCGCCGTATCCCGGGCAAAGTCGATGGCAGTCGTGGCCTGCGAAAGCAACAGCGCAGCGGGAGCCTGGCTGCGAAAGACGGAATCCGTCCACTTGGAGAGTGTCGTCGCGACGGGAACGCCATTCTGAAATGCTGCGATCACCGATCCGCGCCGCGTGGATATCCCGTCATTGAACGGCGCAAGGAGCAGATCCATCGCCGAAAGGCACACCCCGGCCCGGTCGGACGGTTGAATCCCCATGTCGATCACCAGGGACGAATCTCCCACCGCGCGGGCGATGGCGTCGCCATGCGGACCTACGTAGAGCACCTTGGCATGAGGCTGGTTTTCTTTCACTCCGGCAAATGCAGCCCCGATCCAGTCGAGTAGCCGGCTTTCGTGCGCCGAACCGAAAACTCCCACCAGTATTGCGTCATCTGGCAAGCGCATCGCCCTGCACGCCTCCTCCCGGTCGAGCGAAGATCGGGCCACATTGGAACCTACCGGCAGGTGGACTACGGACATGGGATGTCCGACCTTTTCGATCTGCCTCACATACCGCTCACTGGAGGCGAAGGCTACGTCGGCCAGTTTGCATATTTTGCGGAAAACCGGCCTTTGCCACCGCCGCATCAATGCAAACTTCCACGGCCATCTCGGCACCGTGGTCTCGTGAAACATCACCGCCAGCTTGAGGTGTGGATGCACCGCCTTGACGCTATTCAGAGCCTCAGGTACTGCCGGGCACCATCCTCGTCGTCCCCAGGAGAAGGGGTTGTACTGAAACACCAGCCAGCCGCCATTTACGCAGAATGGGAGTTTCCTGACCGACGAGAGATCGTGCGGGTCGAAAACGCCATGCACTTTCACCCCTTCTTGGGCGAGATGATCGCCCGTACGGGTGATCACCGGGATTCCGTCACCTATTGCCCGAGATAATGCGCCGCCCAGCCACCAGGTATAGTCTCCAATTCCATCGAGATCCGGGGGGTAGGCTGCGCTGACCAGGGTGGGCCTCGTCATGATCGTGCGAAGGATTTTAGCAGGTCCGCGAGCCGATCGGCAATTTTCGCTGGCGCAAAGTGCTTCTCCGCGCACGCCCGCGATCGCGCTTCGTCGATTGTCGTCCGTGAGGCCTTACGACCAGCGACGATCTTGATCGCCTCAGTCAGTGTGCGGGGATCGTCATCCGCCAGCCGGATATCACCATCCGCCAGGTAATCAGCATTGCCATTGGTGCGTCCTACAATCACGGGCAGGCCGCAAGCCTGCGCCTCGGCCACGGATGAGCCAAAGTTTTCCTCCTCGCTTGGTTGGACCAGCACATCGTGATCGTGCAGGAGCGCTGGCACCTCCGCGCGCGGGACGAAATGCCTCCAGTCGAGTTGCGACGGGTAGGGAAAGTCGCGGATCAATTTCTCATAACCCGGGATGAATCCCACTCCTCCCGCGATCGTGAGCCGCAGATTCACACCATCACGGATGGCCCCGGCCGCTCCATCGAGAAAAAGATCCAGTCTCTTGCGCGGAATGATCCGTCCCAGCCAAAGGCACCGCAGCATTCCCTCCCTGGCAGGTATGGTCTCCGCCACGCGAAATGTTTCCAGGTCGATCGGATAGGGGAGCGCATGGATTTTGTCCCGCTCCCTGCCATACACGGTGATCAGCGTCTGCCGTGATTGCTCGCTTCCGACGAGAATCTGATCCGAAAATCGTAGTGGCGGGAGACCTGCCGGACTCAGGCGTAATTGTGCCAGTCCCCGCCATCGCAGCGCGGTGAGAGGGCCAGTCAGTCGGCGGATCTCGTCATAATGATTGAGCACGGACCGCGCATCCGTTCCCGGCGGTCCCTGGGCAAAGCTGACTGATGGTATTCCCTCCACCCGCCCTCGCGCATACTCGCCAAGCCAGAGTACGAGGGCAAATGGCCCTCGGGCATGGTACTCGGAGATTTGTCTGACCAGCAGTCGGTGATAGGTATGTGTGTCCACCGCGCCGCTGACCCCGCGAGCCACCGGGATACGTGACAATCTCGCTCGTACGCGATCGGCGATTCTGTTGTCCACGTCGACAAATGCAAAACCGGCGTGGTCTCCAACAGCTGGCCGGGGATCGACGAAGGATGCCTTGGAGAAAAATGTGATCTCGATCCCTCGCTCCAGCAGGCCGCGCAGCAGCAGGGCGTTGGCGCTCGCCACGCTCCCGGCTTCCTCTGAGACATATCCCGTGGCCGCGATCCGCATCGTCCGTATACGCTACAGCCCGAGTTTGCGGGGAGCACGCCCCAGCTTTTGCTGTTCCAGCCAGAAGGGACTGCGCGGTTGGGCGTGGTATTTCATCAGCCAACCGGGCAGAAGGCCTAAAAAAAACAAATACTCCGCAGCGAATCTCCCTGCCGCCCTGATGTTGTCTCCCGACCATTTCCGGCCCCGGAACCGGCTCAGGATCACCAACAGCACGTGGCGGGGCAGCCTCCAGGCCACCTGTGCCGTCGTGCCGCCGAAGTCATAGGTGCTGATCACTCTCGACTCCCAGCGGCGGGCCAGCCTGCCTGCGGGCGGAGCACTCCGCAGAGGATGCCCGACGACTGCCTTGGGCAGGAAGACGACCTTTCCGCCCTTGAGATTCCATCGCGCGGCAAACTCCGTATCTTCAAAAGCAGCCATCGGGAAGCGCTCGTCGAAAGCTCCTGCCTCCAGAAAAGCCCTGCGGGAAATGGCAAAGTTGCACGAGATCAGCGCTCCGCCGCCGGGATTGTGCGGCGCCTCGGTCAGCAGGGAATCTGCTGATCCCTGGCGAATCGTAGCCCCCTCGAAAGCGATGTCCTCCTCGGCACTGTGATGGCCAAACTCCTCGAGGTAGGCGCGGAGAAAATCCACTCCCGGCTCGCAATCGTCATCGAGGAAGATGAGCCATTCGCCTGAAGCCGCCCTCGCGCCTGCATTGCGATTGGCTGCTGGCCCGCGCCGCGGACCGACGATGTGGCGTACCAGGGGAAACCGCTCCGAAAGCATCTTTCTGGTCTCGTCGTCGCGGCTATCATCACAGATGATGGTTTCCACTCCTGCGGCGGAGGCTTGTGGCATTACCCGGGTGAGGCACTCGGCGAGTTCGCGAGGTCGCTGATACGTGGGAATAAGGAGTGTCGCTTTCGCGTTCATTCCAGATCGGCCTCCGTCTCGTTCCGAAAGCGAATGACGCGGGCGGGATTCCCCGCAACGATGGCCCAGTCGGGTATGTCTTTGGCGACCACGGCTCCCGCTCCGATGATGGCGTGATTGCCGATCCTTACTCCGGGTAGAATGATCGCCCGCGTCCCGATCCAGACGTCATCGCCGATCCATACTGGTTCCATGGGCATATTGCCCTGCTGCATCACCGGAATGTCGATCCGGTCAAAGCGATGGTTGACGGTCCATATGACGACCTCGGGACCCATGATCGTGCAGTTCCCAATATGGACCTCGCCGCGCAGGTCGCAGTCGATGCCGAGATCGGAGTCGTCACCCAGCCAGATGGTATTTCCTCGTCCAAAGGTCGCCCCATGCTCGATGTTCACCCTCTGGCCGCAATGCGCCAGCAGTTTCCCGGCGGTGAATCGACGGCATGCCTTGAAGAACGAGCCTCCCCAGCGGCTGTAGGAACACGGCAGAGGCTTGGCGAGGAGCGTATACGCCGCAAACCAGATGTTGTTCCTCAGGGCTTTCAGGGAGAGATTGATCAAGCGGTCCGTTGTTTGAGAGCAGTTTATCCTGCCGCCGCCACCTGTTGCCAAGCCTGCAAATGCGCGGCAAGGAGCGTCGCCTCCGTGTAGCGCTCGCGCTGGAGTTGCTGGCCGGTGGCTCCGAGTTGCGCACGCAGCTTGGGCTGGTCCAGCAGAAATCCGATTTTCTCGCTCAGTTCCACTGGGTCCTGAGTTGCCCAGAGTCCGTTGGCTTCATCCGTCACAAGTTCCCGACTGGCTGCGGCCGTTCCGCAGATAACGGGCTTTCCATACGACCAGGCTTCGACATAGACGATGCCGAAGGATTCGTGGGCCGAGGGCAGGCAAAAGACGTCGCATGCTGCGTAGGCATCGGATTTCGTACGGTTGTCGACCATGCCGAGATCGCGGTAGCTTTCGGCAGGCAGTGTGCCTCCTTTCAGAGGCGCACCTGGTCCGGCCAGCAATAGCACTGCGTGGGGATGCCGTTGCAGGACGAGCCTCCATGCCGCGATGAGGGCGGAATAGCCCTTGCCTTCATCCCGCCTCCCGAGAAACAGAACAGCTGGCCGCTGATCGATGCCGAGTCCTTGCCGCAGCCGTGTACCGTCTCCATCTGGCAGGCAAAAGGGGGGCAGCCCGCAGAGCCGCATCTTTTCCGCCGGCAATCCCAGCCGAGCCAGATGATCTCGCTCATTTCCACTCTGGCAAAAGATCGTATCGGCTCGACAGTAAAGCTCGAGATCGATCGGTGCATCCCCCCATTGGCCGGGATGCACTGCCGGCCATATCGAGAAGGGGACGGCGAGCTGACGCGCCCACCTCGCCAGGGCAAATCCTGTGTGGTCCCATCCCGTGCCCGTGATGTGGATGGCGGAGGGAGATAGGTTATCCGGCATGCCGAGGCGACATGTGGCGATCCGCGCCGCCCAGCGAGGTGCTCTCGTTGAGAGCCGGGGTAGCAGGGCCTGCGTCATTCGCCCCAGAGAGGTTTTTTCCAGCACGTACAGCGGCCATGGTAGCTCTTCATAGCCGAGACTCTGATCAGGATGCCTATTGTATTCGCACAGGGAATGAACCGACTGCCCATGATCCCGTAGTCCGACCGCCAGATGACGCTGATATTCCGCCAGCCCGCCGATGTAGGTCGGGGCAATCTGGCTGGCGAGCGCTATGGTGGCGGTTTGGTTCACGATCTCTTTGATGCGAGTGCCTGCCGATAGGTGTCAGTCACGATCTGCGCCGTCTTTTCCCAGGAGAATCCGCGTGCTCTCGCGAGACTCTTTTCCCGAAGATCCTCCCGCAACTCGCGGCGGGATACGAGTGACTGCATGGCTTGAACGAGGCCACATTCATCATCAGGCGGCACGAGGATGGCTGCGTTGCCCGTGACCTCCGGCAGCGAGGTCGTATTGGAGCTCACCACCGGCGCGCCGCACTGCATGGCTTCCAGTGGCGGCAGGCCGAAACCCTCCTCCTGCGAGGGAAAGAGAAATGCCGTGCAATTACTGTACGCCACGGCCAGTTCCTCGTCGCTCGCGGCTCCCGTGAAATGAATGCGCTGGCGCAGTTCGGGCGCTTTTTCGATTTCCCGGTCGATCTCGGAGTGGTTCCAGCCGAGCTTGCGGGAACCAACCAACACCAGTTGATGCTCTTTCTCTGTCTTGGCAAATTCCTGAAAGCATCGGATCAGATGCGGAATGTTTTTTCTCGGCTGAGGATTGGCCACGGAGAGAAAGTAGGGCGCGTCCGGTATCCCATGCCGACGCAGGAATGCCTTGCGTGCATCTCCGTCTCCGGTGGGCCGGAAAAGTGATTCCGCCGCCAGCGGCATCACGATGACTCGCTCCGCCGGGATGGCAGATACCTTGATGAGTTCCCGGCGCGTGTACTCAGAGACACTGAGCACCCAGGTGCGAGCGGGATCTGCCAGAGCCAGGGTTTGTTCCAGCATTCGGCGGTTGTATGATCCGGCAGGTTCCTCCAGGGGGAAAAGGTCATGCACGGTCAGCACCATGGGGCCGCGAAACTGACCATGCTCCGGCAGCGGACGAAAGGGGGAGTGGAACAGGGCGATCTTTCCGTCGAGCGGCCGGGGGGCGGCATCGAGCCGGGAGAGCGTGTTGAAAAGTTTGCTGGTGAAACTCCTTGGTGCATCGGGCCGGTTCACTCCGGCGAGAGACTGGGCATAGAGACTGCGAAGGCCGAATCGCGAGACGGTGCCTGCCATCACGGGCGGGCGCGGCGCCCAGCGATCTTTCCAGTAGGCATATGTGCGCGCGTCGGTTAGCGCAGGACGTTCATCACCGCCATGGCACCCGATCATGCAGAGTTCAAAGTCGTCCGAATACTTTAGGATATCGGCGATATTTTCGACGACGCGCCCGATTCCGGTGACGTGTTTCTGATCGGAATGCAGGTCCGCGCAAAATGATACGTCGTAGGCAATGCGTGGTTTCATGCGACGGATTTGAGCAAGCCCGCAACCACGGCTTCATTGCTGACCCGGTCGCGCCATTTGCGGGAGATGCGTTCGGGATCGCGCTGATGGTGATCCCAGCGCTGTAACTCGGCCAGTGTGGCTCTTGCGAGGCTGGCGTCATCCCGATGTGTGGCAAGAGTACCCGATGCCCCTTGGTCGACCAGGGCGATAAAGCCCGGCAGAAGAGGGGCTACGACGGTCGCTCCGAGACAAAGAGCCTCCAGCGACCCAATTGGCTGCGTCTCCCAACGGGAGGAAGCGAGCAGAAAACGCGCCTCCGCGAGGATATTCCGCAATTCCCCACGGGGGATGCGCCCGGCGAGACGCACTCGGGACTCTCTCGTCAGCGTGGAAAAATTCTCCATTCCCGCCCCGGCGACGACAAATCTCACATCTTCGCGCTCTGCCAGTACACGTCGGATCGTTCTCCGCAGCAGGGGGGCATCCTTTTGCACGTCGTCCCACCTGCCTCCGCAAAAGATGAGAGGCGGGCGTATTGCTCCTCCGATGGGCGCGGTGAGAAACTCGTCTTTCACACTATGCGGGACCACTGCGATTCGTTCGGCGAGTTCCTCTCGGCCGTAATGGGTGAAGATCACGTTCAGGTTTTCTGCGGCCTCCTGCGATTCGATCGCGATGGCATCCGAGGCTGCCGCTGTCGCGAGGATTTCCGCGTCTTCCTCCCTGCTCAAGTGAAAGTAGCGGCGCACCCAGTGGACGCCTTCGCGGAATCGGTCTCTGGCGGTTTGCGCAGAGGACAGGCATAGGGAAAGTGTCTCCCGGGGGAACACTCGTACGCTGGCCAGTCCGTCGCTATCGGCCCGAGTGACGGTGCGCGTCCCGGCCTGTCGCAGCGCGTTAAGGAGGAGCGAACCTTTCAGCCAGTTGAAAACAATCGCAATATCGAGTCCCTGTCGCCGCCAGTAGCCGACATCCGACATCTCTGCCGGGGAGGCTACCACGACCGGAAAATCCGCTTCTCCCGCATCATTGCCGAGACAATATAAAAACGGTTCATGTCCCAGGCGGGCGAGCGCAGCGCAGTAACCGTCCTGATCGATGGAGGCTCTCCACCAGCGTGTGGTCAGAACGATCGCGACCTTCACGTCTCGGCCCGGGCTTGCGAGGTCAGCCGGAAACTTGCGAGGACTTTGCCCGCGTTTTTGGCGCTTGCCAGGGAATAACCCAGCGTCGCTACATCGGAGCCGACATGAAACCGGCATGCATCCGGCCAGTGATCGATGATTCCGGCGCTGTGGAGGAAGGCCTCCACCCGGTAGTCTCCCGGTGGCAGCCACGGGGAGTCGATCACCACCTCCACCTCACGGTTTCCGGGAGCAATGCCACCTCCGTCGAGGTACTCGCTGTTGATGGCGAAGATTTCGTCATCGGCTTCGTTGCGAAAATGCAGCGAATAATGAAATTTTGCATCGTCGCGGAATTGTCTGATCCCCGCCCGGAAGACGAGTGGAGTTCGCGCCGCGAATTCTTCCGCCGTTGGGGTCACGTATTCCAGCCGATGTGTTCCGGTGCCAGATCGGGCGTTCATCGCCACAGCGATCCCGGTGTCTTCGGCGGACATGCCTTCCTTTTTGTACCGGGCGATCGTGTTTTCCGCCGTATCGGTCAGGACCAGGCGGCCTTCCTTGAGCAGGATGCCCTTGCGGCACAACGCGGCGACAGCTGGCAGATTGTGGCTCACGAAGAGGACTGTCCGACCATTGGCGGTCACCTCCTTCATCTTGCCAATGCACTTCTTCTGAAACTCGGAGTCTCCCACGGCCAGCACTTCGTCGACGATGAGGATCTCGGGTTCCAGATGTGCCGCCACGGCAAAGGCCAGCCGCACATACATACCGCTGGAATACCGCTTCACTGGCGTATCGAGGAACTTCTCGATCCCTGCAAAGTCCACGATTTCGTCAAATTTTCGCCGGATCTCCGCCCGGGTCATTCCGAGGATGGCTCCATTGAGATAGATGTTTTCACGCCCGGTCAGTTCAGGATGAAATCCCGTCCCGACTTCCAGCAGGCTTGCGACCCGGCCTTTGACTCCGACGCGTCCCGTGGTGGGTTCCGTGATGCGGCTGAGAATCTTGAGCAGCGTGCTCTTCCCGGCGCCGTTGCGTCCGAGGATGCCGACCACATCGCCCCGATTGACCGTAAAGGATACGTCCTTGAGCGCCCAGAATTCCGCGCTATCCGGTCCGGCCTGGACCTTGCGCGCCGCCTTGATCCAGCGGAGCGGAGCCGTCGCGACATTCTGGATGGCGTGGCGCAACGTACCGTAGGGCTGGAGCGTCTGGCCCAGCATGTAGAGCTTCGACAGGCCCTCGACTCTGATGACGATGTCGTCGCTCATGCTCAGATGATGTCGGCGAACATTCGTTCGGTTTTCCTGAAAAAGGCCACTCCGCCGACAAAGAGCCCGATGGATACAGCGAGCGAAAGCCATGTTCCGAGATGAAAGCCCACCGCATCGCCGCCCAGGATCGCCCAGCGAAAACCGTCAATGATGCCCACCAGGGGATTCAGGCAATACAAGGCGAACCATCCGGCGTGGAGTTTTTCCCGTATTACCTCGCTGCTATAAGCCACGGGGCTGACGTACATGCCGAACTGCACGACGAAGGGAACGATGAAACGAAAGTCCCGATACCGCACGGTCAACGCCGTGATAAAAAGTCCTGCTCCCGTAGCCGCGAGGATGGCCATGAGAGTGAAAAGGGGCAACGCGAGCAGCCGCCATGTCGGCAGGAAATCATACCACGCCATCAAACCGCCCAGGATGACGAGGGAAACGGCGAAATCGACCAGCGATACCAGCACCGCGCTTGTTGGGATGATGGCTCGCGGGAAGTAGACCTTGGAGATCATTCCGGCGTTGTTCACCACGCTCTGTCCGGCATTGGACACCGCATTGGAGAAGAACTGCCATGGCAGCATGGCCGCAAAGACCATGATGGCGTAGGGCGCGGTGCCCAGCGAAGGGAGGCCGGCCACTTTGCCAAAGATCACCGTCATGATGATCATGTTGATCAGGGGTTGGAGGATTGCCCAAGCGGCTCCGGCCACCGTCTGCTTGTAGCGTACTGCGACGTCCCGCCACGCCAGGATGAAGAGCAACTCCCGGTACCTCCAGAGATCGTGCCAGTACCGCTTCTCGGAGTGCCCCGCCTCGATCACAAGATCGAAATCCCCAAACGAGTCGCTGGTAGCGGGCAGGGGAGTGGCAGATGAAGTCATAACGTGCTCTACCCAAGGATGAAGCCTGACTCCGTGCGGCCTTGTCGAGGTATTTTCCGCATTCCTCGCCTGGCGGAGGAAGTGCGCTCATTGCGGGCGGTCGGAGGATCGCCCCGCCTGCAATACCTAGATGTGCCAGAGCAGGGCGAGAATGACCTCGAAGATAATGAGGATCACGATCGCAATCTCGAGCCATTCCGCCCTCTTGCCCGAGGCCTCGTCAAAGAGCGCCGTGTATGTGTCCTTGATGATCGAGAGTTTACGGTCCACGGCTGCGCTTACTGGCTTCACGCGGAAGGAGTCGACGGCCATGGTGTAGACTCGGGCGAGATACACGTCCTCGGTGACCTGGAGCGCATTATCGACGCGCTCGGTGAGTTCCGTCACCTCAGCCACGAGGGTGTAGAGCTTGCGGGCGAGTTGGGAAAATTTTCGCGCCGAAAGAATGCTTGTTGCGCGCTGGGTTTCCTCGACGAGGTCGTACATGCGGGGCAACTCGTCATCGAGTAACTCGTCGTAGTAGCGAAACTCCAGTAACTGCGCATTAGCCATCTCCAATACCTCGACCACATCGGAATCCCCTCGCGGTTCGCAGACAAACGCCCGGTCCCAGGTAAGGACCACCAGGTCGTCCTCAAAGTAAGATCCTTTGTACCTCAGCAGGTCTTTCTTTGCACCCTCCGAGAGCGGGCGGCTTTCGCCGGAGAGGAGCGGAATCAGCTCGGGACGCTCCGGAAGCGAGGACACATCGACCGGGCTATCCCACTCCTGCACGATGGCGAGCAAGTACTCCTCCTGCAAATCCGAGTCAAAGGGCCGGATGATGGTCGTCGTGAGAGGCTCCCGCACCTTGTCCAGCAGCGAACGCCAAAGCTCATGTTCCCCGCATCCCATCTCGCGATCGAGCGCATTGATCAGGGAGACGTAGCCATCCCACGGAGAGTCTGTCACCGGAACCCTCAGTGAGATCGCTATGACGCCAAAGTCGTAGAGTCTCGCGACTGCGCTGGCGCGGATTGTTTCGCTCTCGACGGGAAACTCGACGAGACCGAGGCTGAGGAGCACCGGCGGTACGTCGAAGGCGACCGCCTTGGCCGGCGTGTTGGCGAGCTTGGTCCGGCTGGCCCTTTCCCCACTACGGTCGGCCCAAAGGCCTTCCACTTTCGCGAGATCAATGGAGAAACTGACCTGGAAAAGTCGCTGGACGATGACCTCGCCGGCCTTGACCTGGACGCTCGTGGCGTGTGTTTCTGCCATCCAGGCCCGATTTCTTGAGAAAATTCCTCCCTCGGTCAACGCCTTTCGTTGCCACCGCAGGTGACAATCCGGTAACGAAGGGCAAAACGATGTCGCCCGTTTCTTCAGAATACACCACTGAACTGTCACCTGCGGACGAGGATTTGGTCGCTCAGGCACGGCAGGGCGACCTGTCTGCTCTGGACGCGCTCCTACGCCGCCATCAGGCATGGGTTTTCAACCTTGCGCTGCGAATGATCTGGCGTCGCGATCTGGCCGAGGATGCGACTCAGGAGATCCTGATCAAGGCGACCACCCATCTTGCCGCCTTCGAGGGGCGGAGCCGGTTTTCCACCTGGCTCTATCGCATCGCAGCCAATCATCTGATGAATGTCCGCCGTTCCGAGATGGAGGAACGAAAGATGACCTTTCGAGACATGAGTCAGTCGCTCGATGAGTGCCTCGACATGGAGCTTCCCGATCCGCGAAGCCTCCCGATCGAAACAGGGCTCCTCGTCGAGGAAGCGAAACTGGGCTGCATCACCGCGATGCTCATGTGTCTCGACCGCCCGCAACGGCTGGCCTTCATCCTGGGCGAGATCTTCGGAGTTTCCAGCGAACTCGGTGGCGAGGTCATGGAGATCTCGCGGGAAAATTTCCGCCAGCTCCTCTCCCGCGCCCGGCACGATCTTTATCAGTTCATGAACGAAAAGTGCGGACTTGTGAACGAAGCGAACCCCTGTCGGTGTACGAAGAAGGCGGCGGCCTTCATGAAGCAAGGCTGGCTTGACCCGGACAACCGGCAGTTCACTGACATGCGCATGGCCGCCGTCCGGGAGGTCGCTCAAGATCGGCTGGCGGAGCTTTGCGAAATCGACCGCGCCCATGCCGAGGTCTTCCGCGATGCCCCATTTTGTACACCTCGCGAGGGAGCAACCCGCCTCCGCGAGATTCTCGCCCGATCGAACTTTTCGTAAGATTTTTTCGTTCTTCTGTCACAGGCATCCGGGAAATCGGTCTGAATGCTTTGTATGAACACAGAAATCATTTCCCGTGTCTCGAAGGCCACCCTGGCTGGAGAGATCGCGTTTCCTGAACTCGTGCAACTCCTTCTCGCTGCCGGCGTGGAGTATTATCACATCGACTACGTGGGCGGTCGCAAGCGATTTTACGGCGCTGGCGACGAGGTGGTGGAAACCCCGATCACCTTTGAGAATCTGCCGCCTGTCGCTGCAGAGTTCAACCAGCCTGCCGTGAAGGCGGCGATCGTGGACAGCCAGCTCCATGGCCAGAAATATCGCCCTTTCACCGAGCGTGCAATGAGGGCCGGAGTGATAGGCTACTATGCCTTCCTGACCGGAGGCTGTGTGACGTACCTCGGTCGTCTCGGCTGCCAGCATACGGAATGGTTCCCGGGTCGCGGACCCGAGGCGGAAAAATCGGAGTAAGAGATTCCAGGTGCCTTGGGCGAGAGTCAGGCGATCTCCACCGCCCCGATGCCCAGGGCGCTTTCCTGCAAGGCCTCGATCAAAGCGCTTTCAGCGGAGACTCGCGCAAGAGTGATGCCGCAACGCCGGGCGGCATCCTGCCAAAGCGCGAAATGGTTCGCGTAAGTCGCCTGGTACCTGCGCATATCCTCCGAGGAAAACTGGAAATCCTGCCGGGCGGTCGATTCGCAATCGGCGAGCTCGGTGTTGCCAAGCCAGTCCGGATCGGATTCCGCCGAGCAGTAGGGGGCGAAGATGATGCTCCTCCCATTTCCAGCCGCCAACCCAGGGCAGATCGCATCGGGATTCGCGGCAAAGAGCAGGTCGCTGATCACAATACGTAGCGAAGCCGCACGCCAGGGAATCAGCTCAAGCCGAGGCACGCCGCCCTCCGTCTCTCCGGCAATGGCGATCTGGTGGAGCGCGAGGGAACTTTCCAGCGGGGTCGCTGCAGCTCCAGCCAGGCCGAAGACGTGGAGCGAACTTGCCGACCGCTGAACGGTCTCCAGGCAAAAGGCTGCGAGCTCCAGGCTGCGGCGGGTTTTCGCCGGGTCGAGTGCCATCGAGGGCGAGCAATCGATCACCAAATCCACAAGAGGCAGCACCTCCTCGCGATAGAGCTTCATCGTGTAGTGGCCGCTCCGCGCGTAGGCCTGCCAGTCGATATGGCGTGGATCGTCACCCGGCATGTAAGGACGGTGGTCCTGAAAATCGATCGAGCTTCCAGCCGCTGATCCAGAAACCGGCCCCGAGGTGCGGCGAAGCCCGCGAGTGATGGGAATGGTCAACCGGTCGGCTACGGCGCGGGCGGTGGCCACGGCAGCCTCTGCGTCGGGTACCAAAGAAAAAAGCGAAGCACCCGTGGATGGCACAGGTGCTTCGCTCATGAAGGGACTCAGGCGGGAGTTACAGCGTCTTGCAGAACTCCTCGATGCGGTCGAGGCCGGTCTTGATGACGTCGAGGCTCGTCGCGTAGCTCAGGCGGACCGTGCGGTCGTCGCCGAAGGCGATGCCGGGCACCACGGCCACATTGGCCTTGCTGAGCAGACGGTCGGCAAAGTTCTGCGACTTGAGGCCGAGGCCGCTGATGTTTGCGAGCACGTAGAATGCGCCGAGAGGTTTCACCGCGGTCACGCCCGGGATGGAGGACAGACGGTCAAACATGTACTGGCGGCGAATGTCGAATTCTTCGCGCATATCGGCCACGCACTGCTGGTCGCCCTTGAGCGCGGCAAGCGCGCCCTTCTGGGCAAAGGAGCAGGGGTTCGATGTGCTGTGGCTTTGCATCGAGTCGATGGCGCGGGCGATCGGCTCGGGAGCACCGAGGTAGCCAAGGCGCCATCCGGTCATCGCATAGGCCTTGCTGAAGCCGTTCACCGTGATGGTGAGGTCGTAAGCTTCCGGCGTGAGCGAAGCAATGCTGACGTGCTCGGCCCCGTCATAGGTGAGCTTCTCGTAAATTTCGTCGGAGAGGATGTAGATGTCTTCCTCGGCGGCTACCTCGGAGATGGCACGAAGTTCCTCGCGGCTGTAGATCGAACCCGTGGGATTGCCCGGCGAGTTGATGATGATCATTTTGGTGCGAGGGGTCATGGCCTCTTCAAACTGCTCGGCCGTGATCTTCCACGCGTTTTCCTCGGTCGTCTGTACAATGACCGGCTCAGCGCCTGCGAGGCGAACCATCTCGGGATAGCTCAGCCAGAAGGGCGCCGGAATGATGACCTCGTCGCCCGGATTGCAAACCGCCGCGATCGCGTTGAAGCAGGACTGTTTCGCCCCGTTGCTGACGATGATCTGGCTGGGCTTATACTCCAGGCCGTTGTCGGCGAGGAACTTCTCGGAGATCGCCTGGCGGAGTTCCGGTGTGCCGGAGCTCGGGGTGTATTTCGTGAAACCGCTCTGGATCGCCTCGATACAGGCCGCCTTGATGTGCTCGGGCGTGTCCATGTCGGGCTCGCCGGCGCCGAAGCCGCAGACGTCAACGCCTTCCGCTTTCAAGGCCTTGGCTTTGCTGTCGATCGCGAGGGTGAGAGATGGGGTGAGTTCTTTGACGCGGGTTGCGAGTTCCATGGTTTTTGAGAGGTAGTCTAGGAGAGGTACGTATCGATCAGAGGTTTCAGAGTATTCTCGTTTATCTGGATGATGTCCATTTCGCGACGCGCATTTTCGGCGGAATCCGATGCATGCGCCGCATTGATCATCACAGTTTGGCCAAATTCCCGGCGAATTGTGCCCGAAGGGGCCTTCGACGGGTCGGTCGGTCCGAGGACTTCGCGAATCTTCCGCACAGCGTCGACCCCCTGGTAGATCAGGGCCACGCACTTTTCGCTGCCCGGCTGGTTGCGCTTCTCCTCCGTACAATTTGACGGGCGGGAGCCTGCCATGAACTGGACGATGGATTCCCAGTGGGAGCGCCCTGCGATGGGGCCAATGAGTTCGCCGAGCTCGGTCTCGGTCTTGGCGTCGATCGGAATGCCAAACTCCTCCTCGATGGCGAGGCGTGCGCGCTTCGCGCTGGGCTCGCGGAATTTATCCTGTAGCACGTCGAGCACGGGGCCGTAGAATTTTTCGGCTTGGGCTACGCTCATGTAATGAACCTTGAAGCCCACGATGTAGAGGCCGGTGCGGGAGAAAAGATCGATCACGCCACCGGGACGGGCGTTGGGGAAGCGGAAATTGTCCGGTTTGATCAGGACGAGTGTTGTTTCGACATTCTCGCCGGCCGGAAAGGGCACGGAATCCACCAGGATGCCGCCATCCGTGTCGGAGTATTTCGCAAAAATCTCAAGGTGCCTGCGGGCGGAGGTTGCGTCGGGTGCGGCCAGCACGCCCGGCTCGAAATAAACAACCTTGCCGTCCTCGACCAGGCAGTCGCCATAGGTATCGCGAATGGTTTCGCCACTGGTGCGCTCCTGCATGATGTGACCCACGACCGAGCGGGTCTTGATCACGGCATCCTCTCCGCGCAGGACGAGGAGGAGAGCGCGCTGGCGTACGCCATGCTGGTCGGCGGCGAGATTTTTCAGGATGTAGTCGCGGATCAGCTCCTGCGTCTGGCGGTGACGGGCATTGTCCGTTTCGGAGACGCTGGCCTCGGCGAAGTCCTGAATAAACTCCTCGCTCGGAGCAAAAAGGCGACCGGAAACGAGCTCGAGGCCCGACCGCGAAAGCAGTCGGCCCACAATGCCGCCCGTCCGGGATTTCCGGAGCGAGTAGGGCGTGATCAGTACATAGGAAAGCTCGTCGGCCATGGAAAAGGTATGCCGCCCAGACGAGCGGGGCCGGTCTTAAGCGGGTCGGGAAGGTTATCGGCGGCAGCCGGAGGGGTCAACTGGCTTTTCGTGAAAACGACCCGGAAAAATGCCTGTTTACGACGCTTGCGGGTGCGGCGGGACCGGGATAGAGGGTAGGGAGTGATCCGGAGAGCCTACGACTGGATGGTTACCCAGTGGCATTGGCCTTACGCTACGGCGTTTGCCAGCATCATTTTGCTCCTCTTCATTCCTTTGCTGTTTTCCATCGATCCTGCGGAGGCGATCATCGTCAGCATCATTTTTGCCCAGTTGCCCATCTATATGATTCACCAGTGGGAGGAGCATCGCGGTGACCGGTTCCGACTCTGGGTGAATGCCCACGTCGGCAGGGGCCGCGAGGTGCTCTCTCGACCTGCAACGTTCATTATCAACTCGGCGGGCGTATGGGGGGGCGACTTTCTAGCCTTCTACCTGGCCGTTTACGTCGACGCGGGCTGGGGCCTCATCGCTCTTTACCTGCCTGCGGTGAATGCCGTGGGGCATATCATTCCTGCCGTGGCCACCCGCCGGTATAACCCCGGTCTCTGGTCGTCCGTCTTCGGGTTCGTACCGTTGAGTTGGGGTGGTATCGTCTATCTGTCGCGAGCGCTGGAACCCACGTTTTTCATGCAAGCGGTGAGCCTGGGGGTGGCGATAGCAGTTCACGTCGCGATTCTCGGTTACGTTCAGTCGCGCCTCCACGCGGAGACGGCGACCTCCTGAATCAGGAGCGCAGCGCCTCGAGGATTTCCACCGTGCGCCGGGTGGCCCCGCGATGCTGGGCGAGGCATTCCGCACCGCGCTGAGCCATGGTGGAGGCTTTTTCCGGCTCCTTCAGACAGTCCTTGATGGCCTCTTCCAACTCGCTCTCATCCGCCACGCGGATGGCAGCACGGAAGCGCACAAGCTGGTCGCAGAGAGTGGCAAAGTTCTGCATGTTCTTACCAAAGATCACAGGCTTTCCGGCTGCGAGGGCTTCCGCGGGATTCTGTCCCCCTTTGGCGGTGAGGCTTTTGCCGATGAAAACCACGGAGGCTACCGGGTAGACGTCGCGGAGTTCTCCTGTGGTGTTGATTATGAGGGCTTCCGGACGGGACGGGGCATGAGTCTCGCCGGAGCGCAGAGTCACACGCAGGCCGATTTTCTCCAATTCCTCCTTCACCTGCCGGCCTCTCTCGGCATGGCGCGGTACGCATACGTAGAAAAGTGAGGCAAACTCCGTGCGGAGGCGGAGGTAAATCTCGCCCAGTATCGCTTCCTCCCCGGCATGAGTGCTGGCGGCGAGAAGGATCGGTGCCCCGGCAGGTACGCCGAGTTCGCTGAGGATGGCTGAAAAGTCGCGCCCCGGGGTACGGGATTGCGCGGCATCGTCGAATTTCACGCTACCCGTGAGACGGATGCGGTTTTCTGTTACCCCGAGGGATTTCCATCGCTCGGCATCAGCCTCTTCCTGGACGCAGAGTACATCGAGCTGGTTGAAAAGCGGAGCGGTGAGAAACTTGACCTTCCGGTATCGAGACTCCGACCTCGGGGAGAGACGTGCGTTTACGAGTGCAAGCTTGGCCCCCTGGGCTTTGGCTTCGGCGGTGAGATTTGGCCAGACCTCGGCCTCCACCAGGATCATCATCTTCGGGCGCACGATGCGCATGGCACGCTTGGCGACCAGGATGAAATCGATGGGGTTGTAAATCGGCTCCAGCCATTCCGTACGGCGTCGGCTGGCCAGGCGAAACCCTGTGGACGTGGTGGTGGAGAGCACGACGCGCAGGGACGGGTCGCTCCTCTTCATCTCGCCGATGAGTTTCAGTGCGATCAGCACCTCACCCACGCTTACCGCATGCACCCAGATGTTGTTGTCGCGCTTGAGCTTGTTCAGGACACGGGGTGAATAGATGGCAAAGCGCTGCCCAAATTTGTGGCGGTATTTGCCCCGCCTGATCATGCGCAGGAGGAAGCTGGGCAGCAGCACCAGCAGGACAAAGGGGAACGCCAGATTGTAAAGGAGCCGGACCTTCTTCATTCCGCGTGGGCGTAGTAGGCCACCTCGCTCTCTCCGTATTGACGAACTCGGAGAAGGACGAGACCGACGGTTTCCGGCTCCGGGCGACCGATTACTCGCTCCACAATGGCGGTGCCGCCAGGGCGGAGCGCCCTGGCCAGCGCCGGGAGCTTGATGAGCTCGGTGGCAAAGTCGCGATCTGTTGGCTGCTTGGCATACGGCGGATCGGCAAAGATGAGATCAAATGACCCGTCGCCGTACAGTTCGAGAAACTTGAAGGCATCCATCTGCTGTACGCTACCGGTCAGCTTGGATTTGCGCAGGTTGTCGCGCACGCAGTTCACACTCCGGGGGTTTACGTCAACAAAGACTGCTGATTCCGCTCCCCGGCTCAGGGCTTCGATGCCCATCGCGCCGGACCCGGCGAATATATCCAGCACGCGTGCGCCCGGCACAGCATCGCCGAGGCTGGAAAAGATTGCTCCCTTCACTCGATCCATCGTGGGACGAACGCCCTCCGGGGGCTGGATGAGAGGCAGTCCCCGGGCCGAACCGGCAATCACTCGCATCGCCTACTTGTCTCCCTTGTCTTTCTTCTGGGGCTGGCCGCGGAAGAGACTCTTGAGCATTCCTCCGATGTCCTGGCCGATGTTGATGCCGATCAGTTTATCGAGCAGGTCGGTCTTCGGGCTGTCGATGTGTCCGGTGACGTTAAAGTCGAGGCGCTGGTACTCGGGATCGTCCGTCTTGACGAAGTTCTTCCCGAGCACGCCGCGGAGTTGCTGCTGCAGCTTGCGGTTTACGAGCAGGCTGGCGTCGAGGTCCATCTTTCCATTGAAGCGCACCGGGCCGGTGGCTTTCAATATCAGGTTCTCAGACTGCATCGAGAGGTCATCGATCCAGATTTTTTCCTCACGGACAGTGATATCCATCTTGGCGTCCTTGAGTTGAAGGAGCTGGAGCTCCTCGATCTGGAGCAGTTCCCCGAGTTTAATCAGGAAGTCGACCGGCTTGAGCTTGGCCGAAACGAGCTCAAAGTGGCCGGTTCCTGTCGTCAGAGCACTGTTGCGCGGATCACCGGTAAGGTGGAGTTGGCCGATGAGATTGCCATCGGTTTTTCCAGGCTCGGCATGGGCTTCGGCGAAGAGCTTCTTCAGACGGGCATCCTTGACCGACACATTGAGGTCAAATCTCGGGTCGCCCAGGGCCACGAGGTGGTAGCTGCCGGCGATTTCTCCTCCGGCCAGTGTTCCCTGGATCTGAGGCAGGTCGAGCACTTCTCCGTCCCAGGTGAATGGCCCTCCGACCTTGCGGGGATGCAGGTACCCCGAGATGTCGGTGGTGCCGACGTCAAACGTACCGGCCGCAGCGATGTTGTCGCTGACATTGGCATCGATGTCGACGCTCTCGAGCATGAGCACCGTGCGGTTCTTGGCATCCAGGAAAGCCACCGTGCCGCCGACGAGGCGGAGGCGCTGCACTTCGGCTTTGAAGGCTGCACCGACCACGCGTGGAGCTTCCGGCTTGCCGGGTGTCGGCTCCGCAGGCGGGACCGTCTTGACCTTGCCAGGCAGAGGAGCCATCCAGTCGCCGCTCGCGAGTTGGCGTACGATGAGCATCGGCTCGTAAAGCGAGCAGTCGTAGATGACGAAGCGTTTATTGAGGAGCGGAAGGAAGGAGAAGCGAATCCGCAGGGCCTTGGCCTCGAGGATGTTCATCTTCGGGGCGGTGGGATCGGGTACTTCGATGCCACGGAGGACCAGCCCGCTCCACGGCGTATAGCTGGTGGTCCGGATCTTGACATCCGTGCCGATCTGACGCGTAACGCTCTCGCGGATTCTCTGCTGTACGGTGCTCGATTGCAGGTAAATATTCGTACAAAGAAGCGCGAGACCCGCCAGCGCCACCAATACCGCAGGCGCTATCAAAAATCTCTTGGCAAATTTTGACACGCGGGGAAGCTACGAAACTCAGCCAGAATGTGAAGCGTGAACAAGAGCTCCAAGATTCTCGTCATCCTTAACCCGGCCGCTCGCAGCGAAAAAGCGAGCGCCATGCGGGAGCGGATTCTCGCCTTGTCACCCCGTGTCACAGTGTGGATGACCGAGTCCCCCGGTGATGCGCGAATGCTTGCGCAACGTGCTGTTCAGCAAGGCTTTGAATCCGTTATTGCTGCGGGTGGAGATGGCACGGTGAATGAGGTCGTAAACGGTCTCGCCGGCGCCGACGTAGCCTTCGGCATCCTGCCGGTCGGCACGATGAATGTCTTCGCAACGGAACTCGGAATTTCTCAAAATCTTTCCAAGGCCTGGGAGGTAATCGAAGCCGGAAATTGCCGCCTGATCGATCTGGCCAAGGCCAACGAGGAATATTTCGTGCAACTTGGAGGGGTTGGTCTCGATGCCGCTGTCGTGCAATCGACCACCCCGGATTCCAAAAAAGCGCTTGGTCCGTTGAGCTACCTCATCACGCTGGCGCAGGTTGTCGCTCGCAAGCCACCCGAGCTTCTTATCGAGCCGGTCGATGGTCCGGCCCGCAAGGGGAGTTTTGTCCTCGTCGGCAATGGTCGCCTCTACGGCGGACCGTTCGTCCTTTTCAAGGATGCCCGTATCGATGATGGGCTGCTCGACGTTCTGGTTTTTGAAAATCAGAGTCATTGGGATATAATGCGCTACGTGCAAGCGATCGCTTTCGGCAACCACTCGGAGCTTCCCGACGTGCAGTATTTCCAGACCCGCGGATTACGGCTCTCCTGCGAGGAGTATGTCCCTGTCGAGCTGGACGGAGAGCTTTGCGGGCATCTGCCGTACGAATTTGGATTTTCCAACCGCAAATTGAGTGTTCTCGCCCCCGAACCTCCGGAGGTCGCGAGTTCTTGAATCGAAGATTTGTCGGACCGCGCTTTTGGATGATCCCGCTGCTGGTGGGAGTCAACACAGCCGTATTTCTCTTTCAGTCGCTGCTCTCAGAGCGCGGGCTGCTCGTATTTCAGCACGTGTTTGGCCTGAGCCGCGCTGGGGTGGAGGCTGGTTTTTGGTGGGAGTACATCACCTACGCCTTTCTCCACGCCAACTGGTTTCACCTCGGGGTGAACATGCTCCTTCTCTGGGCGCCCGGAAGGATTATTGAACGATTCATTGGTCCATGGCGCACCCTGCTGCTTTACATTTTTGGCGCGGTGGGTGGAGGCCTTCTCCAAATGCTCATGGGACCGCAGCTCCTGCTGGGTGCTTCCGGTGCGGTATGCGCGGTCGTCGTGGCGTTTTCCACCTTCTTCCCGAGCCTCAACGTTCTTCTCCTGCTTTTCTTTGTCCTGCCGCTGGAACTCCGGGCAAAGTACCTGGGTTGGGGGCTGGTCGTTTCCAGTCTCCTCCTGCTGATCTTCGATCGGTATACGCCGATCGGGCATGCAGCTCACCTGGGCGGTGCGCTGGCGGGCTTTCTTTTTGCGAGGGTTAGCGGATTTTCCCGGCTCAGCGCGGTGGAGAACTGGATTTTTCGCCAGCGGGCAGGATAGCTTCTCGCATAGCGTGTTTAGCGCAGTTCCTGCGAGGGAAACGGCGCGCGAGATGACAGGCGCTCGATACGGCGGATCTTTCGCTGCACGGTGGCGTCGGGCATGACCGGTGACCACTTGCGGGGATTGGGCAGGATCGCCGCGAGAGCGATCATCTGCGACCGGGTGAGAGCCTGCACCGGACGATGAAAGTGCTCCTGTGCCGCGGCACCGATCCCGTAGATTCCCGGGCCGAGCTCGATATGGTTCAGGTACAGCTCGAGGATGCGCCGCTTGTTAAGGAACAGCTCCATCCAGAAGGTGTAGTAAAACTCCAGCGCCTTGCGTACATACGAGCGGCCCTGCCAGAGGAAGACGGAGCGGGCGCACTGCATGGTGATGGTGGAGGCTCCCCGTACGCTCTTGCCTTTTTCCTCCGCTGCCTCGATGGCCTTGCGCAGTTCGGCAAAGTCAAAGCCCCCATGTTTGAAAAACGCCTGATCCTCGGATGACCAGATGAAATGGATCAACTGTACAGGCGTATCCTTCAGCGGTACCCAGATGATCGGGTGCTGGACCTCGGGCTTTGCGGAAAACCAGCTCTCGACGCGTCGCTGGAACTGCATTGGACTCGTCGGTGGATTGAGGAATCTGGCGAGTGCGACCTGAAAGGGCGGGATCGCCGCTGCAACCAGGATGATGATCGCGAGGATCTTGATCCATGGGCGGCGTTTAGGTTGCTTGGAGGCCACGGCGGGAGTTTGACTGGGTTCGATCTATTGAGAAGTCCGGATTTTTGCTACCTTCATCCTATGAGAAATATCGTTGTAACCGGTTGTTCGCGTGGGTTGGGCGAGGCACTGGTTCGCTTTTTCGGAGCAAACGGCGAGAGGGTCATCGGGTGCAGCCGGTCGATTGATCGGATGGAAACGCTCGGTGCGGAACTGGGCGGCGACCACGATTTCTCATCCGTGGATGTTTCCGATGATGAAGAGGTGAGACCGTGGGTGGCTCGCATCGTGAACCGATACGGCCCGCCGGACCTGTTGATCAATAATGCTGCCGTGATCGCTCCCAACGCTCCGCTCTGGGAGGTCAGCCGTGCCGACTTTGACCAGGTAATCGATGTGAATATCAAGGGCGTCGCCAATGTGCTGCGGTATTTCCTGCCCTCGATGATCGAACGCAGGAAAGGTGTTGTGGTCAACTTCAGCTCCGGTTGGGGGCGCTCCACCTCGCCGGAAGTGGCCGCCTACTGCGCCAGCAAATGGGCCATTGAGGGCCTTACGCAATCCCTGGCCCAGGAGTTGCCTGAGGGCATGGCAGCCATCGCGGTGAACCCGGGCATCATTGATACCGAAATGCTGCAAAGCTGCTTCGGAGCGGGCGCTTCCCATTATCCCGGTGCCTCGGAGTGGATTCGCTCTGCCGGACCATTTTTCGCCGGGCTGTCGGCTGCGCAGAACGGATGCTCGCTTACGGTCCCGGGGGCAATGGAGGAGTAGCCTCCGGCTTCGGGGGCAGGTAATAAAACTTGATCGCGGGCTGGAGGTATTGCTGCGGTCCGGAGGGACACTGCCAGAGCAGAGTCCCCTCTGCGAAGAGCTGCTGGTAAAAAGCCTTTCTCCGCTCGTACTCGGTACGATCCTCCGCCTTCGGCTTGTGCGTTTTGAGGAAGAAGCGGTTATAGTCGTCGTTGGCGACGGCGATATAACGAATGTCTTGGGCGCGGAGTTCGTCGATTGTCCCGACGTCTGCGGCGAAGAGCTTGCCGAGGATTTTCTGGTCGACGAAGTACGGGCTGTCTGCGTGGCGCTTCTCGTCGCGGCTGGGCAGGTTGACTCGCTTGTCCTGCACGATGATCGCGTCGGGCGGGACGTTCTTTTTCACGAACTCGATCAAGGCCTGGCGAGAGTCATTCTGAAAAGCGGCATCCACCCTCGCCAGCATCGTGCCGGACCAGATAATCGCGCATCCCAGCAGGACATGCCGGGCGACGAGGGAAACGCGGGAAAACCTGTCTCTCGCCGGGTGAAATGCTGCGAGTGCTGCAATCGTGCAGAAGAGCAGCGTGTCCGGCAGGAAATAACGGTGATGTGTCTTGGGCGAAAACGAAAGGATCAGCATGTATGCCACCGGGAAAAGCGCGAGAGCCCACTCGCTGGCGTGCAGATTCCGCCATCGATACCCGACACCGAACATTCCGGCGTAGTAAATGATCAGCAACGCCCAGATGAATGGATTCGTCGCATCGGCAAAGACGCGGGTGTACACCCCGTGAGGCACGGACCGGGTCAGGCCTTTGTGACCGTGGGCGGCATAGTCCATCTCCCTTTCGACATTGCTGGTAAACTTCACGAACTCGCTGATCATCGGGTAGTTGATCGCGAGCAGGACCAGTGCGAGGCCTGTCAGCATGCAGCACAGCCAGCTGATCCAGCGGGAACGGTGAAGGAATATGGGGATCAGCGCGACCGGCAGCACCAGGGCCCCGATATATTTGCCCGAGATGGCCAAGGCCGCTGCTCCGCCGAGCAGGAGGAAGCGCGCGGGCGAGGGTGCGATCCAGCAACGCACAAGCGCCAGAAAAAACGCCGCGATGCCAAAGACCAGCGCGGGGTCTTCCTTCATGTAATGGGAAAGCTCGTAGAGCTGCGAATTTGTCACCACCAACAGCCCGGCCGCAGCAGCGGTCCACGCTCCGCGTAGGTGAGCTGCAGTGAGTACGAGGCATGCGATGGCTGCCGCGGAAAAGAGGGCCGAACTAAATCGTCCGGCTTCCGTCACCGCCTGTTGCGAGTCGCCTGCTTGCGTGAAGTACGCCACAAGCCTGGCCGTCTGCAAGAGCAGCAGCGGATGGTTGAAGTTGAACTCCCCCTGGATCAATTGGCGCGCCTTGCTGGGCTCGTCGGGGTGATAGAAGGAGGGGAAATGGTCGTGTCGGGTGAAAATCCCCAACGCGAGCGCAAAAAAGGCCACAGCGATGGCCCAATGCCGCCAGGATAGGCTCGCCCGCGGCGAAGGCTGGTCAATGGTGAAAAAGGACGTTATCACTGGCTCGGATTCCCGGGTAGAATCGACCTTGAAGAGGCTGACGAGCCAGCCTGTGCTGACTGGGAATCCCTCACGCGCCTTTCAGGCCGCCCAGGAGCAGTTCGGCGTTGAACCGGGTGTGCTTCAGGTTGGCTGCCAGGACCTCCATGGCTTCCGCCGCCGGTAGCTCGGAAAGCTGACGGCGTAGCACGACCACCTTCTCGTATTCATCGGGATGGTAGAGGAGTTCCTCACGGCGGGTGCCGGACTTGATGATATGGATCGCAGGGAAGATTCTCTGCTCCGCGATGGATCGATCGAGATGCACCTCCATGTTGCCCGTCCCCTTGAATTCTTCAAAAATCAGATCATCCATGCGGCTCTTGGTTTCCACCAGCGCTGTGGCCAGGATGGTCAGGCTGCCGCCTTCCTCGGTATTACGAGCGGAACCGAAGAATTTCCGGGGCTTCGTCAGGGCCTTGGTGTCCACGCCGCCACTCATGGTACGCCCCTTGTTGGGCTGAAGATTGTTGTATCCCCGGGCCATGCGGGTGAGGGAATCCACCAGGACGATCACATCTTTGCGAAGCTCCACCATGCGCTTGGCGCGTTCCGACACCGCCTCGCATACCTGCACGTGGCGCGTGACGGGTTCATCAAAGGTCGAGCTGTAGATCTCGCAATCGAGGGAGCGTCGCAGGTCGGTGACTTCCTCCGGACGTTCGTCGACGAGGAGCAGGATCAGGACGGCCTTGGGATGGTTGTCGCGGATGGCTCGAGCGATGTCTTTCAGCATCATCGTCTTGCCAGCACGGGGCGGCGCCACGATGAGGCCGCGCTGGCCCATTCCTAGCGGGGCTACGATGTCGACCGCCCTTGCGCTGATCGAGGGGTGGGCATTGCTCTCGAGAAAGACGCGGCGATTGGGGAAGAGCGGGGTGAGCTTGTCGAAAGGCGTTGGCGGCTGCCACTCGGCCAGCGGAATATCTTCGATGAAGAGCAGAGTGTCGACGACCAGCCCTCGCTCGCGTTCTTTTGGCAGGCGAAGGGTGCAGCGCAGCATCAGGCCCGCTTCCAGCTTGAACTGGCGGAGCATCTGCTGCGGCACAAATACGTCATCGGGTCCTGGCCGGAGTCCAAAGGCGGGCCAGCGAAGCACGCCATGGTCACCATTGATCTCGAGGAGGCCGATGGCCTCGACCGCCGTACCCTGCGTGATGTGGTGCTTGGCGTGGTCGAGGACCAGATGGCGTTTGGTGGACTCGGGGCGGAGCTTCAGCCCGAGAGCGACTGCCTGGTCGAGCAGATGTGTGTGCGACAGCGCCTGCAGGTCGTTGAGCTTGATAACGGCTTGCGCGGCGGGAGGCGTGGATTCTTCAACCGTGGCGGGCATGCAAATAGCGGGAAAAAAGGTCGGCTTGAGTGATGAGCGCCTCGAGGGCGCCGTCGTTCCAGATGACGTGATGAGACTTCTCTATCTTGAGGCTGAGGGGCATCTGGGAGGCAATGATTTTTTCGGAAATCTGCCGGTCGAGTCCGCGGCGAGTCGCAAGGCGCTCGAGTTGGGTTTCCTTCGCACAGGCGACCGTGACGATGATGTCGAACAGCTTTTCCGCATTGGTCTCGAAGAGCAGCGGAATGTCGACGACAAAGAAGCGGTTGCCATACGCAGGCTCCTGAGCCTGGGCCGACCAGCGATCCCGGATGACCGGGTGGAGAATGGCTTCCAGCGTCGCTTTGCGGACGGCGTCTTGATAGATCAGCTGACGGAGGAGAGGGCGGTTGGGCGCTCCCTCCTCATCATAGGCTTGCGGATGGACCCGGGCCAGGACCTCCTGGCGTACGGTCGGATCCTTGTCAAGAAGCTCGCGAGCGCACGCATCGGCATCGAAGTAATCAGCATCAATGCGCTCCAGAAGGAGGCGGCGAAACTCTGATTTGCCTGAGGCTATACCGCCGGTGATTCCGAGAATGGGCATTGGTGCGTTGTCTTCCGAAGCCCGGCGGGAAAGTTGACGCCACGCAGAGGTGGCGTCGTTCCTTATTTGCCGAAGCTCTTGCCGAACTCGATGTTCGGAGCGGGAAGGTCTTCAGGAAGGCCGAGAGGCTCGACGACTTCATCTTCCTCAAAGTCCTGACGGAGAGGCTTGCCTTCCGCGTCGAGGAGACGCGCCGTGACGAAGATGATCAGGTTGCGCTTGATCTTCTGGTCGACATTGCTGCGGAAGAGGCGTCCCACGATCGGCACATCACCGACGATCGGCACCTTGTCCTGCACCTTCTGGACATCCTCGCGGATGAGTCCACCGAGCGAAACTGTCTGTCCGTCCCAGATGCTCACGCTGGTCGTGACCTTGCGTGTCGAGAAGATGGGCTGGTTGATGACGTTCGGGGTGACCTCAAAGGTGCTGAAGGTTGCCGTGAGGCTGTTGTAGGTCGGGCCGGTGATCGGACTGCCGTAGTTGATGAAGCCATCGAACTCGACGACTTCAGGAGACAGATCCAGGTCGATCGTATAGCCGTCTGGACCGATCTGAGGCAGGACTTCCAGAGTGACACCGAGATCGCGCTTTTCGAAGGCCGTCGGGGTGGTCGGAGTGACCACGCCGGAGGTAGCGATGATGCCGGTCGAGCTGGTCAGCGAGGTGCTGCTGCTGCTGTTCTGCGTCTGCGGGATTTCCGGCGGATTGAACTCGGTCGGATATGGGAACTCACGGGCGACGCGCACGACAGCCTTGCGCCCGCTCTTGGCGACAACCTTCGGAGCGGACATCAGGTCGATGCCTTTCTTTTGGTTGAGCGCCCGGATCACCATCTGGAATTGCGGGTTGGAAAAGATCCCCGCGAGACCGAAGATACCCGGCGACATCACGTTCGTGCCCTGCGGCACGCCGGCAATGAGGGCGTCGATGCTATTGGCCGTGACGGCGGAGTTTACGCTTGTTCCCACGCCGCTCCGGTTTCCACTGGTGATCGGATTGACGCCGGTGGAGCCGAACGGGAAGTTGGAGTAATAGGAATCGGTGAGCGTGCCGCTACCACCACGGGTGCCGCCAGCGCCGTAGACTCCGCTGCTGCCGATGGCAAAGGGACCGAGGAGCCAGTCAAAGCCAAGCTCGCTCAGGTTATTCTGAGAAATCTCGAGGAATTTGGACTCGATTTCGACCTGAGTGGGCTGGACGCCGACTGCCGCATCCACCAGAGAATCGATGAAGTCGATGGCATCCGGTGTGTTGCGAACGATCAGGCGGCTGCCTGCTGGTGTGTACTGTGCAAACGCTCCAGGCGGGAACTGAACACCTTCCTTCTGAAGGTAGTCCATCGCATTTTGACGACCGGGAAGCTTGGAGTCATTGACATTGGCTGCGATCCGGCCTGCGCTCGGAGTGCTGTCACTGGAGCCAGCGGAAGCGGGGATGAACCCGGCCGGGACTCGGTATTCCTTGGTGACCAGATCGTCGATGTTCTCGGAAAGAGGCACGATCGAGACCGCGTACTGCTCGATCTTGAACTTCAAGCCGGCCAGCTCCGTGAGGTAGCGCAGGGCTTCGATGAGCGGGACGTTGGACAGCGAGAGCGTGATTTTGGAATCAGCCGTCACCGGGGCAGGCGTGGGAGCGGCACCTTCTGCCGGAGCAGCGGTGGCATCCGCGGCCGGAGCCGGAGAGGAAGGATTCAACTTGAGGACGATATTGACGCCGCGCTTGGCCTTCGGATCATCCGTCGAGGTATCTTGCTGACGGCTCAGCTGTTTCAGGCGTTCGACTGCGTCCTGCACCGTCTCATCCTGAAGATCGAGGCGGGGAATGATGATGCGATTGAGCTTGGCCGTGATTTGAGCCGTGTCACGTACGTCGCCGCGGGTCCGGGCGACATTGTCCGTGGTGCGATCCTTGACGCCGTGAACCGGACGCTCCCAGGAACGCTCGACCAACCAGAGGAGGCGGCTACGGGTTTCATCGTAAGCAGCCGTCTGGTACTTGGTGCGCTGGAGATTAACTTCCTCCATGCCCTTGCGAGCGGCGATGTTGTATCGGTCGATCAGGAGAACCTGCTCGTAGCGACGAATAGCCAGATCGTAACGTCCGGACTGGTAGTATCCGTCGGCTTCGTTGAGCAATCGGGTGACCTTCTGGACGTCCTCCGCAGATTGGGGAGTGATCGTCTTGTTATAGTAGTCGGGCTGCTCGAGATTGGCGAGGAACTGTGCTGCCGGCTTGTAGGTCGGATTGTACTCCGGAAGGAGGACTGTCTTGGCGACCTTTTCGGCATCGGAGTAGCGGCCTTGTGTCACCAGCCACTGGGCGTAGCTGATCGCGGCGCTGGAGAATTTGGCCAGGATCTTCGCGTGGTCACTTTCGGTGGCGCCTCCCGGAGGGACGAGCGCCAGAGCATCCATGTAGCTCAGGTAGGCCGTTTCAAAATCCTTGCTGGCTACCGCGGCGTCACCCTTGGCGATCAGCTTGTCCGCAACAACCAAACCCTCCTGGCGGCGAACGATTTCCCGATCCGCAGTGGCCGCCACCGCCCCTTGTTGAGCCCGGCTAAGTACCGGAAAGAAGGCCGAGGTGAAGACGACCCACAGGGCTAGTGAACTGCGAGCGATTCTTGTCGAATGTTGGAAAATCATTGGGGTTCCGGACTACTCTGGGGTTGGAATGGTGGTGGGATCGCCAGACACTGCCTCGGAGCTCATGGCCTGAGCGCTGGGCTGGGCGGTAATCTCGTCTTCCTCGTCGACCTTGATCAAAGGCTGACCGGCGGGATCGAGAAGATTGGCTGTGACGAACATGATCAGGTTGCGCTTGATGTGCTGATCTGCGGTCGTACGGAAGAGGCGGCCTGCGAGCGGGATGTCTCCGAGGATCGGAGTTTTGTCCTCGACCTTCTGGACGTCCTCGCGGATGAGACCGCCAAGCACCACCGTCTGGCCGTCATAGACCGTCACGTCAGTCGTCACCTCACGAGTGGAGAAGACCGGCTGGTTGATGATGTTCTCCGTGGCGACGAAGGTGTAGGTCGGTGAGAGGAAGGAGACGATCGGCGTGGTAGTCGTTGTCAGCACCGCTGCAACAGAAGCGCTGATCGGGCTGCCGTAGTTGATGAAGCCATCGAACTCCACGACTCGCGGCGAAAGTGTAAGATCGATCGTGAATCCGTCGGGTCCAACCGTGGGTTCGACTTCCAGCGTGATACCGACGGGCTTGGTGTCAAACGCCGTGGGTGTCGTCGGGATGACGGGCTGGAAAGTGCTTCCCGTGGAAGCGGATACCTGCGGCAGATCGTACTCGGTTGGGTAGCGGAACTCGCGAACGATCTGGATCGTGGCGCGCTGGCCGCTCTTGGTCGTCACCTTGGGAGAGCTGACGAGATCCACGCCCTTGGACTGGCTGAGGGCGCGGATGACCACCTGAAACTGAGGATTCGTAAAGACACCTGCGAGGGTGAATGCTCCAGCCGCTGGCCCGAGCGGGCTGCCGAAGAGCAGGGCATCCACCGCGTTCACGCTGATTGCAGAACTGCCAGTGCGGTTTCCCGATGTGATCGGGCCGGAGGTCGCGTTGCTCGCGCCGACCGGTGTCGTCGTTCCCTGGTTGATGAACGGATAGCGGGAGCTGTTGATGGACTGGCCGAAGCCTTGCGTGCCGCCGCCACCATAGACACCCGTGCCAAACGGGAGCTTGAACTGTCCGAGGAGCCAGTCAAAGCCAAGCTCGTTGAGGTTGTTTTGAGTGACCTCGAGGAATTTCGACTCGATCTCGACCTGGCTCGGCGGGGTCTGGAGTTGGACCTCCACGAGGGAATCGATGATATCGAGATTTGCCTGCGTGTTCTTGACGATCAGCTTGCTCGAGGCTGTGAGGAAGTTGGCGCTTGCCCCGGTCGGGAAAGTGACGCCATTGGCCTCGAGAAATTGGCGAGCCGTCGAACGAGCGGCGACCGAAGACATGGAACCCGGAGCCACTTGAATGCCACCGCCGCCAGCAGAGGCTGAGGAGTCGGAGCTGGCTGGGAGAGCCGTGATGAAACTCGGAGGGACCTTGTATTCCTTGGTGATCAGGATATCGGTCGGCTCCGACTGGGGAACAACCACGACCGCGTAAGGCTCGATCTTGAGCTTCAGGTTTGCCGCCTTGGCGACATAGTCGATGGCCGTGCGGAGCGGGACGTCATTCAGAGAAAGGGAAATGCGCTGCTGGGCCTCCGGTGCATCGGGGCTGAGCTTGAGCACGATATTCACGCCGCGGCGGGAGGGATCCTGTTCGCTGGTGTCGAGAGCGACCGCGCGCTGCTTGAGGAAGTCGAGAGCCTCGCGGATCGTTGCGTCGTTGAAGTCAACGCGGGGAATGATGATATCGTCGAGCTTGCGATTGATGGCCGAGGTGCCGCGGGTATCGAGCTGCGGCTGGTCGATGATGTTGGACCCCTTGACGTCAAATTTGCGAACAGGCAGCTCCCAGCCCTTGACGACCTCACGCAGCATGTCGCCGCGGGCTTCGTCGTAAGCGGTATTGGAGTATTTGGTACGGGCATTATTGACCAGTTCCATTCCTCGGCGGGCCGCGATGTTGTAGCGATCAATATTGAGCACCTGCTCGTAGCGCTTCTGGGCCAGATCGAAACGTCCGGAATCGTAGAATCCTTGCGCCTCCGAGAGGAGTTGCTTCACTTCCTCGATGTTCGCGATGAAGTTGGGCGTGAGTGTTTTGTTAAAGGTGTTCGGGTCCTTCAGCTTGGCCTGCAGAGCGAGGGCCGGGGCGTAGGTCGGGTTGTATCGATCCTCGAGCACTACAGCCACTGTGCTGCTGGCATCCTGGAAGCGACCTTCAGAAACGCGCTGTTCGGCGAGTTTCACGGCAGCCTGACTGAAACCGGTGAGTGCCGTGGTGCGGAGGGTGCTGGAGGCATCTCCGCCGGAGGGGAGGACATCGACTGCACTCTTGTAAAAGGCGAACGCCGTCTCGTAGTCCTGATTTTTCATCGCCTGCTGTCCTTTGGCGATGGCGTCTTCGGCGTAGTTCTTGAGCTGTTCCTGTCGCCGGATTTCGCGCTCCGCAAGTCCCTGAACGCCAGTTTGAGCAAGCGAGGTGGCGGTACTGAGAGCAAGCGAAGCGGCTGCGACGGCGGTTAGGATTTGCAACTTCATCGGGAAACTGTTCTTGGGGATGTCTTTTGAATAACCATATGCCCGAGGCACAAGGTCTCGGTGCGCTGCGGTGATATTCCGAAGGCGCGCATGGTTAGGCTAGGGCAGGCGGCACTTATTGGGCTGGGAGGATTTTGTGTTCCTCACCAGATTGGAGGTCTTTTATTAGGGCTTCTGATTGGGAAATGTCAATGAGTTTATACTTCCGGTCGCTCTGCGGAGCGAGGGTGAACTCGTCATCCTTTTTCACCGTAAAGTGCGAATTATCATAGAGGTATGAGAATTCGCCGAATGACGTCGGGTCGTTCGCTTCCTTGCGGAACACGAGGACGAGTTTCTGACCGGTTTCGGTATTTTCGATGGTGAGCTCAGAGACATCGACCTCCATTTCGTCCTTGGTCATCTTGCTGGGCTTGTACGAGAGCAGCTTGTACGGGGTTCCCTCGACCATTTGTCCGAGCTGGAGGAACTGGGTGCGGCTCTTTCCGTCGATGGCGTTGATCGTGAAGGTCTGCCCTTCATCAGGCGTGCCGGTGAATTTCAGGCGGAACGGCTTGGAGATGAACTTTGCGAGGCGGAGCTTCGTCCAGTACGGCGGGACGGATTTTGCGTCGAGAGGATCAGTGTTGTTGAGAAACTCCTCGAGATTGGAGAAGCGATCGCCATCCGGATCCTGGTCCTTGATGTCGCCTTCCCAATAGGGGAGATCATATTTGATCAGCCAGGCATTGGTAATCGGAGCGTGGAGGTCTTTCCCAGCAGCGAGAGGGTCGATCAGCTCGTTGTCCAACAACACGTAGGGACGTGAGATGAAGAGTGAGCCATCGTGAGAGGTCCACGTCTTTGGCTTATCCACTGTCTGGCTCGCGGTTTGCAGGGCTTCGATCGGGAGAGGCTTGATCGTATTGTCCGGGCGCTTCGAAGAGTTTCGACTTGAGAAGGTGCCCGGGAAATCCTGCGAACCCAGAACGATAAATACGCTGGAGCCGATCAGGGCGAGGATGGCGACGGCCAGGATGGCGCGCTCGTAGTTCTTTTTCAACCAGTCCATGTTATTTCGAAGCTTTCTCGGGGGTCGGGTCGGCAAAGTCGATCATCTCCAGGTGGAGGGAGACCCGGACGAGTTCACGCCCGAGGACGACGTTGAGGTCTTTTTTGGCCGTCTCTGTGGTGGTGGGAGTGTAGGCCGTATTGGGGGTGGCTTCAGCTTGGGCGACCGGAGGACCCGCCTGGTTGGTATTCTCCACGTTTACGCTGCGGATGATGAGGAACTGGTTGTCGTTGAGGAGGGAGTTGAAGGCGACCCGGAACTTGCTCTGCTCGGAAGTGAACGAGATATCGAAGGGCGAGCGCTCGAGAACCTTCACCGGGGTGGCTGGACCGTTATTGCCGCCCTTTTTCTGGTTGGCGGCAGCCGCTTGCTGGCTCGGGGCATTGTTTCCCTCCTGGATGAGTGGAGCGCGGACCAATCCATCGATGGACTGGACGCGGAAATCAATGAGTCGGAGTACGAGCTGCTTGATGACAGTCAATTGCCGGGCGAGGAAGGGAGCCGCCTGTTCCGAAGGAAGGGAGTTCGCGTATTGGCTGAAGCCAAGGTAGAAATCGGTCGGAAGGCCGACGCCCGCCTGCTTGGCTTTGTCGGCGACTTCATTCACCGAGGCTCGAAGATCGTCCTGAAACCTCTGGGGATTGACCGACATGTCGAGCGGTGCCTCCATTGCGGCAAGTTTCTTGCGCAGCGAGAGCAACTGCTCCTTGTACTGTTCGGTCTGGGCTTTGCTTTTCTCCAGATTTTCAACGCTCGGGAACGGGACGCGTTCCTGGAGGCCGTGAAGTTTGGTGATAGCCTGGTTATAGGCTTCGGTAGCTTCCTGAGACCGCGTGAGAGCTTGCGAAAGGAGGAAAGCAAAGGCACCGGCTCCCACGATCGTGAAAGCGGTGATTCCGGCTAAAAAGGGGTTTTCCTGGAGCCACTTCATGGCAGAGCGATGGGATTACGGAGGGGTAGGATGATTGTGTAGGGATACGCCCAGCTTCTGCCATCGGGGGTCGTGCGCTGTGGCACGATGTCGGTGTCTTTCTTTCCTTCCAGATTGAAGGCAGGCGATTCTTTGAGCTGTTTTACGAATTCGTCGATGACCTTTGGGGCATCCAGACGATCGGGCGGATTGGCCAGAAAGAGGCCGTTGATCTGAAGGGCATCGATTTTCGGCGGGCCGGCATCGGGTTTTGCTCCAGGCGCCGGAGTTGTCGCGACGGGGGTGACGGCGGCGGTTTTCGTTCCTCCAAAGCTGTAGGGTTTGCCTTGCGACAGCGGCTGGAGGTTGGTGACCCAGATATTATAAGCCGGGAGTCGCGTTGCGAGTTCGTCGACGACGTTTGCCCAGATCGCGCGCTCCGCGACGGTGAGGATGAGCGGGGCGGCTGTCTCCTGGAGGGCTTTGTTCTCGGCGTCCACCCCGGCAAATTGATTTGCCACCTGCTCGAGGCGGGAAGCCTCGGCGGTCACGCTATCAAGCTGCTCCTGGGTGATGTCGGCGGAGCGATTGACGAAATACCACCATGCGCCGAGCGAGGCGATGATGCAGAGCGAGGCGAGAACGAGGAACGGCTTGCGTTTGGCGAGGTCCTGCTCGCGGACGACGCTCTGTGGGCGGAGATTAATCTCCACGGGGCAGTTGCCGATGGCGCGCAGGGCGCATCCCACGACTTCGCCCAAGGCATGAGCCCGGGTTGAGGCAAAATCCGCTACGACCTGACTGTTGACCGTGACGTTGCGAAGGGGATTGAAATACTCAATCGGCGTCTGCAGCTTCTCGCTGAAAAACTCGACCATGTAGGGGAGGCCTACGGTACCGCCGCAGAGGAAAGTGCGGACAGGGGCGCTGCCTCCCTGGTTTTGGCGGTAAAAGCTGATCGAGCGGGCGATATCTGCGTGCAGGCGGGTCATGGTGTTGCGCACGATCTTCGAGATGCGCATTTCCGTCGGGTCCTCCGGCTCGGCGTAGGCTCCGCCCAGACCGACAAATCCCTTTTCGAGCTTCAACTTCTCGCCGACAGTAACATCCTGCTTGAACTCCTTGGCGACGGCGGCACTGATGGTATTGCCTCCGACCGGAATGCTGCGGCTGAAAACGCGATCACCTTCCACGAAAATGAGGTTCGTGGTCCGCGCGCCGATATCGACCAGCAGCGAGCAGCCGCTCAGGTCGCTATAGTTGTAGCGAAAAGCGTTGTAGAGAGCCATCGGGGCGACGTCGATCGTCGCGCTGCGGAAACCGCCCTTGTTGATGGACGAGTTGATGTCTCCCAGTTGATCGGCCTTGATGGCGACGAGGACAACGTTCCAGTTGTTGTCCTTGGCTTCGCCCATGATCTGATGGTCCCAGACCACTTCATCAATGGGGAAGGGGACGTTCTGCTGGGCTTCAAAACCGATGATGCTTTCCACATCGTTCGGGCTGCTGCCGGGCAGTTTGACGAAGCGAGTGAAAACCGCCTGCGACGGGAGGGCAAAATGGATTTTTTCCTTGGCGGAAATTCCCAGAGCTTTGCGCAGGTTGGCCACTGCGGCCTCGATCTGCGCGGGACGAGTCAGATCCGCTGCCGGATCGACGATCAGCTCCTCTTGCTGGCAGGCGTGAAGGGTGACGCCGCCAGACGGGTTGGTGTGAAATTCCGCCAAAGTGACGGTCTGCATGCCCAGATTGAGGGCGAAGATACGGTTAGGCGAGGCCATCAGGCTGTTGGAGGTGATTCTTTGGTGTAGGCGGGGTGCTTAATTGCCGGAGGTCTTGGCTTTGACCGGCTCGAAATAATCCCATGCGAGATGGGAGAAGGGGGTTTCCGTTTTATTCAGAACGAATCCCTGGACAGGCTGGAATTGGGTCCACCATTCGCCGCGTCCTTTGAGGCTGTTGGTGGCAACGACCTGTCCCTGGCTGGTGATGGTCACGCCCACGTCAAAGACCGTGCTGGCCGGATTGGTCAGGGAGCCGCCATCGAAGAAGCGTTCCAAGGTGCGCGGGGCGACATACACGACGGACTTGAGATCCTTGCCCGGCATGACCGTGGTATGGGTGACGGTGCCCACCAGCATGGTCGGTTTCCGATCTTCTGTGACCTGCTGGTTGTTGAGGAGGATGTAGTAGGTAAAGGTGAGGTCGTCGAGGTACTTGACGTCCTTGGTCCGGGGAGTCCAGTCAAACGCGGTCTCGATCTCCAGCCAGTTCTTTGCCTGCCGTACCCGCTTGTTGTAGGTGCCTGCTCCCTCGGGCGACTGCTGAAATGCCGGAGTGATCTTGTCGATCTTGAAATCGCTGTTCGCGACCTGCGCGGAAGCGCATGCCATGGAGAGAAGACCAGCTGCGACTACAAGGGGAACCAGTTTGCAGGGAGGCATAGGGGGAGAAAAATATCCCAAATTCGCCGATTAGTTCAATACATTAACTAATTTAATCACGATTCCCAGTCACCGTGCGTCGGGAATTCCTGTGTGAGCCGGTTTTCTCTGGGAAATTCGGAGAAAATATCCGGTCGACCGGGAGGGGGGAATGCAGCTTCTCCGCAGGTATGGAAGGGCTATTTTGCGCCAGATCCCAGGAGCACCGCCGGTACGGTTCGGATCAGGATGCCGAAATCAAGTGAGAGCGACCAGTGATCGATATACTCCAGGTCCATCTGCACCCAGTCGTCAAAGCTTGTTACGTTGTTGCGTCCCCGCACCTGCCAGATGCAGGTGAGCCCGGGCTTCATGCTGAGTCGTCGCCGATGGGAGACGTTTTGGAATTGCTCAACCTCGTAAAGCGGCAGGGGGCGGGGGCCGACGAGGCTCATCTCTCCTCGGAGCACGTTAAAGAGCTGGGGTAGTTCGTCGAGGCTGGTCTTGCGCAACCAGCGGCCAATGGGCGTGATGCGCGGATCGTTTTGCACTTTGAAGACGGGTCCGCTCATTTCATTCAGGGCCTGGAGCTCCGCCTGACGTTTTTCGGCATCCGAGTACATTGTTCGGAACTTGAACATGGTGAACGGCTTACCGTGAATCCCAGCGCGGCGCTGCCGGAAGATGATCGGGCCTGGGGACGTGAACTTCACCAGCAGCGCGATGATGATGAGCGCTGGGCTGATGACGAGCAAGCCGAGCGCAGAGCTGGCTCGATCAAAGGCCGCTTTCACCAGCAAGGCCCATGAAACGTCGGGAGTGGCGCGAAAGACCAGCATGGGACGCCGGCCCAGGCTCTCGTAGGTGGGTCGGGCGACCGAAGTGCGAATAAAATCCGCGCTCAACCAGGCTTCGACTCCCTCGACTTCGCAGGCTTCGATGGCTTTCTGCACGGTTTCCAGCTCGATGCGCCGGAAGGCGAGGATGACACGACCGACATTCTGGCGATGAATGGCATCGACGAGATTTGCCACCGGAGACTTCTCCAAATCGACCAGCTCCACGACGGTGATCTCCAGCCGCTGGGAGGGGCTGAAAGCGGCGACGATTTCGCGGGCTTTGTCCAATTCCCCCGCGATGATGATTCGTTCGCCAGCCCCGCCAAGGGAGAGTTGATGAATCCGTCGCCAGACCGCCAGACGTTCCTTGATGATCAGCGCAGCGGGAGCGAGAAGGCAAAACAGGATGAGGACGGAGCGGCTCGGCACCTCCTGACGGAGGAAGATTACCGCGGCACCCAGCATGAGGCCGAGGAAGACCCCCGCCCGGGCGATCTGCTGGAGAGAGCGAACGATGGTTTTTTCCAGCGGATAGTTATAGTAGCCCTGCACCTCAAGGAGAAACGGGCCGAAAGGCATGATGATCGCCAGCATCCAGAGAAACCGCTCGAACCCCGGGATGTCGTAGGCATGATCGAGGACGATGAACTTCGTCGCGCGAAGCGTGTACGCAAACCAGAACATCGCGCCTAGTATGAAGGCATCGATCAACTGGTTGAGTTGAAGGTTTATTTCGGTTTTTCGTGCCAGCATATGGCTACTCGCCAAGGGAGAGGATCAACGCTATCATGTCCTTTAAATATGCGAAGAAAGAAAAGGAGCCTTCCGCAATCAGCGGTTGTGGGAACGATTCACACTCTCCGAGGATTCAAACTGGCTCCGAAGGCTGATGTCGACTGGTGCGAGGTGCGGGTCGACCTCCTGCCGAGGCCTCCTGAACCCGAACTCCTGAACGGTGTTAAGAAACCTTTGATCCTAACAGTGCGTCGCGGGGATGAGGGGGGCGGTCTCGCCTTGGCCGAAGAGGTGCGGGCGGAACTCTATCACGAGTATCTTCCCCTGGTGGATGCGGTGGATATCGAGGCAAGGTCACTGTCTGCGCTGGAGGGGGTGGTCGCTGCAGCGAAAATATCCGGCAAACTGGTCGTGGTTTCCTTCCATGACTTTGAGGGTATGCCCTCTTCCCGCCGGCTGCGAAGGATCGAAAAGGGGGCGCGTGATGACGGAGCCGACATCGTCAAGGTGGCGGCTGTGACGACGGGACCCCGGGATGTCGCAGTCCTCCTGGATTTTCTCGATGGGGCGGAGGGTGCTGCCTCCGCGATGGGGATGGGCGAGCTTGGCAGGGCGTCCCGATTGCTCCTGGCCAAGGCCGGGTCTGCTCTGAACTACGGCTGGTTGGATAAACCCCAGGTTCCCGGCCAGTGGCAGGCGGAGGAGTTTGCCGCCTTGTTACGGCAGGCCTGATGATTCACTCGAGCATCAGCCTCGCGCTGGTCGCCGCGCTTGGCTACACGCTGGCCGCATTGTTCCTGAAGTCCTCGTTGCAACGGGGAGCCAACGCCGCGCAGGTGAACTTTGCCGCCAATCTGGCAATGGGGCTGGTGGTTCAGCCCTTGTGGTTTTTTCAGGGACCGGCGGCAGGTCCGCCGCTCTGGCAGCCCCTGGTGTGCGCGACCACGTTTTTCCTAGGACAGATTTTCACCTTTGCCGCGCTGTCTCGTGGCGATGTTTCGGTGGCGACGCCGATGATGGGGACCAAGATCATTCTGGTTACGGCCATGAACGCACTGGTGTTTGGCCAGGCAATCAGCCAGCGCTGGTGGTGGGCGGCAGCCATTGCGTCGATATCGATCTGGTTGCTCGCGGGAGTTGCCCCCAAGGGAAAGCACCATGATGTGCTCCTCACGGCGTTGCTGGCGCTGGTATCGGCGTTTTTCTTTTCTCTCACCGATGTCCTGGTGCAGCACTGGGCAGCCGCAGCGGATGAGCTGGAGTTTCTGCCGACGATGTTTCTCTGGACCGCGATTCTTTCCTCATTCTTTTACCTCGCCATGGACCGATCGGCATTGAAGCCACCCCGTGCGGTGATGCCATCCCTCACGATGGGAGCCGCTTTACTGGGGCTGCAGGCCGGGCTCATGTTCCTGGCCCTGACGTGGTCGCATGACGCGACGGGCGCGAATGTCCTCTACAGCTCCCGGAGCATCTGGAGTGTCGTGATCGCCTGGTCGGGAGGGCATCTTCTGGGGCTCAAGGACGTGGAGGCGGGGTTGCCGGTGATGTTGAGCCGTCTGGCAGGAGCGCTCTTGCTCTTTGGAGCCATCATTCTCATTCTCCTCTAGCCATGCTGGCCCAATTTACCGAACAACTGCGCGCGGGCGCGGCGATGACTCGTCCCGATATCGAAACAGTCTGCTCGCTCCTCCTGGATGAGGGGCAGTCCATTCCCATGCGAGCCGATTTTCTTCGCGCCTTGGAGGGCAAGGGGGCTACAGCGGATGAAATCGCGTCGTTTGTCGAGGTGCTGCTTCTGCGGGCAAACTCCCCTGCGATCACTCCGGAGGGCATCATCGATGTTTGCGGGACGGGTGGAGATCGCCATGGCTTGGTCAATATTTCGACGGCTTCGATGTTCGTCACTGCGGGCTGCGGGATTCCGGTCGTGAAGCATGGCAATCGTGGCGTGACCTCAAAAAGTGGAGGTGCAGATGTGCTGGAGGCGCTCGGAGTGCGCATCGATACCGCTCCGGAGCAGGCTGCGGAGATCCTGGAGAGAGCTGGTTGCGTGTTCCTTTTCGCGCCGCGGTATCATCCCACCTTCAAGGCTATCGCTCCCGTGCGCAAACTCCTGGCAGAGGAGGGCACTCCCACCATTTTCAACCTGCTCGGGCCGCTTCTCAATCCCGCAAAGCCGGAGTTTCAGCTCGCCGGGGTTTTCAATCCCAGCCTGCTTCCGCTCTACGCGGAGGTCTTCCGGCTTCTCGGTCGCCACAGCGCCTGGGCGGTGCATGGCGAATCACCCGAGGGCGGCCTCGACGAAGTATCCACTCTGGGACCGACGACGGTTCACCGCGTGGAGGATGGCGAGATTTTTCAGGATCAGCTCGATACTGAAAAACTACCCATCTTCCCAGCAGTATTGACCGACCTGAAGGGCGGAGGCGCGGAGGAAAATGCCCGTACGGTGGTCGAGGTGCTGGAGGGTTCCGGTCCCGTTGCGATCCGTCAGATCATCGCCCTGAATGCTGCGTGTTCCCTGCTGGTGACGGGGGCCGAGGTGCAACTCGACGAGGCCTTCCGCCGGGCGGAGGAGTCGATATCCGCCGGGCGGGCTCTGGAGTCGCTGAACAAGCTGCGCCGCGCCACCAACTGAGGAGGCGGACTATTTGGGCAGGTGCCGGGAGCAGTATTCCCGGCCATCCGCGGCGACGCGGAAGTCCTCGTGGGGATTGCTGACCTCGTTGGCTCCGCAAACCTCGCAATGATGCATGTACTCAGGAGCGCTCTTTACGGCTTGGTCAAATTTGGCCCGGCGCTGGGCGTTGACCCGGTCGGACTTCATACGTCGGAAAATTTCGGGGGCGAAGAAAAGCAGGTAATTTGCGAGGCTCCAGGTCGTCGCGACCTGTACGCTGGGAGGTCCGACAAAAAACATGTAGGTGGGCCCGAGTAGACCCCAGATAGCAAGCCACTTGATCTTCACGGGAAAGACGAAAAACAGGAGTATCTCCAGGTTGGGTGCGATGGTGGCGAGGGCAAGGAACAGAGTGAAATTCAGGGAGATGGAAGCGCTGGAACCGCCGAAAACGAGGGCCACAGCCACATACCCTAGCATGCCTAGCAGATAATATAGCGTCAGGCGGAAGGAACCCCAATTGGCCTCGAGCATGTCACCGATCCACCACGTAAAGTAGACGTAGAAAATCATGAACAGTGGGCCGAACAAGCCGGAGCCAGCACTCGGGATGAAAATCCAGCTGACGAGACGCCATATCTCACCCCGCCAGATGGCATCGCGATCGGCAACGAGGAGGGAGAGAAAGCCCGGGTTCGCGATCGCGAGGAGATACACCAGGATATTCAGGATCATGACGTAACGGATCAGGCCTGGAATGGCGAGGAAGCCGAAGCGTCGTTCTAAACGGTCTAGGAAAGTCACGGCGGTATTACTCGTCGGTCAGGCGGCTCGGATCAACGCCCAAGTTTAATCCGTCGGTGGGACTGGATTGTAGCGCCGCTTGATGCGCTCCAGGTAAAACACGCCGCCGAGCAGGCCCCAGAGGAGGTACACGGCCATGCCAGCGATGGAGATCGTGGTGCCGATGCCCGCGGGGGTGTGGCAGAGCTCCTGCAGGAGATTGTCGAGGAAGGCCTCGCGCAGGCCGATGCCATTGAGGCTGATGGGGAGAGAGGAAATGGCGGTCACCAGCGGCATGATCGAGGTCATGTCCCAGAAACTCACCTGATTGGTAAAGGCTTTGGCCGCGAAGCAGAAAGCCATAAAGTAGGCGAAGAGCATTGGCACCGTATAGATCGTGCCGAGAATGGCCTCGCGACGATTTTCGATACAGAGCTGCCAGATCTTTGAGAGCTTGATGAGGTAGGATCGAAAGGGGAAGCGACGGGGCAGGCGGCTGACGAGGCTGCGTTTGGTCAGGATGAATGAGGCGATGAGCGCAGTGGCCATGACAAAAAGCGTGATCGCGAAAATCTTCATCATGTTGCCGACAGCGAAGCTCTGGGCAAACCAGGCGGAGCGCGTCCAGGCAAAGATCAGGCCGATGATAACAAGGACGAAGATGGCCAGTACCCGGTCGACAGCCACGCTGAGGAAACCCTCGGTTTTGTGTTCCGGGTGGTCACGCATGAGAAATATCACCCGCACCACATCGCCCCCGGTGGTGCCGGGGAGGAACTGGTTGAAAAACGCGCCGATGAAGAAGAGGCGGGTGATTTCCTTCAGGGGCACCTCGATATGGAGCATGCGGAGGAAAAGCTGCCAGCGAAGGATGCCGAAGAACTCGCAAACACCCGCGGCGGCGACGGCGAGGATCATCCACCTCCAGTCGGCCGTGGTGAGGGCCTTCCAGATGGTGATACGACGCTGCTCGTCGTGAAAGAGCCACCAGAGGAGGCCGAGGGTGACCGCCACCTGGAGGACGGTCATGAGATGATGCAACAGCGATGGCGCCTCAATGCGAGGCGCGGCTGACTCGTTGCCTGGAGGAAGCTTTGGCGTCATCGACGGCGAACTTTGTAGTCGCCGCCGTCTTTGACGCCCAGCAGTTTTTGATCAGATGGTGGTCGCACCGACCGCTTCGCGAGCCGCAGCACTGGTGTACTGGCGGTTCAGGCGGGCGATGAACGACGCCGAGATGCCAGCGGGGCAGACGGCCTCGCAGGCATAGTAGTTGGAGCAGTTGCCGAAGCCGAGATCGTCCATGGTGCGGACCATGCGGACCGTGCGGCGCTCGCTCTCGGGCTTGCCCTGGGGCAGGAGGCCGAGGTGGGCTGCCTTGGCGCTGACGAAGAGCATGGCGGAGCTGTTCGGACAGGCGGCGGCACAGGCGCCACAGCCGATACAGGCGGCGGCGTCCATCGACTCGTCGGCGATGACTTTGGGGATCGGTACGGAATTCGCATCCGGCGCGGAGCCGGTGCGAGCGGTGATGAAACCGCCGGCCTGGATCACCTTGTCGAGAGCGGTGCGGTTCACGGCGAGGTCGCGGAGGATCGGGAAAGCCCCGACCCGGAACGGCTCGATCGTGATGACGTCGCCGTCCTGGAACTTGCGCATGTAAAGCTGGCAGGTCGTGCCGCGGCCGGGGCCGTGGGGCACGCCATTGATGGTCAGGCTGCACATGCCGCAGATGCCTTCGCGGCAGTCGTGGTCAAACTGGACCGATTCCTTGCCTGCCTTCTCCAGCTCCTCGTTGACGATATCGAGCATCTCCAGGAAGGAGGCTTCGTCAGGGATGTTTTTCGCCGGGTATTCTTCGAAACGACCGGAAGTAGTCGGGCCGTCCTGTCTCCAGACGCGTAGAGTGAAGTTCATGGGATAATCAGAATTACTTGTAGCTGCGGGTGGCGAGTTTCACCGTCTCGTAGGAGAGCGGCTCTTCCAGGCGGGTCGGGGTGGCGTTTTCGCCCTCGAATTTCCAGCAGGCGACGTGAGCGTAGTGCTCGTCATCGCGCAGGGCTTCGCCGTCCGGAGTCTGGTACTCCGAGCGGAAGTGACCGCCGCAGGATTCATTGCGCTGGAGGGCGTCGCGGCAGAGGAGTTCGCCGAACTCAAGGAAGTCGGCCACACGGCCGGCCTTTTCGAGCGACTGATTCAGGGTCTCGCCCTTGCCGAGCACGTTGACGTTCTTCCAGAATTCCTCGCGGAGCTTGGGAATCTTGTCGAGGGCCTCGGTGAGGCTCTCCTTGGTGCGAGCCATGCCGCAGTTGTCCCACATGATGTGGCCGAGTTCGCGGTGGAAGCTGTCGACCGTGCGGCTGCCCTTGATGCTGAGGAGCTGGCCGGTGCGGGCCTTGACGGCTGCCAGGGCGTCCTGGAACGGGGCGCTGTTGACGTCGGGCTTGGCCTTGCCGAACTGCGTGTTCAGGTAATCGCCGATGGTGTACGGGATGACGAAGTAGCCGTCGGCCAGGCCCTGCATGAGGGCGGAGGCGCCGAGGCGGTTCGCGCCGTGATCGGAGAAGTTGGCTTCGCCGAGGACGTGCAGACCCGGGATGTTGCTCATCAGGTTGTAGTCAACCCAGAGGCCGCCCATCGTGTAGTGCACGGCGGGGAAGATACGCATCGGGCGCTCGTAGGCGCTCTCTCCGGTGATGTTTTCGTACATCTCGAAGAGGTTGCCGTAGCGTTCCGCCACGACTTTCTGGCCGAGGCGCTTGATGGCGTCGCCAAAGTCGAGGTACACGCCGAGTCCGCCGGGGCCGACACCGCGGCCTTCGTCGCAGACTTCCTTCGCACTGCGGGAGGAAATGTCACGCGGGGCGAGGTTGCCGTAGCTCGGATATTTGCGCTCGAGGTAGTAGTCGCGGGCGTCCTCCGGGATTTCGGAGGGAGCCTTGCCGCAGTCTTCCTTGCGCTTGGGCACCCACACACGACCGTCGTTGCGGAGCGATTCGCTCATGAGGGTGAGCTTCGACTGATAGTCGCCGCTCACCGGGATGCAGGTCGGGTGGATCTGCGTGTAGCAGGGGTTTGCGAAGTACGCGCCCTTCTTGTAGGCGCGGTAGGTTGCGGTGACGTTACAACCCTTGGCGTTGGTCGAGAGATAGAAGACGTTGCCGTAGCCGCCCGTGCAGAGGAGCACGGTGTCGGCGGCATGGGCGCGGATCTCTCCGGTCACCATATCGCGGACGATGATGCCCTTGGCATGGCCGTCGACGAGCACGAGATCGAGCATCTCGGTGCGGGAGTACATCTTCACCGTACCGGCGGCAACCTGGGCCTCGAGGCCCTGGTAGGCACCGATCAGGAGCTGCTGGCCGGTCTGGCCGCGAGCGTAGAAGGTACGCGAGACCTGTGCACCGCCGAAGGAGCGGTTGGCGAGGAGGCCGCCGTATTCGCGGGCAAAGGGAACACCCTGGGCGACGCACTGGTCGATGATGTTCGCGCTGACCTCGGCGAGACGGTAGACATTGGCCTCACGAGCGCGGAAGTCACCGCCCTTGATCGTGTCGTAGAAGAGACGGAACGTGCTGTCGCCGTCGTTCTGATAGTTCTTGGCCGCATTGATGCCGCCTTGCGCTGCGATGGAGTGAGCGCGACGGGGGCTGTCCTGGTAGCAGAAGCACTCAACGTTGAAGCCCTGCTCGCCGAGGGTGGCGGCGGCGGAGGCTCCGGCCAGTCCGCTGCCTACGATGATGATCTTGAACTTCCGCTTGTTCGCCGGGCTGATGATCTTTGCGGTGTTCTTGTAAGAGGACCACTTTTTGTCGAGCGGTCCGGCGGGAATCTTGGCGTCAATGCTCATTTGATCGTGTTCTTGCCCAGTCCAAAGATGAGGATGGAGATGGGGATGGAGGAGTAACCGACGAACAGCGCCCACGCATAGACGCGGGCGATTGCTTCATAAACCGGACGCATCTTGCGGCTGGTCACGCCGAGCGTCTGGAAGAGGCTGCCGATGCCGTGGCTGAGGTGGAAGGCGAGGAGCCCCAGGGAGATGATGTAGAACGCACTGACGACCGGGTTGCTGAACCCGAGGACTACCATGCGGTAGACGTCGTGCACCGTTTCACCGTGCAGCTCGGTATCGAGGTGCGCCCAGCTGGGATTGAAGATCAGCAGGGTGAAGTGCGCGAGATGGAAGACCACGAAGGCCAGGACGATGAGGCCGGTGAGGCGCATCGTGCGGGCGAAGACCGTCGTCTTGATCGGGTCGCCCACGGCATACTTCTGCGGGCGGGCGACGGCGTTTTCCTTCCACAGCAGCATCGTGAAAAAGATGTGCAGGAAGACCGTGGCCAGCAGCCCGAGGCGAATCACCCAGAGGAACGGCCCCAGGTCGCGGAGGTGCTTGGCGTAGGCATTGATGAGATCCGGGCCAAAGTAGATGGTGAAGTTGCCGAGCATGTGCCCGGTAACGAACAGGACGAGAAGGATTCCGGTTACGGCGACGATCGTTTTTTTCCCAATAGAGGAAAAGACCCATCGGCATAATGCCTCATGGATCGGGATGCCAGCCGTAGACGTAGCAGAGGAAGCGGACATGGCAGAATTAGATATTCTAATACGTTTGGACAAGCAAGAGCCTAACCATCCTGCCGAGGGAAAAATTTTTCCGTGGCCCCTTATTTCGTCGCGAAATCGACGAAATCGGTAAGTGTCAATTCCGGCTTGGCTTCTGAAATGGCGTTGTCCTCATTGAGTAAAACGACGCGGCTGGGTCTGTCGGAGGCGGTGAAGCCGATGAGCCAGAGATATTTGTCGTAGCCGGTGTCGGTCTTCTTGGCGGCGCTGGCGACGAGGACATAATCACCGGGAGCCGGGGTGACCATGTCGACCCGGCCATTGGAGTCCGTGATGGTGACCGAGATGGGCGAGGAGAGGATGGACTTGAGCTTTTCTGACGCATCGGAGAATCCGAGCGATTTATCCGCTGCCACCGTGGAAATTGCCTGTTCCACGCTCTCCCGTGGATAAAGACCCACGGTGGAGCCGCTCATGACGGCGACCTGTCCGGCGGTGGGAGAGTAGGTGATGATGCCGCGGATTTTGCCAGCCGGAGTGACCTCGTTGAGGACCTGATTCTCCAGTTTGAGGGTTCGCTGCGTTTCTGTTGCCTGACGGTTCTTTTCCCGCAGCACATTGATCTCGTCACTGAGAGTGAAGACCCATGCGACGAGGCCGGCACCGATGCAAAGAAAGACGAGGGTGATGAGCCAGGGCAGGACATTGCCCTTTTTGCTGCGATGAGAGCGAGACGAGCGGCGGGAATGTCCCTCCGACGAAGAGCTTTTCGGGGCGGAATCCTGCGGGGCTGTGCTGGCGGGCTGCCGGGCCGACGCGGAAGGATGGGCATCTTGCCACTGGTCGAGGGTTTTCCAAGCGCCGCTTTTCTCGTCGAAGAAGTGGTCGGTCGACTTCAGGGTGCCCATCTCGACGTAGTCGGAGATTTTATCCGAATCGTACACGCCGAGGAGTTGACCGTTGCGTGCGATATGGATCTGGGTCTTCTTCACTTGGGGAGGTCTTTGGATTGATGGTCGCGCACCCATGCCAGGGCTTCCTCTCGCGAGGTGAGTTGACCTTCGAGTTGCAGGGTTTCGACCGCCTCTAGGACTTGCTTGAAAACCGGCCCCGGTGTCCAGCCTAGAGCGATCAAATCGCGACCATTGATGAGCGGCTCCGGAATAAGCGGTTCATTGGCAAACTCCTGCTCTTTTGCGAGGAGGAAGTGATAATTGTCCAGCATGCCGTGACTGCTCTGGCAATCGACGCGGTGAAGTTCGAGTTCGTCAATGAAGGTCGGGCGTGCCATGAAGCGCTTCAGGCGTGCCACCCGCATGTTTTGCACATCCTTGAAAGTCATGTGATGCTGGACGATCTCGATCGTTGCCTCGATCTCGTCGTTGGAAAACTTCAGCCGACGCATGATGGCATCCGTCATGCGGGCGCTGACCGTCTCGTGGCCATTGAAGCGGATGCGTCCGGTGGGATCGACCTGCCGGGTGGGCACCTTGCCGATGTCGTGAAAGAGGACACCGAAGACGAGAGGCAGCGAAACCTCCTCCGGCAGCATGTCCAGCATGATGCGGGTGTGGACGTAGACGTCACCCTCCGGGTGAAACTCCGGTGGCTGGTCGCAGCCTTTCATCGCGGTGATCTCGGGTAGAAGTTCGTCCAGGAGGCCGCTGGCGTCGAGCAGGTCAAAGCCTGCAACGCGGCGCGGGGAGAGGAAGATTTTCACGAGTTCCTCGCGGATGCGTTCGGCGCTGACATCATGGATGCGCGGCGCGTACTCGCGGATGGCCTCCCAGGTGGCGGGCTCGATATCGAAAGCGAGTGTCGCGCCAAACCGCACTCCGCGCAGGATGCGCAGGCGATCCTCCTCGAAGCGCTTGCGCGGCTCCCCGATGGCGCGGAGGAGGCGGAGCTGGAGGTCGGCCTCCCCGCCGACGTAATCCAGCACCTGCTGGACTATGGGATCGTAAAAAAGGCCGTTGATCGTGAAATCGCGCCGCGAGGCGTCGCCCTCGGCGGTCGTATAGACGACTCCCTCGGGATGACGTCCGTCGATGTAGGCGCCATCGGCCCGGAACGTCGCCACCTGGTATTCCTCACCCCGGGAAACCACGAGGACCACGCCGAACTGCGCCCCGACTGGCACGGTGCGGGGAAAAATCTCCTGCACGCGTTCCGGCGTCGCATCCGTGGCGATGTCAAAGTCCACCGGCGCCTTGCCGAGCAGCCGGTCGCGTACGCAGCCGCCCGCGAAATAGGCAATATGCCCGGCTTCGCGCAGGATGCGGATGATCTCGGTGGCTTCGGCTTCCATGGAAACCGGCACGATAGCGTGTCCCGCAGCGGGCCGCAAAGTTTCCCGGCGGGATGTAATATAAAATTCGTCTAGTCTGTGACGAGGGTGGGATAGGACGGCTGGAACATCAGCGCGGAGATCGCGTCCTCAGGAGTCGCTCCGAGATCGTTCCTGGCCAGTCCGAGGCGGGTGGCCTCCACGACGGTAGCCTGAGCCACCTTGAGCGAGACTTCGCGAATGCGGGTGAGTTTCGGATAGACGCAACCCTGGGCGAGATCCTCGGGGGTGGTCTCCGCGGCGAGGGCTCGTGCGGCGGCGAGGAACATCGTGTCGGTCACGGTCGGGGTATTGGCGGCGAGGACGCCCAGGCCGACGCCCGGGAAGATATAGACATTGTTTCCCTGGCCTGGTCGGAAGGTTCGCCCGCCGATCTCCACCTGGGCAAACGGGCTGCCGCTCGCGTAGATGGCGCGTCCCCCGGTGGCTTCGTAGGCCTGCACGGGAGTGCATTCCGCCTTGGAGGTGGGATTCGAGAGGGCAAAGATGATCGGACGGTGGTTATACTCGCCCATGCGTTGCAGGATCTCGGGCGTGAAGGCGGGCCCGATTCCGGCCACACCGATGAGCGCGGTCGGGCGGATACGCTCGACAGCCTCGGCGAGGGTGGCCGCCTGCGGAGCCTCGTGGGCGTAGGGCGCTTTATGAGAGGGAAGCTTGGTATCGCGTCCCGCCACGAGGAGACCCTTGGAGTCGACGAACCAACAGCGTTTTCGCGCCTCGGCCTCGGACATTCCCGCCTCAACCAAGGCCCGGACGAACAATCCGGCGATGCCTGTGCCCGCCTCGCCTGCGCCCAGGAACAGGACGGTCTGGTCCGTCAGCGGCTTGCCGGTTTCCTTGCTCGCGGCGATCAGACCTGCCACGGCGACAGCGGCAGTTCCCTGGATGTCGTCGTTGAAGCAGCAGATGCGGTCGCGCCACTTTTCCAGCAGGGTGAAGGCATTGTGGTTCGCAAAATCCTCGAACTGAACGAGACAGCCGGGGAATACCTCCTGCGTCGCGGCGATGAATTCATCCATCAACGCCTCGTATGCTTCGCCGCGTACACGCTTTTGCGGTAGGCCGATGTAAAACGGGTCATCTAGGAAGCGGGGATTCTCCGTGCCGACGTCGATCGTGATGGGCAGGCACTCGGAGGGATGGACTCCCGCGCAGGCGGAGTAGAGAGCGAGCTTGCCGACGGGGATGCCCATGCCGTAGGCGCCAAGATCGCCGAGGCCGAGGATGCGCTCACCGTCGGTGACGACGATGACGCGGACATTGGTTTGTGGCCAGTTGCGCAGGACGGACGCGATGCGCCCGCGATCGTTGCTGGTGATCCACAGGCCGCGCGGATGGCGCAGGATGCTGCCGTATTCCAGGCAGGCCTGGCCGACGGTCGGGGTGTAGATGATCGGCATCGTCTCCTCCAAGTGGTCGATCAGCAGCTTGTAAAAGAGGGTTTCGTTCCGCTGCTGGAGCGCGGAGAGGAAGATGTATTTCTCCAGGTCGTTCGACTTGCAGCGGAGCTGGGCCAGCACGCGCTCGACCTGCAGTTCCAGATTGACCACGCGGGGCGGCAGGAGCCCGCGTAGGCCGAGCTGATCCCGCTCCTCCTCGCTGAAGGCGGTGGCTTTGTTCAAAAGGGGGTGGCGAAGGAGCTCCACACCATGCGGAAGGTGCGGCTCATGAGAAGAGAGCGAAGCAGCAGCGGACATGAAACGTAAGTTTATGCCCTTGTGCTGTTGCTGTAAATTAGTAAATCTAATACAAGCCCGGAACAGGCGTTCGGTCCCCGCCCTTGCCGGGCAAAATTTTCTTCTTCGACTACGAGGCTGCTGGCAGCGGAGGCACTTGAGACTGAGCGGGTTCCTCTGCGGCGAGCAGGCGCTTGAGCAGGCCGTCTTTATCGGGCGGGATCACGGTCAGAGCGACATCGCCGTGAAGCATCTTTTCCGTTTCGAGGATTTCAAAAACCGCATTCAGGATCTCCCGGTCGGCGGCGATTTCCTGAATGGCCTTGCCGACGAGGTACGGGCGTACGGCGGCGGCGTGGGCAAATTCCTTTGCAGCCGTGCGCTCCGCTCCACTGCGAATGATGGCGACCTGGTTGGCACCCTGCTGGCGGATGGCGGAGGTGACCTGCCTGAGGCGGTTGACCACCTTTTGCTCGATCTGCTGGATCATCTGCTGATCGCGGAAGTGGACCTTGCGGATGTAGACCGAGCCGAGCTGGTATCCCCAGGCGATGGACTTGGGCGAGACCTCATCGCGCACGCGGTGGCTCATCGAGTGGCGGTCCTCAAGCAGGCTCTGCAGCGGCATGTTGCTCAGGCAGCGCACGGCGGCATTGCGGACGTTGGCGCGCAGGGAACCGCGCGGATCGGTATTGCGAAAGAGGTACTCCACCGGGTCGGACACAGCCATCTCGTACCAGACGCCGATGCCCATGGGCGTTCCCTCCTCGGAGTTGACCGGCTGGCTGCGGAGGTACTCCTGATCGATGCGCATGTCGACCTTGCGCACGCCGCCGAAGAACCGGATGAGCAGGCTTTGCGGTCCGATCTTGAGTGGCAGGAAGTGCAGGCCGGGCTCGGAGAGCACTCCCACGACCCGCCCGAAAAGCAGAAACACCTGGGATTCGCGCTCCTGGACGACGGCGAAGAGGCAGAAAAACTCTGCCAGCCCCATCAGCGCGGGAACGGCAATGAGGCAAAAGAAAAAGGTGACAAAGGCGACGGCGAGAAAGGTCATGACTTTGCCTCCACGATGATGCGGCGGGCGCGCTTGTAGAGATCGAGGCGTACGTTTCTCAGATAGCCGGGAATGGCATCGGGGCCGCTTTGCTTGAGCTGGCGGAGTTGCTCGGCCAGCCAGTTGAGCGGTTCGACCTCGGCTTCCGCGTTCATGGTCTGGATTTCCACGGCGCGGCGGCTTTCCTCGATACGCTGGTCGGCGAGGGCCTGGGCCACGCTGATCTCGGAGGAAACTTCGTTGTGCGCGGTGTTGATCGCGGCGAGTGCGCCGTCGATCTGCGGCGGCGGGTCGATGCCGGTGATGAGCGAGGCGTCGAGGACGATGCCATAGCGTGCGGCGGAGCTGCGGCAGTGCTGGTCCATCTGCTCGTTGAGGAGATTCAAGTTCTTGCGCAGGTCGTTAATCGAGATGCCCTCGAGGTGCTGTTCGCCGGAGGTGTTATCCTCCGGCGCGCGGAAGGTCGCGATGCGTTCCCGCAGCACGGAAACGAAATATCCCATCACGTGGGCGATGGGGTTCTTCACGCCGAAGAGGAAGGCATAGAGATTCGCCTCGCAAATGCTGAAGCGGATCTGCCCGGTGACGCCGATATTGAGTTGATCCTGCGTCACGGCCTCGAGGACCATGCCACCCTGGTTGGCGTCGGGTGTCTCGGGATCGTAGGCGATGCTGGCGGTCGCAATGGCGATGTTGACCTTGTGCACTTTTTGCCAGGGCCAGCGGAAATATGGGCCGCCGGGCGGGATCACCTGGATTTGCGGAAAGATATAGCGCTCGCGGTCCGTCTCGGAGAGATCATCCGCGAGGGGAGTGTCGAGTGTGCTTCCCTTCAGCCGTTGAGCCCGGCCAAAGCTGGTGATGACCGCACGCTCGTTGGGCGCGACGGTATAGAAACCGAGGGCGAGCGAGCGGAAGATAAGATAAGCCGTTAATCCGAAGAGTAACCCGAAGAAGATCTCGATGCTGGTCACGGCGGGGTGTTTTGCCCGTTATCGGGAAACGCCCCAAGGGAGGCAAGTGCCGAATTGAAAACACAAGGAACCGGTCGCACGCCTGAGCGGGTGGCGCGACCGGTTCTGTAAGTTTCTACTAAGCTTAGGCGAGTACGGCCTCGACCGTTACAGTCCGACCGGCCGGGGCTGTCGGTATGATGTTGCCAGGGACCATCTGGCCATCGACCACGAGCGAAGTAATGCCCTTCGATTTGCCGGAGGGATTTTTCACCGTGATGTCATAAGTCGCGCCGCGGAATTTGCGGGTGACCTTGAACTCCGGCCAGTGGGACGGAATGCACGGATCGAGGCGCAGCCCGGTGTAGTCGGGCTGGATGCCGCAGAATCCCTGGCTGACCGTCAGGAAGGTCCATGCCGCGCAGCCGGTGAGCCATGCATTTTTGGCTTCGCCCGGGTTGGCGGCGTCCTTGCCCGCGATCATCTGGCTGTAGACGTAGGGTTCCGCGCGATAGGTATCGATGATGTCTTCCTTCGCGGCCGGGCAGATCGAGAGATAGTACAGGAAGGCGCGGTCGCCGTCGCCCAGCTTCATCAGGGCAAACTGAATCCACGGGTTGTTGTGGCAGAATACGCCGGCATTCTCTTTGTAGCCCGGCGGATAGCTGGAGACCTCGCCCAGCTCGACGTGATACTCGCTGTACGCGGGCTGTTGCAGCACGCAGCCATGCTCGAAGAAAAGGTGCTCGTGCACGCTGTCGAGCGCAGTGCGGGCGCGTCCGTCCTCGATGCCGACTCCGCCAAGGATGCACCATCCCTGGCTCTCGATGTAAATGCGGCCTTCCTCGTTGACGGCGGAGCCGACCGGCTTGCCGTAGGCGTCGTAGGCGCGGACGAACCACTTTCCATCCCAGCCGTGCTGGTCGACGGCGGAGAGGATTGTGTCGTATCCGGCCCGAATGCGCGCGGCATCCCCCGCTTGGCCGAGATGGTCGTAGAGACCGGCCAGCAGATCGGAGGCGTTGAGAAACAGTCCGGCGATCATTACGGATTCCGCCACCTTGTCATCGGCTCCATGCCCTGCGAGCTGGAAGGATTCGTTCGGCTCGGTCGAGAAGCAGTTGAGGTTCAGGCAATCGTTCCAGTCGGCGTGGCCGATGAGCGGGAGGCCGTGCGGCCCGACATTCTCCAGGCAGTAGCGGATGGAGAGTTCCAGATGGTCGAGCAGCGTGCCGGATTTGGCATCATCCGGCTGGTCGGCATAGCCGATATCCTCGCTGAGTATTGACGTATCCCCGGTTTCCTTGATGTACGCGCAGGTGGAGAGGACAAGCCAGAGATGGTCGTCCATGAACCCTCCGCCGATGTCGGCGTTGCCCTTCTTGGTGAGCGGTTGGTACTGGTGAAAGCACAGTCCGCTGGACATCTGCGTGGCGGCGATGTCGAGCACGCGCTGGCGGGCCTTCTCCGGCACCATGTGGACAAAGCCGAGGATGTCCTGGTTGGAGTCACGGTAGCCCATACCTCGCCCGATGCCGGTCTCGAACAGCGAGGCCGAGCGGCTGAGGTTGAAGGTGGTCATGCACTGCACCTGGTTCCAGATGTTCCCCATGCGGTTGAGTTCCGGGCTGGGGCTTTGCACCTGGAAGACACCGAGGCGTTCATCCCAACGGGTCGTCATATCGGTGAAGGCGCGGTCGACGTCTTTGACGTCGCTGTACTTCTCCATGATGGCCCGGCCAGCCGCCTTGTTCATGACGAAGGGAGCGTCGAATTTCGCTGCGTCGCCGACCTCGACGTAACCGAGGACGAAGGTGAAGACCTTCTCCTCTCCGCCAGCGAGATGCAGATCGAGGGAGTGGGACCCGATGGGATTCCAGCCATGCGCGATGGAGTTAGCGGATTTCCCGGCCAGGACGACCTTTGGATCGTGCAGGCCGTTGTGAACGCCGACAAAGGCGTCGCGCGAGGTGTCAAAGCCGGCCACGGGATGCGTGCAGCCAAAGATGGTGTAATGACTGCGCCGTTCGCGGTATTCCGTTTTGTGATAGATCACGCCGTCCTCCTGCTCGACCTCGCCGATCGAGTAGGTGCGCTGGTAGTTCGTCGCGTCGTTCTGGGCCTCGTAGAGACAGAATTCAATGAAGCTGAAGAGCTGGATGTCGCGGGCCTGGCCGGATTTGTTGCGGACGGTGGTCTTCCACAGTTCCACCGTCTCGTTGTTGGGAATGAAAAAGAGCACCTCGACCTCGATGCCGTTCTTCTCTGCCGTGATGCGGCTGTAGCCGAGGCCATGGCGGCACTCGTAACGATCCAGCGCCGTACGGGTCGGTTTCCATGTCGGATTCCAGATCGTGTCGCCGTCCTTGATGTAGAGGTATCGCCCGTTATTGTCGTACGGGATCTCGTTGTAGCGGTAGCGGGTGAGGCGGCGAAGCTTGGCGTCGCGGTAAAAGGTATAGCCGCCGCCGGTATTCGTGCAGAGGCCGAAGAGGTCGTCCTGGCCGAGATAGTTCAGCCAGGGGAGCGGTGTGTCCGGGCGCGTGATGACGTATTCCCGGTTGTCGTCGTCGAAGTAACCGTAAGGATTCACAGAGGAGGGTGGGTTGGGGAGGGGAATTAGTTTATTTTTTTACGAGGTTCACTCCAGCGCTTTCGTAAAGCATGAGCCGCCGCCTTGGGCTGGCGCTGGCGGGTGAAGACGCCTTTTTTGTTGCCGATGACCCGGCTGACGCCCTGTTTGGTCGCGAAGTCCGCAAAATTCCAAACATGCTCTCCGATAACGAAATGGAGCCGGTCAAAGCCCTTGTGAAAGTTCTCCAGCATGGCCACTTGATACTCCTCGCTGAACATGACCGGAGGATCGGCATGAAAGCCGGCGATGGTGTCGGCGCCATATTCACTAATGATGAGCGGCTTTTGAAAATGCTCGTGCCACGGAGTGAGTTCCGCCACGGTTTGCAACTCGATCAACTCCAGGTGGCCGGGGTCTGAGTACCAACTGTGGTAGCGATTGATGCACATCACGTCGACATGCTGAAAGGGATGGCACTCGGCGGGCTTCACCACGTCGCCGATGACGAGCGTGACCGGCCGGGTGGGATCGAGCCTGCGGGTTTCCGCCACGACCTCGCCCCAGTAGTCGCCCGCCTTGGGCTCATTGACGATGGGTTCGTTGCCCACGCTCCACATCACGACGCAGGGGTGGTTCTTGTCGCGAGTGATGAGTTCGCGCATGACCTGCTTGTGGTGGGCGAGGGTGCGCGACGAGATGCGCTCCTCGCTGTAGGTGGGCTCGGCGGGATTGTCGGACCGCATTCCCACGGCGGGGGATTCGTCGATGATCACCATGCCGGTGCGATCCGCAAGCTGGAGGATTTCCTCGGAGTAGGGATAATGCGAGGTGCGGAAGGAATTCGCCCCGATCCAGTTCATGAGGTTGAAGTCCTTGATGTTGAGCGCGTGGTCGAGGCCGCGGCCCTTCAGGTCCATGTCCTCGTGCTTGCAGCAGCCCTGGAAATAAAACGGCTCGTCGTTGATGAAGAACTGCGTGTCGGTCACCCGCACCGTACGAACGCCGAAGGTCTCGCGGTAGATGTCCACGACAGCGCCCGTGCTGACTGTGGCTTTTGCCTCCAGCGTGTAAAGGTAGGCCTGGCCGGGCTTCCAAAGCGTGACGTTTTCGATCTTCAGGGTGCCTGACGCCTCGGCGGCGGCAGCGACCTCGCGGCCCAGTTCATCGAGAATGCGCACGGTAATCCGGGCGGAGTCGCCCGTGGTGGTCACGGCGTAATCGACGATGCCAGTGCAGCCCTCGCTGTTCGCGCGAATGGCTATGTCCTCAATGCGGGTCGGCGAGGTGGCGGTCAATACCACCGGGCGGCTGAGGCCGGAGTAGTTGAAAAAGTCGAACTGGATCTCCTGGATGCGATATCCCGGAGGGTGGTTCATGTCGTCGTACGTGCGGATGAAGCCCGGCGGCAGGGTGTCCCAGGTGAGGATGTTGTTCACCACGACGGTAACGCGGTTTTCCGCTCCGTAGGTGACGATGTCGGAGATGTCGGCGGCGAATGGCAGGTGGCCGCCCTTGTGCGCGACGACCTCGCGTCCATTCACCCACGCCACTGCGTTATGCTCGGCGCTCGAAAAGCGAATGCTCACCCGCTTGCCGCGCCAGGAGGAGGGGACGTAGAAGGTGCGTTCGTACCAGACGTCGCCGATGTGATCGCGAATGGTGATGTCCTGGGTGAGGTCGTTGTAACTCGCTGGCACCGGCATCGGCATGGTGTCGGAGAGAGGCTGGCGGAACCACTCTTCGTCGCGGCCCGTCGAGTGGCGATCGACGCGGAAGTTCCAGACTCCCGAGAGGTCTTTGACTTCGCGGGTTTCGTTTTCTTGGGGATAGAGCATGGGATGGTTGAGTGAAAGGGTTAGCGCGAAGCGGCGCTGGCATCGTCGACTTTGATCTTGAGCAGCGCCTCGCGCAGCGGCGGCGCGAGCAGGGCATAACCCGCCGGGCGCGGATGAGTGCCGTCGCCCGTTGCGTAGGCCTTCGTTCCATTCGTGATCCAGAGATGTGAATTCTCCGGATCAGCCACGGGTGTGAGCGTGTCGACCAGGGTGTCGATCTTTCCTTCGGCGAGAGCCTTGGACAGGAGGTCATTGAGCTGGTCGCGTGCTTCGCCAGGTCCCCAGCCTGGGTTGGGCGTCTGATCCGCGGCGCTGGCCCATTGGCGATCCGTCGACGATGTGCGAGGCATCAGGCGGGTGCGGACGATCTTTTGCACTCCGGCCTCGCGGGCGGTGTTCCAAATGCTCTGGAGACGCTCGTAAACGCCTTGGGGGTTGGCCTTGCTTCCATTGGAGCCGATGTCATTGGTGCCGAATTCCTCCACGACCACATTGGCGAAGGGCAGTAGTTGGGCCTGCCGATCGTGCCTGGCGACCCATGTGGCGGCGGTCTCGCCGGAGCGCGTCAGGTTGAGCATGGCGATGGCGTTGGCTCCCTTTTCATCGACGGCGGCGCGATTGAAGAATCCGAAGCCCGATATCACCGACACGGGATTCTCGGAATCGCCCATGCCGAAAAGAATGCTGTCGCCCAGGCCGATGACCGAGAGGTGGCCGGGTTCCGTATAGCGACCGAGAAAAAGCAGAGGCAGACCTGCGGGGCGTGCGTTGGCTCCGGGAATCGCGGGCAGTGGACCGGCGACATCTTTGGCTCCTGGCTCTTTCGTTCCGTCGTAAACGAGGAATCGCGACCCACTGTAGCTTGCCGGAGTGCCAACCGGCAGCGAGCCGCCGGACGGAATGCTGCCCTTGGCATGGACCCAGAAAATCTCATCTCGCGAGGGTGGCGTGCCCTGCCAGACCGAGGACGGCACGGGATCTGACAAATGATATGGGGCGACGTCGTTGGCTGGCATGACAAGCTGACGCCCGCCGGTAAAGGTCAGTGGAACGATCTGGCCGGTGCTGCCGCGCTCCAGCCACGCGTATTCAATCGTCACCGGGCTGGGGTTCGGCGCCTCCATCGATGTCGTGTGCAGCCAGTTCATGAAGCCGATGGTGATTTCTGAAACCGGACCGCCCAGCATGTGCGGGGTGCGCTGCCAGTAGGCGGATACCGGCCCCGCCTGTTTGTAAGCCCCGACGCCAATGCGTCCTCCGGTGCCGACGACGCGCAAGGGATGATCGGCAGCGACGGCATCAAGGGACAGAAAGACGGAAAGCAGGAGCCCTGCGACACCCGCGCGTGTCATCCGGCGTCGGAGAACGGGCGCGTAAAGCCTGGGGAGAGGGTGGAAAAACATGAAAGGAGAAGTGCTATATAAATGCATTGCTATTCGCTGGATTGCAACTTCAAACACCGAATGCGACCCAATGTTTATCGGCTGTTTTCCGCAACCCAAGGTTGACACAGCAATAATATAGCCAAAGATGAGGGAACTTCTCCCATGTCTGCACTGCACTATCATCTCCCCTCAGAACACACTCTGAACCTCACCCTGAAGCGCGATCTTTGTATCTACGGAGGAAACTCCGGTGGCATTGCTGCGGCGGTGGCGGCGAGGCGCCTGGGATTGAGCGTCGTCGTCCTGGAGCCCGGGCGGCATCTGGGGGGAATGACGGCAGGTGGATTGAGCCTGACCGATATCGGCAACAAACATGCGATCGGCGGAGTCTCTCGGGAGTTCTATCGACGGGTGGGGCGACACTATGGAGTGCCGGAGCACTGGCGATTTGAACCCCACGCAGCCGAGCAGACTTATCTCGACTGGGTGGCGGAGGAGGGAATCGAGGTTCACTACGGGAGCTTCCTTGCGGCCGTGGAGGTGAGGGATCGCGACATCGTCCGGCTTTGGACGGAGAGCGGCGTCGAGGTGCAGGCGAGATGCTTTATCGACTGCTCCTACGAGGGCGATCTCATGGCGGCGGCGGGTGTGTCTTTTACAATTGGGCGGGAATCCAATAGCGCCTACGGTGAGACGCTCAACGGCGCCCAGGTGCGGAACAAGCACCAGTTCGAACTGCCGGTCGATCCGTATGTGGTCGAGGGGGACTCCGCCAGCGGATTGCTGCCCGGCATCGAGCCGGGCGAGCCGGTGATCGGCCGGGGTGATCGTCGCGTGCAGGCTTATAATTTCCGCCTTTGCCTGAGCAGGAATCCGGAAAATCAGCGGCCTTTTGAGAAACCCGAGGGCTATGACCGTGGGCGCTACGAGCTATTCGCCCGATACCTGCGAGCGGGTTACGTGCCGGTCTTTAACAAGTTCGACGCGCTGGTGAATGACAAGGTGGACATGAACAACCATGGGGCCTTCTCGACGGATTTCATCGGAGGGAATCACGCGTTCCTCACCGCGAGCTACGCAGGGCGGGAGGAGATTTTTCAGCGCCATGTCGCTCACGTGAAGGGTCTCCTGTGGTTCTGGAAGCAGGACCCGGAGGTGCCGCGGGAGTTTCAGGAGCCATTTCAAAACTGGGGCTGGGCGAAGGACGAGTTTGTCGATTGCGGGGGATTTCCCCATTCGCTCTATGTGCGCGAAGGCCGTCGGTTGGTGGGAGACGTCGTAATGACGGAACATCACTGCACGGGCGCAGAGCGAATCGAGGATTCAGTCGGCCTCGCTGCCTATACGATGGATTCGCACAACTGCCGGCGCTTCGTGCGCGACGGCAAGGTGCTCAATGAGGGTGACGTGCAGGTGCACTCCGGGCCGCCTTACCCGATCTCCTATCGGGCGCTGATTCCACGCCGGGGCGAATGCGGCAACCTTTTCGTGCCTTTCGGGCTGTCCGCGTCGCACATCGCATTTGGCTCGATCCGCATGGAGCCTGTTTTCATGCTTCTTGCAGAGTCCTGTGTCCACGCGGCGCTGCTGGCCATCCGCGGAGGAGTCGATGTGCAGGACGTCCCCTACGAAAAGCTGCGGGATGAACTCCTGAACGCCGGGCAGGTGTTGGATCCGAACATCAACGCAGCCGACCCGCAAAGCGGAGAGTAGCCGGAACGGCGTGACGCCTCGAGAATGCTCAGGGCGTCGAGGAAAGGGCTGGCTCTTCTTCGTCCTCCTCGGAGATTACTGGCTCCGGAAGTCCCTTGCTGTCGAGGATGAGGTCGATCGTGGGAAGCTGGAAGGTTTTCAACGTATCGAGGTGATCCATGCCACCGCAGGTGTTGCGCACGAGCAATTGAAGCTTCGGGTCTTTCGAGGACTGGCAGATGCGGTTCTTGCTCAGGCCGAGCGCACTTTTCAGGAGCCATTCGCCGATGTAGTCAAAGTTTTGGCGTACCGAACTGAGCGGTGGGTCGCTGTACCGGCTGGCCTCGGTGTCGTTATACCCGATGATGGCGTAGTCATCCGGTGCGTTGAGACCGATCTTGTGCATGGCGGTCATGAAGCGGATGGCGTGCTCGTCGTCGTAGCTCAGGATCGCCAGGTCGCCGCGGAAGCTCTTCCAGCGCTCGGCCAGCTTGTCCATCGCCGGAGCGCCTGGGGAAACCAGGCCGGAGGGACTTGGCAGATTCTCGCGCGACGTGAAGCAGACAAAGGAGGTGAGCACCTTCTGGAGGAAGACATCATTCGTCGTATCCGGGCCGATGAAGGCGAGGCGCTTGTGGCCGAGGCCGAGGTAATACTGACACAGGTCCTCGATGGGGGAGTTGCCGCCGAACGCGCCGGACTCCACGAAGCTGTTCTTTTCCAGGCCGGGAATCGGCATGGGCAGGCTGATGGGCAGCGGACTGCGCAGGACGAACTTCCGCACCTCGTCGATCTTTTGATGAGGGAACCACGGGAGCGTCACCGCCACGCAGCCGTCGGACTTGAGCTGCTCGACCACGCGCAGGGACTGATCGGAGAAATCACGTATCCAGCTGGAGCGCAGATGGACGTGCTGCTCGAGGCCGGCATGGGCTATGGCCTGGATGAGGCGATTGGCGTAGGCGTTGCTCTCCTGCACCACGAGGACACCGATGTGCTTGTCCGTACCGGACGGAGAATTGGGTTCGTTGCTTTTGCGTGCCACGAACGTTCCGCTGCCGATGCGGCGCACGATAGTGCCGTCGTCCACCAACTGCTTGAGCGACTTGCGCACGGTGAGGAAGTTGCAGTCGTAGGAGATCGCGAGATCCCGCTCCGCCGGGAGTTTGCTCCCGACAGGCAGCGTCATCACGAGCTGGCGCAACTCGGCTTCCACGCGCTTGTACTTCAGTTGATTGGGAATGGGTGTTTTCAAAATGGGATATCGAGCCGGGTGTTATGTGCGCGCGGGTTGCGTTGCGCCAAACTCTTGTCGCGATATATATAGCATTTTGCTTTGTTTGCAACATCTTTTCCTCACGCAACATTGAGGGAGGAGGGGGTGAAGGAAGGGTTGCTGCGTTTTTCTCGGCATTCTGGCGCATAGTACTTCGTGATGCAGAGGGAGTGTATCCTTGGACGAGGCGGGGCGCGTGGGTTGCTATCGAGCCAATTTGCCATGGGGATGAACATCCTGCTGGATCTAGCATTTCAAAAAATAAAAAATGTAATTGCATAGCACAATGCATTTGCTATACATCTGCGTAAAGTTATCCGTTTCGTAGCTTCAACTCCCCCTCCAAGAATTTTATGAAAATCACCGCCTGTTTGAGTTCGATTCACTTCGGCGAACCACTGTCCGCGCGTGCTTTGGCTATCGCCATTGGCGCTCTCTCCGTTTTTGGGATGAGCGCGGCATCGGCAGATACTCTTTACTGGGATACCAATGGAACCAGTCCGGGGTTGGGAGGAAGTGGAACTTGGGGTGGAGGATCGGCAAGCAATTTCTGGAACCTGGTGGCCGATGGCACGGGAACGCCGGGAGCTTACATTGCGGGCAGCGATGCGGTATTCTCGGCAGGCAGCACCGCCGTGGCCAGTGCTGTCTCCTTGGGAGGATCGGTTTCCGCGAACAGTCTGACGTTTAGTATCGGAGCAACCACGATTACTAATTCTGTGGCCAATCAAGCGATCACCGTCGGGTTGGGTGGTATCACGCTTGCTGCGGGATCCGGGGAGGTGCTCATCGGTAATGCGAGTGGTGATACCAAGGTGACCGTGTCGGGAAATCAGACGTGGGCAAATAACAGTTCAAGTCGTCTGCTCGTGGGAGGCGGAACTATCAATGGTCAGGTGACCATCGCCGGGCCCGGGCTTGTTCAGTTGGGTAATGACGGGACGAATAACAGTTTCGCTGGCACGGGAGGCAGCTTTGTGGTGGGTACATCTGGCACCTCGGGAAAGCTGGCGCTGTCGATCGCAAATGGCGGTCTGAACAACGATCTCTACCTGGTCAATGGAACTCTGCTCGGAGCTGGGTCTTCCCAAAGTACAAAGGTCAAAGGGATGAAGTCCACGGGATTGTTTTTACAAGGCGACTTCACGATTGCGATGGGCAATGACGCGCAGGAGTTCAAGTCTTTGACTTTGGATGCGAATAAGGTGCTGACCGTTAACGGAACCAACGGAAATAGTTCCGCTACGCCGTTCGCGGTGGCGAGGGTGGATGATGGAGCCTCTAATTCCGGCGCGATCCTTACGAAGGCGGGAGCCGGTTATATGTGGATTATAGGAAATACCAGCACGTACAGCGGGGGCACTGTCTTGTCGGGCGGGGTGTTGCGCGTGGCCTACGACGAGTCTTTGGGCGCGGCGTCTTCAGGGATCTCGTTCACGGCTGACTCCACTTTGCAGGCGGGACTTTCCGGGACCAATCTGTCTCTGGTGGCTAACGGGACGGTCACGCTGGGGGCTTCTCGGGCAATATCTATAGCGAATGGAGTGACGGCAACGTTCGACACCCAGCCGGGATCGACGCAGCAGAACATGGTGGTCAATAGCGCGATCTCGGGTGGCGGGGCGCTGCAAAAGACCGGTCTGGGAACGCTTACTCTGAACGGAGCTAACTCCTATGGAGGAATCACCACAGTGTCCGGAGGCATTCTGGCCGTGTCCAATCTTGCCGATGGCGGCGCTGCAAGCAGTGTGGGAAATTCTTCGAATGCTGCCAGTAACCTGGTGCTGAAGAATGGAACGACGCTCCAGTATACCGGCAGCGGCAGCACCTCCAACCGATCATTTACAATTGCCGGCACGGGTAATAGCCAAGGCGCGACGCTGGATGCTTCCGGTACTGGGGCTCTTAACCTGACAAACACGAGCTCGATTGCATATGGGACGACGAATCAAAGCCGTACGCTGACGCTCACTGGCGCCAATACGGATAACAACACACTCGCTGCGGCGTTGAGCAACAACGGGAGCGGGGTGGTTTCCTTGACCAAGACCGGCGCAGGCAAGTGGATCCTCTCGGGTGCCAGCTCCTACACGGGAGCAACGACAGTTAGCGCAGGTACGTTGATCATCAACGGATCGACCTCGGCGACCTCTGCTGTCTCAGTGGCATCTGGAGCCATCCTCGGTGGCAGCGGCACGATCAATGGCGCGGTCAACGTCAGCGGTACGCTCGCTCCGGGCAATTCTCCGGGCAATCTTACGGTGAACAACAACGTCACCATCCTCGATGGCGGTGCGGTGAACATGGAGATCGCTGGGGCGACGGTCGGCACCCAATACGATCGGGTGACAATGACTGGCGCCTCGTCAGTATTCTCGCTCACTGGTACGAACAACCTCGCGCTGACCCTGAGCTATACGCCGGCGGTTAACGCCCTGTTCTTCTTGGTCGACAACCAGGGCAGCAGCGCCATCGCGGGCGTCTTTGAACAGCTCAATGGCGTGACGACGGACCTCTCGCAGGGAGCCCTCTTTACGGTGAGCGGTCAGCAGTTCCGCATCAGCTATACGGGTGATGTGACGACGAGCAGTTTCACCGGCGGCAATGACCTCGTGGTGCAGGCGGTTCCGGAGCCATCGACCTGGCTGTTGCTCACCGCCAGCCTAGCCTCGGTGATCGTGTTTCGCCGCGCTCGCAAGTCGTGCTAAGCTAAAGGCAACCGGCGAGAAAAGCGCCGGGAAACCTTGCGAACGACAGTCTGTCTTTTCTGGTGGCCGCGGAGCTTGGGGGAGCTTCGCGGCGCTCACCATCTGCGTCCACCCCAGTACTAGATTTTTTGCATTCCCATGATGACTTGTTCCCTTCGCTCGTTCGTCCGTAGCTGCACGCAGGTGCGGCGCTTGATTCCCAGCGCGGTGCTCGCGCTCACCGTTGGCCTGTCACTGTCTCATGCCGCCGATACCGGCATCGATTTGCTGAAGAATGGCGATCTCGAAACGGATGCCAACTCCGACCAGTGGCCGGATGACTGGAGCAAAGCCAAAGTCGGCGGAAGTTGGGAGGCGGAGGAGGGGAACCACTTCATTCGCCTGAAGGCCAGCGAGCCGGACCAGATGATCATGATATACCGGGAAATCCCGATCCCGGCCGGAGCAAAGGCGCTGCAACTCAAGTTTCGCGCCCGGGTGTCGGGCCTCCAGATCGGCACGTCGTCGTGGTTCGACGCGCGCATCATGATGGATTTCCTCGGAGCCGACCGCCAGGTGGTCAAGCCCGGTCCGCCCGCGCCGAGTTTCCGCAAGGATACCGAGGGCTGGGTGGATAAGGATGTGACGTTCCTCGTGCCGGAGGGCACGAAAATTTTGAAGTTCATGCCGACCCTTTTCAAGGTCACGGCGGGGACCTTCGACATCGACAATCTTTCGCTTACGGTGATCGACGATACCGAGGTGAAGGCGGCGGCTGCCGCGAAACAGGAAGAGGCGCAGGCCAAGCAGACCCAGAAGGCAGATGCCAGGCGAGCGAAAGCCGCGGCTAATGTGCAGGCGGACGGATCCCTCATCGCCAACGGAAATTTCGAGGCCAGCAAAAACAATGAATGGCCCGACGGCTGGCCGCATCCCAAGACAGGAGGAAGCTGGCCGAGTGAAGACGGAAATCATTTCCTCAGACTCTCCTCCTCGACTCCCGGTGAGATGGTGATGCTGTATCGCGAGCTGGATTTACCGGCCGGAGTGAAAGCGCTGGAACTCAAGTGGCGCTGGCGTGTCACCGGGCTCAAGAAAGGCGCTGTGCCGTGGAACGACGCGCGAATCCTTTTCAAACTCAAGGACGCAGCAGGAAAGGATATCCCGAATCCGCCGGGACCAGTCTATTCACAGAAGGATACGGATGGCTGGGTGGAAAAGACGACGAGCTTCCTCGTGCCGGAGAATGCGGTCTCGCTCGTGCTGATGCCGGCGGTGTTTCAGGCTCAGGCAGGAACGCTTGATATCGACGATTTCTCGATCAAGCCGACTGCCCCGGAGCCGCTCATTGCGGCCAAGGCAGCGCAGGAGGCAGCGGACAAGAAGCTCTATGTCGCACCTGAGGAACCGAACAAGGCGAAGTGGCCAAAGGAACTGCACGTCGACGGCAAGAAGGTTCTCGATTCCGATGGGAAGGAAGTGCTTTTGCAGGGCGTTAATGCGGGAGGCCTGGAGACACTGGCTACCGAGAAGCACATCATGCGGTCGGCGCTGGTCGGCATGGAGTGGGGGTCGAACATCATCCGGCTCCCAGTGAAGGAGGAGTTCTGGTTCGGACGCAACCCCATCCAGAAGGACGGCGGCAAAGCCTATCGCGAGACGGTCGACAACATCGTGAACCTCGTCGCTAATCGCGGCGGGTATGTGCTCCTGGACCTGCACCGCTTCCGCGCGCCGAAGCCGGAGCATGTGGAGTTTTGGAAAGACGCCGCAGAGCATTACAAGAATCACCCCGCCGTGCTCTTCGATCTTTTCAACGAGCCGCACGACATCAGCTGGGATGTGTGGAAGAACGGCGGATTCGTGGAGGAGAAGAAAGGTGCGGACGAGTCGGCTTTCCTCTCCGACGAGGAAAAGGCGAAGAACTCCGGTTTCCAATCCGTCGGGATGCAGGCTCTGCTCGATGCGGTACGCTCGACCGGAGCGAAAAACATTGTGATCGTCGGTGGCCTGGGCTGGTCGGGTGATCTCTCTGGGATCGCCAATGGATATACGCTGGATGACAAGGGCGGCAACGGCATCATTTACGGCTGGCACATTTACAACTGGCACAAGGACTGGCAGGGACGCGTAATGGCGGCAGCCGAGAAATACCCGATCCTCGTCGGCGAATTCGGCGCGGATGAGAAGAAGGTGAATTTCCTCCCGGTTGAGATCCAGGAGGATCCCTATACCTGGGTGCCCGACATGCTGGGGTTCCTCCAGAAGAACGGATTTCACTGGACCGCCTGGTGCCTGCATCCCAAGGCCACGCCCGTATTGATCTCCGATTGGGAATACACGCCCACGCCGTTCTGGGGAGAATTCGCCAAGCGCGCATTGAAGGGCGAAAAATTTGAGATGAAAAAGATGCGCTAGGCGCGTATCGCGGCTCCCACCTCATGATCAACCTGCTCGAGCAACGGATCTCGCGCGCGGAACTGACAGCCATACTGGTGGATCGGGAGTATAGGCTGATCCCTCCCTGCGAGTCTCCGGAGTGGACGCAGGCACGGCAAAATCCCGCCGTGCGAAAATGGAAAGCTGCGATCGACGCCCGTGTCGATCGTGAGCGGCATGAGCCTCTGCCCCCGTTGCCAGACGAGCTTTACGCCCTCTTCTATCAGACGGGCGAGAGACTGCCGTTTGAGGGTGTTTATTTCGAGAGGCGTCGGCGCCTGGGGCGTATTGCCGCATCAGCGGTACTCGCCGATGGGGAACGCAGGAAAAGCCTTCTGCCCATCCTCATCGAACGCGTCGAGGAGACAATGGCTGAGGAATCGTGGACTTTCCCTGCTCATGCCTGGACGGAGCCAACGGGAAAAGACCCGTACAAGATCGACCTGTTCGCCGCCGAGACGGCAAACGTCCTTGGGGAACTGGTATGTGTCTTCGGTGAGATGCTCCCGCTTTCGCTCCGGCAGAGAATACGAGCAAGACTGCGCGAGCAGATGTTTGTGAATTACCTGCATCCGCGATCCGAGATCACCTGGAAGCACCTGCCGATGAACTGGAATGCGGTTTGCCATCAGGGCGTGCTCGGCGCGGCGCTCGCCCTGGAGGACGATTCTGATCTCGTGGCCGAGATGCTGGAATCCGCCGCGGAATGCCTGCCAAAATTCCTGGCTGGATTCGGGGATGATGGATCGACCTCCGAGGGGCCGGGATACTGGAGCTATGGCTTTGGACGGTTTGCCGAGCTGAACTGCCAGTTGGAGGCGGCGACGCGCGGACGGCTGTCATTTTTCGGCAGGAATGAAAAGGTGAGGCGCATCGCGCAGTTTGCCCCGGCGATGGTGCTGTCCAGCGGCTACATGGTGAACTTCTCAGATGGTATGCAGCGCGACCGGCTCGGCCCGGCTCTGCTTGCCTATCTCGGTGACCGGTTGAGTCTGCCCGAGGTGGCCGCGGAAAGCGCCTGGGGTTTCCGGCATGAAGTGGAGACCGCGATCAACCTGGATTCCCAGAGGTGCGATTTCTTTTACTTCGACCGACTGTGTCTCCGCTGCCCCGAGGACGTGGTCGGCGCTCGGGAACCCCACCGCCCGGATCGATTTTTCGAAGATTACGGAGCCGTAGTCTGCCGGGGTGACGATGACGCCTGGGAGTTTGCCGCCAAGGGCGGGCACAATGCGGAGCACCATAATCATAATGATTGCGGCAGTTTTATCTTTCACGTGGAGCATACGCCGGTCGTCGTCGAAATCGGGGCGCCGGAGTACGTGGGGAGTTATTTCAGCAGCGATGAGACGCGCTACGCGTTTCTTGCGGCACGTTCGCTCGGGCACTCGGTCCCGCTGATCAAGGGATGCGAGCAGGCCCCCGGCGCCGAGTTTGCAGCTCGTGTGCTGCGGTGCGAGCTGGAGGGACCCCGAGTGGAGTTCGTCGTCGATCTGACCTCTTGCTATCCTGCCGCCGCGGGCTGCCGGAAGCTCGTTCGATCGTTTTTCCTCGATCGGGAGTCCGGACGGCTGGAGGTGAGGGATGAGTACGAACTGGACGGGATTGGTGAGGTCGAGTCGATGATTATTTGCGCAAGACCGGTGCTGCCGGGTGCGGAGGGCGTCTTGATTCCCTGCGGCGACCGGCAGGTGCAGGTCACGCCGGAACGGCACACGGTTTTCCGCTCGGTGGATACATGCGAATTTCGGAACCGTGAAGGAAAGGACGATCGCGTCTACCGGTTACGGTTCGGGTCCGATTTGGCGAAAAGCAGGGGATCATTGAGAGTGGTGCTGCAACCCCGTTGAGGCGAATCCGCCCCGCATTGGCGCGGAGCGGATTCCGAGACGGTCAACGACCGACCGGCTGGCAGAGAGCGAGCAGATCGTCGACGTGGGCGGTGGCGAGCGCCTCCACGGTATCGGCTGCTCCGTAGTAGATCTTCACCTCGCCGGAATCCTCAAGGATCATGCCGCCGGGGAAGACGACATCATTGCGGAAGCCGATGCGCTCGTAAGTAGCCTCCGGCTTGATGAGGGGCTCGGGGGAGAGGCCAATGATTTTCGAGGGGTTCTCGAGATCGAGGAGCATGAGGCCTGCGTAGTAGGTCTTGTGCCAGGAGGGCTCCCAGCCGCCGAGATTGATCGACTGGTCCCGCCAGACCGCGTGAAAGGTGGTGAGCCAGCCTTTGGAGGTTTTGATGGGCGGAGCGGCAGGTCCGGTCTTGTCATTGGCAAACGCGACATGCTCGACTCCGAGCACCAGGTCGTGATCGCCCCAATGCTTCAGGTCGGGCGACCATCCGCACCAGGTGTCGAATTGATCGCGGCCCCGGCTGTAGACCGGGAAGGGGCGCTCCAGTCGGAAATACCGACCGCCGATTTTCTCGGGAAACAGGACCATGTTGCGATTGTCCGGCACGCTGAGGGAGAGGATGTCGAACCTTGAGAAATCCTCCGTGCGGGCGATGCCGCCGCGCACGCCGTGCCGTGTGTCCATGGCGAAGCAAATATGCGCCACGCCGTCGATGATGGTGATGCGCGGATCGTAAACGCGAAGCACCTCGTCCGAGGCGACTTTCCAGCAAGGCTTTGGCTCGACGTTCCACTTTACTCCGTCGTCGCTGAAGGCGAGGCCGAGTGAGGTTTGCAGCCCCGGCGGCTTGTTCACCTTGCCCTCCTTGAAGGGCCTCCAGTCCTCCTCGGTGGTGCCGTAGTCATTGCGGAAGATCATGACATAGCGGCCTTCGTACTTAGCGACTCCGGCATTGAAGATCAGCGAGGCCGGGTAGGGGATGTCTTTGGCGGAGAGGATCGGGTTGTTGGCGTGACGGGTGATGGGTGACATGGACGTATGAGGTGGGAGTTTGGAGAGGAGGTTATTTTTGCCCGGTTGGTTCCGATGGAGCGGAGATGTGCGGGAGCTCTATGGGACGGCGAGCCCAGTAGAGAAGGAAGGAGGCGACGACGGCTCCCGCCAGCCCGCCGAGAGCGAGCAGGCTCGGGACAAGCCACGTGCCGATGAGGGTGGGAAAGATAATGCGCCGGGGGTTCTCGGGGTTATAGCAGACGATAACGGTCGTGGGCAATCCATCCGCATTCCGAAGCGGAAAAAGCGGGGAGATCCTGCTTCCGACATTCGCCCGTACGGGAATCCGTTCTCCGGCCTCGGTGTGAATGACGAAGTCATTCCAGTACACGTAGCTGCGATCGTGCGGCGCCTGGTTTGCGACGATTTCATTGTCGCTGTGCATCACGAGGTCCGGCATCCCGACTTTGGTTCTCGTCACAGAAATGGCTTCCGCCTCACTGCGGTGACCAAAAAGCAGAAGCCGGAGGGGAGCCCCGAGCTGGGAAAGGCCAAAGGCCAGAATGAGGAGGCTGACGATTAATAGCGTCATTTTCTGCGCCACGCAGCCAGGCGTGTAGGTCTCGATGGCGTGTGGGGAACTCATGATGCCAGCGCCTCCTCCACGCCTCGTTTCCGGATGATGCCTCGTGCTTCAAGCTTGCCGAAGACAAGCGTAAGGATGATGCCAATCGTCCCCATGAAGAACATCCAGAGATATCCGCTCATATAATCGTAGCGCATCCGAACATAACCGGAGGTGAGCACGGGATGGGCGATGGTGATACGCTGCGCGGCAGCGGCTTTCTCCAGACGGTCGTAAAAGGCCAGAATCTCGGGAGCCTTGTCGCCAGCGACGAGGGAAAGCTTCTCTTCCAGCTTGTTTCCGGGAGTTGCCCGCGGCGGAGTCCCGGGAGCCTGCGGTTCCAGCACGGCAGTGACGGAGATTGAACGCTCGACCGGGCCGGGAATGGCCCGCACATGGTTGGTCTGTGCCGGGTCGCGAAGGCTACTGCCCGTTGCCATCAAGCGTCGGGCGGGATTGAGTTCATGCCCAAAAGGTGCAAGCATCGCGTGGAGGAGGCGGCTTACGGGAGAGACGTAGGTATCCAGCGGTTCCTCCACCACTTGGAGATCAAGCGTCACGGCGGGCTGGATCCGAGAGGATGCCGGGGTGCTGTCGGCTGTGACCAGCGACTTCTGCCGCGAAACTCCGAGGTGATCCAAACTGGCCTGGAGGCGATGCTGGGCCTCCGCGCTCGATTCGCCGCCTGTCATGAGTGTGCTGACGGCCAGCCCGTAGCCATCGGCGATCTTGACAGGGCGCATGTCTATGACGGCGGGATCTTGCCGGCGCAAGGCATCGAGTTCCTGCTCAATGGCACGCGAGGCGGGGCGAGCGGCTATGGCGTATTCCACCACGAGCGCCTGCCCCATTCGCGCATCCAGCAGTTGATCTCCATCCGCCATGAGCCTGCCGCCGAGCACGGTAGAGACCTGCTTGCGGAAATCCGCCGCGCGCGTTTTCAGGATCGCATCAAGCTTTTCGATTTCGTGCGAAAGCTCCTCGATGCGGGGCTGGAGCGAATGCCCCGGGTGGGCGGTCGACGGATCCTGGCCCAGCTTGCGAAGGCGCGCCGCCTCCATGTCGCGGGCCATCGCCTCCCTGGATAAAAGCGCGGATTTTTCCGCTTCGAGGTCGGTTTTTCTTTTCTCGAGAGTTTCGCTGTCCTTGTTGCCGTGGCGGATCTCCCACGTGCGGCCGGTCTGCGCGATCATCCCGTTTGCCTGCCAGACATCCGCAGCGAGATGGTCGGCAGTGATGGGATCGGCTGAGTCGACCGCTGGCCAGCTGGCCTGTTGCAGGAAGGAGACAAACTCGCTCCTGGTCGCTGGATTATGCAGTACCACCCGGGTCATCTCCCCCGCCGGAGGTTGAAAGACCGAGGCGTAGAAGGTCACGAAGAGACCCACTCCGTTCAAAGTGATGAGCCTCGCCGCCAGCCCGACGATGGAGGCTCCCGCAGCATAGGTGCCCATGCGATTGCGCCGGACATAATCATAGACGAGCGGCACGTAGAGCAGACCGGTGAGGATCGCCAGGACGGACAGGGTCTCGCCAAAGACGATGATTTCAAAAAGGGTCGGGCGCTTGTCCGGCAGGACAAACTCGACGTAGCAGTAGTAAAGGACGTTGCCCAGGAGCGACAGGCAGAGTGTCGTCTGGTAGGCCTTCATGCGGTTGAGCTTGCTGGCGAAGGCGGTGAGCAGGCCGATGATGAAGAGATTGGCGATGCCGCCGATGGCCACGTTCACCCCCATCTCCTGCTTCGTGTAGTCCCACTGGTCCGTGTAGAGCAGGTTGCTGAGAGCTCCGAGACCGGCGTAGAAGTTCAGGCACGCGTTGCCAAACACCAGGAGATAAACCGGCCAGAGTTCGCGATCGAGCAAGCCGCCGACAAAGTTACGCAGCGTAAGTTTTTGACCGCGGAGGGAGCTTTTGGGGTCAGTCTCCTTGATGCCGAGAATGATCAGCAGGAGCAGCAGGGCCAGCAGCAAACCCGCCGACCAGTAGATCACCCATTCGCCATCAAGCTTCAGTCCCGCCAGATAGCTCACATCGTCGAATCTCCCCAGCATGACGAAGTAAAATGTCATCGTCGCCAGGTTGCTGCACCAGGCCATGGCACCCGTCGCCCACACGCGATCCTTTGGCGGGATGATCTCCTGCTTCAGCGGCTCCATGGGGGAGTTCAGATCGGAGGAGAAGTGGTAAAGAATATAGGCCGCCAGCAGGAGCCAGAAATTGGGCATCAGCGGCATGAGGATCATCGCCGTGAGCATGCCGGTCCAGGAGACGATGATGAACGGCTTGCGCCGACCGAATCGTGTCCAGATGCGATCGGACAGGAAGCTCGCCACCGGGGACACCGCCATCGCCAGGATGCCGGGGATGCTCATGATGAAGGTCAGCCCTGCGGGGTTCTCGATGAATTTCTTCAGCGAGAAGAGAAAGGCCGTCCCCACGACTGCGCTGTTGAAGGTGAACGAGGCCCACGGGAGAATGGCGAAAATGACCCAGCGCCTGGGAATTTCTTGTTTGCAGGTAACAATCACGAGGCGAACGTTGCGAGGTGGCCGAACAGGACAGACCTGCCGGTAAAGCGCTATAATAATCGCTTTACTTAAATCTTGGCAAGAGAGGTTTCTTTGGTCTTTCAGGTGGAGAAATCCCAAAAAACGGTTGCATAGTGATAATATAGCATATAAAGAGGATATAGCTCTTATGTTCCTTCTCCCCCAGAGATGCTCGGTCTCGAGTTCGCTTTCCCGCCCCCGGAATGGGTTCAGTCTCATAGAGCTTCTGGTGGTTATTGCGATCCTTGGGCTTCTGGTTGCGCTGGTTATTCCCGCTTTGGGTGCGCGAGGTAATGGATCGGTGACTCAGGCGGTCACTCAGATGTCGGATTTCCTCCAGCAGGCCCGCGCATATGCCATGGCCAACAATACCTATGTCTGGGTGGGTTTTTGCGAGGAGGACGGCGTAGCGCCGAGTGGTCCCGTTACAAGCGCGCCACCCTATCAGGGCAAGGGGCGGGTCCTCCTGGCGGCGGTGGCTTCCGTCGATGGCACGCGGATCTTTGATGAGAATGCCACTCCGACGATGCTGCCTGCGGCGCGTGTCGTGCCGATCGATCGCATCTTGAAGATCGACGGCGTGCATCTCACGGATCTTCCAGCCCCCGAGGGCGGCGACTCGCGGAAGATCAGCGGTCGCTCGGCCACGCCTTCGCAGGATGCCTCCAGCCGCATCAGTAGTGATAGCGGCAGTCGGTCAAACTTCCCATTCAGCATCCAGGGTTATCAGTTTTACAAGACAGTCAGGTTCAGTCCGCGCGGTGAGGTGGTCATCAATGACAGTGCGCTCAAGCGAGTGGGGGAGATCGGGTTGCGCCCGGTCAGGGGAAATGTCGTGGACCAGACCTCTCCCAACATCGCCGCCATCCAGTTCACGGGCGTCGGCGGCAACTTGCAGATTTTTCGGCCATGAAAGTGCGTTCCCTATCCCCCAAAGGTTTCTCCCTTGTCGAAGTCACCCTGGCTATCGGTATTGCCGGGTTTTGCCTCATCGCTCTCTTCGGCATGTTGCCGGTGGGATTGAAAAGCAATCAGGCGGCCGTGCAGCAGATGCTGGCCAATGGCATTCTCACCAGCGTGGTCTCGGATCTGAAAACCACGCCGGTGACCGAACCCCGCGGGTCGGCGACGAGTTCGCCGCGCTTTCAGATTCCGCTTCCTGCACAGAACTCCACAGGAGCAAGTAATCCGCTGTACTTCACCGAGGATGGACGCCTGACTTCCGACCAGGGGCAATCGATGTTTCGCCTCACCGTGACCTTTCTGCCCAATTCCGGCAAGCGATCGGCGAGTCTTGCAAATGTGAAGATCACCTGGCCTTCGGTCGCGTCGACCGACAAAGCCTCAGGCGGTGTGGAGACCTTTGTCGCGATGGACCGCAACTAGGATGAGCGTGGGCCGACATGCATGTCGGGGAGGCGTGGAAATCCGACGCCACTCCCGGGCGGGATTTACCATCATTGAGATGCTCGTGGCGGTGGCGGTCTTTACCATGCTGCTCGTTCTCATAACGATGCTTTTCAAGAACGCGAGCGCCTTGGTCACGGCCAACAGCCGGCGGCTCGATGCCGATACGCAGGCCCGGCAGCTCCTTGACCGGCTGGCAGTGGACCTTGCCCAGATGCTCAAGCGGGACGATGTCGACTATTTCATGAAGTCCTCGATGTCTCCGCAGAGCGGCAATGACCAGATGGCTTTCTTTAGCGAGGTACCCGGGTATTTCTCCAGCTCTTCAAGCAGCCAGAGTCCGATGTCTCTGGTGGCCTATCGCGTGAATGACTCGGCGTCCTCCGGTCGGCTTCATAGCGTGGAGCGTCTCGGCAAGGGGCTGGAGTGGGGCGGAACGAGCGGCTCCGGAGGCAAGATGGCGTTTCTTCCCCTGACCATCAAGGGACTCTGGCCCCAGGCAGCCAACAACTCGGCCGATGACGACTACGAGCAACTCGGGACGGACATCTTTCGATTTGAGTATTTTTACCTTCTGCAAGACGGCACGCTTTCGACGGACTTTCCCAAGTCGATCAACGATGTTGCCGGCATCTGTGTCGTCGTTGCGGTGATCGATCCGAAATCGCGTGCCATTGTGAGCGATGACCGACTCGCGACGCTGGCTGGGCGCATGGCCGACTTTGACAACAGCATGAAGACCGGCGAACTGGAGAAAAAGTGGCGTGACGCCATAGACACCAGCGATCTTCCCAAGGCGGCGCTCTCATCCGTGAGGGTGTACGGGCGGACGTTTTATCTCAACCCGCTGGCTCTATGACTTACCCGCGTTCCAGATTTGCCGCCCGGCGCGGAGGCATGGCTCTGGTCATCGTCCTGGCCTTTGTCGTTTTGCTTTCCGGTCTCGTGCTGGCGTACATTTCGCACTCCATGCTGACGCGGAAGATGTCCGACAGCAGCCTGGGCGACACGCGTGCGCGCCAACTTGCAGAAAGTTCGCTGGAGGTAATCGTTTCGGATCTCAAGCAGGAGATTGCCAATGGCTCTACGACGAACACCTACGGTACAAATATCGTCTATCTGCCTTCTTCCAACGCCTACATCGTGCCGATGCGAAGCGGCAACCCGACGGTCAGCGGCACCAACGATCCCATCCCCAATCTCATTCGCCGTAGCGTGCGCTCCGATGTCATTGCCTCTCCCGGGGTGCCTAGCCGGGCATCGGCTGTCAACTCCGCCACAGACCCCTCTCGCAATGGGCGCTTTATCAGCCCGGCCCGCTGGAACAAGCATTACCTGATCCCGCGATCGGACAAGGGAAACAGTGTCGATACCACTCCCAATGTGTCGGCAAATTTCACTGCTCCAGACTGGGTCTATGTGACGACCAACGGTCCTGCCGTGCTCAACGCTCCCAATACCAGTGTGATCGGGCGCTACGCCTATGCCATCTATGATGAGGGCGGTCTGCTGGATGCAAATGTCGCAGGCTATCCATCGGCCTCTGAAGTGCGAAAGACCGCAGCCAGCGGGGCGGCTACGGGAGTATGGGGTACCGGAAACAAGGGAGGTTCCGCGGCCGCCGATCTCACCGTCCTGGGCCTGAAACAACAGGAGATCGACCAGATCGTCGGGTGGCGGACCTTTGCCAGCAGTCGTCCCTCTGGAGCGTTGCCGGGACTGACCTTCGACGAGGGCGCGGCGAAGCGGTACTACGACCTTTGGAAGGCCCATCCCTATGCGTTCCTGAAAGTTCCCCGGGTCTCTGCATCGTCTACGGATCAGGTTTTCACCAGCCGACAGTCGCTGCTGGAGTTTCGCAAGCTCGTGGGATTCTCGCAGGATGCGCTGCAGTATCTGGGCACGTTTTCCCGGGACCTTGAGCAACCTGCATTCATCCCCAATCCCAATCGCCCAAAGGTTCAGGCGAACTGGAACAACAACAGCACCTACGGCACCGGAAATGACGCCTTTGGCGCGGATCGAGACACGACTCCGGAGTCGGACATCAATCCTCCATTTCCCCAGGTGAGGGTCACAAAGTCGTTCACGCGACGGGATGGCACCATGGCGGTGGTCGGAGAGCCATTGGTGAAAAAACGGTTCGCCCTGAGCCGTCTCGGCGAGATTCTCCGAACAGCCACAGCCTCGAAAAGTGACAGTGATTCGATCTATCGCGACTTTGGCATCTACCGCGGCGCGGCTACCGAACCCTGGCAATACGGCCATGGCGACGACTCGGGGATCTTGCGGCTGGATAAGGTGGCCGCCCAGGGGCGCGAACCGGATTTCTTTGAGTTGCTCAAGGCAGCCATCAATGTCGGCAGCCTCGGCAAGAGCGCAGCTCAGCCCGGCTGGAACCAGACGGGCACCTACAGCGAGTTGCAGCACTCCGGTCGCGATATTTATACGAATCTTCAGATCCTTCAGATTGGTGCCAACATCATCGATCAGGCAGATAATGACGGCTATCCGACGCGTATTGCCTTTGCCGGAGATTCGACCAAGGAAGTGCGCGGGGTCGAGTCGTTGCCCTATCTATATCGGTTGCGCGTCCGTTATGCGCCTCAGACGGATATGCCTGCGGCTGGCGGAGCGCCGGCCTCGTATCCGGCTTCCATGCTGGTTAATCCGGAAGTGTGGAACCCGCACGCGACCGACGCCCCATCGGATGCCCCGACAGATTTTCGCATCCATGCGACCAGCGCCCTCGGGGCAGGAGTACCGACCTCGTCCACGCTCGCCTACAAGGATGGGACGACGACGGTCGTCCCGATCGATTGGGACTCTGCCGGCAATCTCACCTTTCGCACGGGTGGCAGTCTCTACCGGGAACCCACCGTGCTGGTTAAGCCCGGCATTCCTTCCGGCAGCGGACTCTCTGGACCAAGCCGGGCGGATGCCCTCTCGGGCTTGAACCTCACGGGACTGGTGGCCTTTGATTTCCAGCGCAAGAAGGGAGCCTCCGATGTCGACAAGGGGTTCCTCGGGCTGCCGGACTCCGGCCCCGTCATTATCTACCTGGAATACAAGGATGGGGCGTCTTATCGCATATACGACCAGATGATCGTTCAATGGAGCGGAGCCACGTTCTCGCCCAAGGAGGAAAGCACCGCGACGTATCCGAATCCTCCGAAAAGCTGGGTGAACTACCCCTCCAAGCTCGTGAAGGTTGAGTTTGAGCGCAATGATCCCCGTACCTCGCGCTGGGGGGTTAGCGCATGGGACCTGCTCGGGCTCATGGCTCCTACGGACCCCACCAACATGATCTTCCCGTCGAATTGGGCTGGCCTCGACCAGCCACCGCGCGGCCCGAAGACGGGCGTCCCATCGGACAAGGGATTTGTCAATGTATTCGGCTCCGGAGTGGCTCCTTCAAACTACAATAACAACGACCTTTATCCCAATAATGATTCGAGTTTCCGTGGGTTCAAGCAAGGGTACTGGACGATGAACACGGTGCGCGACCAGAGGGGATTCTACGGCGTGAGCGACCAGGCATTTTATAATCGAGACCCGGACGGCATCGTGCGCAGGGCGATGGGCGGGTATAGCTCCGATACTGCCTCGGGCGGTTCGACGAGCACCTCCCAGGGGTTGCCTATGATCACTGGCAACAAGGCAAGCCGTCCCGTGATTCTTAACCGCCCGTTTCGCTCTGTGGCGGAACTCGGCTATACCTTTCGCGACACGCCGTGGAAGAACCTGGATTTCTCCTTCCCGGAAAGCGGGGATGCAGCGCTGCTCGACGTCTTTTGCGTGGATGAAGTCAATAACGACAGCTCTCTGATCGCCGGAAAGGTGAACCTGAATACCCGCCAGATGCCTGTGCTGAAAGCGCTGCTGGCCGGATCGATCGTGGATGAATTGTCGTCGACTCCCACGGTTCTCGGTGAAGCCGTGGCGGAGTCCATCGCCAGCAAGCTCATTGAGCGCACCACATCCAAGGATACTGACAAGGGACCGCTCGCCGCCCGAGGGGAGCTCGTCGGGCGTTGGAAGGGCACGGGAGCCAGCCCTGCGACCTCTCCAAACAAGGACCCCGATGCTCTCTACTCGGGATTCTCCCTTGATGTAGGCACCGTGAGCGGGATGAAGGGCACTGATGCCGCTTTCATCACCGCGCAGCGCGAGGCCGCCGTCCGGGCGCTGGCGGATTCTGGCACCACCCGGGTATGGAACCTGCTCATCGATGTGGTGGCCCAGGCCGGTCGGTTCGCGCCCGGGCAATCCAGCCTCAGCGGATTCTACGTCGAGGGTGAGAAACGTTACTGGCTGCACATCGCCATCGATCGGTTCACCGGAAAGGTTTTGGACAAGCAACTGGAGGTCGTGACGGAATGAGTATCTGGAAAAAAGTCGCATCCCTGCTGGTGGCGGGAATGAGTGTTGCCATCTCCTCCCATGGACAGGAAATACCGAAGCCGCCATTCCTGCAGGAGCATGCCCCGGAGATGAGTCGCTGGACAGTGGCTTTTCAATACGGTGGCAAGGAGGGCTCACGGCCGACGGCTCCCATGGTGCTGGGGCAGAGATTATCCCGTGTCGAGGTGATCAAGACAGGCCGGATCCGCTCCATCGTCGGTACGTTTGCCGGTGGCGCGGTGCAGGAGGTTTGGGAGCAGGGGCCATTGCAAGTTTTGCGCGATCCGGGTTTCCAGCACGAGATCGTTCGCCGCTCCACCCAGCGGGGAGGGGATTTCCCAGAGTTCTGGTGGATAGCCGCAGATCGGTACAAGGGACGCCAGACGGTGGATCAAAAGGAGTGCCTTGTATTCTCGGGGGAGTATTTCCCGCTCCAGTTTGCCGATCCGGGGCTCTATGCTGCCGCCACGGCTGATGAAAATTCCGTAATCGAACTGGGAAGCAAGGTGCCGGTGACCGCGTATATCGATCCGACATCCCGATTGCCGGTTAAGCTCATGGTTGGCGACGATGTGCGGGTCTATACTTTCGGAGAGCCCCCGACGACGCAGCTCGCCATCCCGGCAGAGTTTCAGGCTGCGCTTGCCGATGTGCAGCAGCGTTACAACGCAATCGTCAAGCCACTCTCTCCTCCCTGATCTCGGTCTTCGCAGCTTCTACCCATTACTTCCGTGTTACCTGATAATCCCTTCCTTCAGCTGGTTCTCCCCCGGGCGCATTCTGTGCTCGACCGCATTCAGTCCTTGATCTGGATTCGTGCGGCTAACGTGGAGTGCGAGTTTGGAGGATCTTTTCGCGATGCGATTTCTTTCGAGCATGCCGCGGGCCTTCCTTATGAAAAAATAGTCCTGCCCTTTTATTGGGGCGGGATTTTTGACAGAGGGTGGTTCCGGGTGCGGGTGCCGGAAGGCTGCGTGCGGCCGCTCTACCTGCACTGGAGGGATCAGGGCGAGGGAACTTTATATATCGATGGCGTGCCCTACTACGGGTTTGACGTGGCTCATCGTCGCTGCCGGCTGCCGGAGGGGGTGACGGAGTTTCATGTGGAGGGCCTTTGCCTCCAGAGCGCGATCTGGCACCCGGAGGCGACCGGCCTCGATGCCCGGGGGAGCGCGCTCACCGTGGCCGAGGTATGCCATCGCGATGATCTGGCCTGGGAGGTGTATCATGATACCCGCGTGCTCCTGGATCTCGCCATTGAGGAAGCCAAGGCGGCCAATCCCTTTGAAGCTCCGAAGCTCGTGGGTGCTGGGTATCGCCCGGTGCTGAATTCCATCCCGGTGCTCTATCGACGGATGCTGCGAGCGCTGGATGATGTGTTCAACGCCTTCGATCGCGGCGGGTTGGCAGGGGCCAGGAACGCGTTGAAATCCGCCTATGAACTGCTTTCGGGGCAGAAGGAAACCATCCGTGCCGTGCTCACCGGGCATGCTCATATCGATCTCGTCTGGCTCTGGCCCGAGCGGGGCAGTGAATACAAGGCGGTGCATACCTTCTCGACCATGACGCGGCTCATGGACATGTATCCGGAGTTTATCTTCGGGTATTCACAGCCCGCCAGCTACGATGCGGTGGAGCGGCTCAGCCCGGCCCTTATGGAGCGGGTGCGCGACCGCATGGGCGAGGGACGCTGGGAGGCGGTGGGGGCGACCGAGGTCGAGTCCGATACCCAGATGGCCTGCGGCGAGGCCCTGGCTCGCAGTTTCCTTCTTGGCCAGGATGGATTTCGTCGCCTGCAGGGCCGCCCGTCCCCCGTGCTGTGGCTGCCAGATGTCTTTGGCTATAGCGGATGTCTGCCCCAGATCATGAGGCAGACAGGCGTGCCGTATTTCTTCACGACCAAACTTACCTGGTCAAACATCAACCTGTTTCCCTACAGCAGCTTTGTGTGGAAGGGCATCGATGGATCGGAAGTTCTCGTCCACGTCACCCAGGACAATGGCTACAACCAGGTGGCGTCTGCCGAGGAGCTGCGGCGGGGAGCGAGAGCCTATCGCCAGTCCGACGTCCATGACGAATTTCTCGCCCCTACCGGCTATGGGGACGGAGGAGGCGGTGTCACCGAGGAAATGTGCGAGAGGGTGCGTCGATTTCAAGTGCTGGCCGGGACTCCTCATGTCGGCTGGGGCCGTATTGAGGATTACTTTGAGCGTCTTGATGAGGTGCGCCCGAGATTGCCCGTTTATCAAGGTGAGCTTTATCTCGAGTATCACCGCGGTGTGTTTACCACGCACGGCAATCTCAAGGCGGTTTTCCGCCAGTGCGAGCGCGCTCTGCAAATCTGGGAGGCTGCTCGCGTGGCCATGGGAGGCGGGGAGCTTGAAGCTCACTACTGGCGCCGCATGGTCATGGCCCAGTTTCATGACTACATCCCGGGCAGTTCGATCTGGGAGGTGTATGAGGAGGGACTGCCCGAGCTAGCGGCCATCGCGGAAAGGGCCGTTGCATCGGCGGCTGATGAACTCCACTCCGGGCCGGAACCAGCGCTTTTCAACCCGCTTCCAGTCAGTCGCACGGTCATCGTACATGACCAGGGCGATGAGCAAAAGGCGTATCGACTCCCCCCTCTCTCGGGATCATCGTTGCAGACACTGCCGGAGGTTTTCGTTTCCGAGTACGCTGTCTCCGTCACCGCTACCTCGCTGCAGAGCAGCCGCGTCTCCGCTGGCTTCGATGGTCGGGGGCGGGTGACTTCTCTGGCGTTCAATGATCGGGACGTTGCTATTGCCTCTCCCCTCGGCGCCCTGGTTATTTACCCTGATCATCCATCGGATTTCGACGCCTGGGATATTGATAGACAGACCCTCAATCTTGGCGCGGAGATTTCCGCGACGGGGAAGCCGCGAGTGTCGCTCTCCGAACTGGAGGCGGGAATCGAGTTCACCCTCGCACTTGGCGAACGCAGCACGGGAGTTGTGCGTTATCGGGTCGATGCCTTTCAGCCGGTGCTCCATATCGAGTACGACATCGACTGGCAGGAGGAGGAAAAACTCTTGCGGGTGAATTTCCCGACAGAGTACGCCGGGCGCATGGCGCGCTTTGGCACTCCGTTTGGCAGCATCCTGCGCAGCCAGCAGCCGGGCGAGTCTCGCGATGAGGCGATGTTTGAAACACCGGCCAGCCGGTGGGCGATTGTCTCGGATGATGGTGAGGCGGAGGGCCTCGGGTTGGTTACGGAGTCCAAGTACGGCTTTTCCTGCCGTGCGGGCACGCTGGGGGTTTCCCTGGTGCGCTCGCCGCGCGTGACGGGCGGGGAACCCGAGCCAAAGCAAAAGATGTTTCCCGCCTCGCTGCGCCATGGCGGAGCAAGGGCCGCATTCACCGACCAGGGGCGGCATGTCATTCGGATGGCCCTCTGTTTCCAAGCCCCCGACCTGGCCCGGGAAGACCTGGCGCCGGTCCTCGCAGATACACTGTACACCGACGTTGTGCCCTATCGCGGTGGCGCGGTGACCTCGGGGTTCCTTGGTCTTGAGGGAGGCGAAAGCCTGGTTCCCTGCTGGGCAAAGCCGGCAAGGTCCGTCTCGTCGGGATGGGTCCTGCGCCTGCATGAAACGCTGGGCCGACGCGGGCGGGCCAAGGTGCGTTTGGCCGAGGGCTATCAGGCCGTCCGCACCGACCTGACCGAGGCCGTGGCGGATGGTGTCCCGGTCACTCACGTTTCTTTCGGTCCCTACGAGATCATCAGTCTTTTAGTTGAACGCAAGTAACCTCCCAACTCCCCAGATACTCCCATGAAAACCCTGAAAATGACTGCATCGCTCCGCTTCCTGCGAGCCGCGGCCTTGAGCGGTCTGGTGATGCTCGCCGCCTCATCGACCTACTCCCAGACAATCCTGAATCCAGGATTCGAGGAAGGGCTGAGCGATTGGATTCCCCGGATGGATCGTAACATGAGCACCGCATCAGCCGAGGCCGCGCACAGCGGATCGTTCGGCCTGCGCATCGTGGATCAGGATGAAAAGCAAGGCAGCGGACTACTTTCCCTGACCACGGATGCGGAAGCCGGGAAAAAATACGAACTCTCCTTCTGGTATCGCACGACGTCGGGGGAGGGAAGTGTCCAGGTCTCATTATTCTTTGTCAACCAGGACGGAAAGCCCCTCCAGAAAAAGCCACCGACTGTGCTGACGGACAAATCTCCGGAGTGGAAGCGCTTTTCTGTTGTCGCTGTCGCCCCGGAGGGAACGAGCGGGATGTTCATCCAGATTCACTCGGTCAATGCGGGAACGGTCGTGGCCGATCTGGACGACTTCGAGCTAAAGGAAGTGGCTAACTAGTTCTGGAGAAGGAAAGTTGAACGCAGCGGTCTTTACCAACGGGGTGCCCTGGTATCCCGGCGACATCGTTCAGTACGTGTACGGCGAGGAGCGATTGCGCAAGATCGCTGGGATGTTTTCTCTCCATCCCACCATCATTACGGAGGAAAATTTTGCTGCTCACGCAAAGTACCTGCGGGATGTGGAGGCCATCTTCTCCTGCTGGGGTGCCTTTGCGCCCACTCCGGAGCAGTTTCAGCAGATGCCCCGCCTGCGCAGTCTTTTTCATGCCGGGGGATCGCTGCGTGCGATCGCAGAACCCTTCCTCAAGCGTGGAGTGACGATTTGCACGGCGGTGGAAGCCAACGCCGTACCGGTGGCGGAGTTTTGCCTCGGGCAGATCCTGCTCTCATGCAAAGGCGCTTACCGTAACACGAGCTACTGTCGGCAAGGCTCCTGGGCCGGGCAGAATCCGCCTATCGGCCGGGGCGCATACGGGGAGACTGTGGCTCTTATCGGCATCGGGGCCATCAGCCGGCACCTCCTTCGGCTACTCGCGCATTTCGATCTCAGAGTGATCGCTGTTTGCGAGTACCTTACGCCCGCGCAGGCCCGAGAGATCGGCATCGACGCGCTGGTGGACATCGAAACAGCATTTCGCGAAGCCTATGTGATCAGCAACCAACTCGCGGATACCCCGGCAAATGCCTGCGTCCTGCAGGAACCCCACTTTGCCTCGATGCGGGAGGGCGCGACCTTTATCAACACTGGACGTGGCGCTCAAGTCGACGAACCTGGCATGCTGGCTGTCCTCCGCCGTCGCTCCGACCTGACAGCGCTTCTCGACGTCCAGGCCATCGAACCACCTCTGCCCGGCAGCGACCTGTACACGCTGCCCAATGTCTTCATCACCAGTCATATCGCCGGGAGTGCCAATGATGAGGTGCGCAGAATGGCCGACTATGTGATCCGCGACGCAGAGCATTTTCTGAGAGGCGAGCCGATGCCGGGATGGCTCGATCCGAAAATGTTCCTCAGCCGTGCCTGAAAAGTGAACCGGCCGAGGCGCTGGAAATTGCCTCAAGGATATAAATATCGTGCATGCCGTTCATTTTAAGGGAAATGCGTTGTTCTTTATGCGTTAATCAGTTGTTGGACTGAAGCGGATATGTCCATTTCCCTGTTTCGCAATTGTCTTCATGCAGGGCTGGCGCTTCGAGGGGTTTTCTGGAATGGTCTCACCTCCTCGGCGCGTGGCGAAATGGCAGACGCAGCAGACTTAAAATCTGCTGGAGGAAACTCCGTGCGGGTTCGAGTCCCGCCGCGCCGACCACTTTGTCATTATCAGTCCTGGCTCAGAGTCGAGCCGGCGATCTCAAAAGTCACTATCAGCGGCGAACTGCGAAACGGTAGGTCGCGGAGAATAATCCTTTGGCTGTACTGTCCGCTGGAAGGCGGTTGCTCCAGGCGGGCGGCTAATTGCTCGCCCGTGACGACGTCCTCGATCGATATGCCTGACACGGCTGGAGCATGTTCCCAGATGAGGCGTCCGCGAGGCGGGGTTTCCTCGCCGTTGATGCGCCCTGCATTCCAAAGAATGGCGAGACAGCGATCCGGGGTTTGAAACCAGTAAAGCAGGGGGCCGTCAATCTTCACAAAAGGATCTGGCAATACTTTTTGCCAGCCGAGGCCTTTTTGAAAATCCTCCGAGGGGACATCGATCCAGGCCGGGGGTTCGTTCACCATCTCCCATGCCGTACCAAGATGCGCTATGAGACGCTGAATCGCGAAAAAGGCTGGTTTACGTTCGTATCCCTGTTCCTCATTGCGGATCAGGCCAAAGTTGTGCTCGGCATCCTGTTCCATGCAGCCGTCATTCATCAGGTCGTAAATGCATGGGCTTTGCACCCCGGCGACGAGACATAGCACGACAGCGCGAGCCAGATAGCAGGCTTGTGCGGTTTCGGTGTACCCGGAAAACCACCCGGGGGCGGGATGCGCGTTGTAACTGGGAAATCCGAACTCCGTGGCGAAAAGCTGAATGCGCCGCCCCAGGTGTTTTTCGCCATGCTCGATTGTGCGCCGGAAGAGGGAAAGAAAACTGTGATCATCATCGGCGCAGACGGCGCCGTCCTCTACACTGATGTCGCCGCCGCCCAGGGGGAGCGTCTCGGGAGGAAAGCGCACGCTGTAGGGATGGTGGCTTACGCCATCGAGGCGGGCGAGGTGCTGTGAGTGCTTCTCTGCCATGTGGAAGAACTGCGGCTCGCCGGGATTTGCAATCACTGTGGCTGCGGGATCGGCTTCCTTGATCGCGGCTGAGGCCGCATCGATGAGTTCTGCGAAACGATCGAGCCACGGACATTCGCCCTTTCCGCTCCAGGTCCCTCCGTAAGTCTTCAAAAAATAGAAGTTCGTCGGTTCATTCCAAATCTCGTAGGCGACGGTTGGATAATCTCGGAGTTCCTTCGCCATGAAGCCCGCGTAGGCCGCGAATCCCTCGGCGTCCAGTGGATGGTCATAGAGTGGATTTCCGTAATCGAGGATGAGGATGACGCCGAGACCAGCCTCGCGCACGGCGTCCATCCACTGGCGGGAAATGGCGGGAATCACGTAAACGCCTTTCTCCTTTTCCACCCACTCCCATTTGATTTCCTGGCGCACATGGCCGATGCCCAGTTCCAGCAATACGGGCAGCAGATTCTCGATTTTCCAACCGAGTTCGCGCGATTCGAAATGCGTACAGACGCCAATGCTGTTCCGATATGGGGAGATGACTCTGGTCATGGAAAAATCATCAGTGCTGCGACTGGGGCAAAGCTCAATGGAAATCTCGAGAGCATTTTACCTACACGTAGGATTGGAGTTGTCAGGGTGGTCAATAGCCTACGAACGCAGTTTCATTCTTCGGAGGCCGACGTAGTCTTCGCACCCGGCACCCGGGATTCATTGCTGCTGACGAGACGAGGATGGGAGTGGCGACCGGCCCGGACCATGTGAGCCAGGATCCACCCATTCGCCATCCAGCATGAGAGTGAGGGGCTGCGAGGGGAGGCCGTGCTGGTTGTTCTGGATCTGGCCGACGAGAAAGGAGACAGCTTCTTTTCCCTGGGCTGACGGATTCTGAAAGATGCCCGGGCAGTCGCCCCATTCGGGGCTGTGATCGAGCGTCGCGATATCCACCTTATGTGTCAGGCTCGCCGCGTTGCGCTCGAGCCATTGCCTGACCTGTAGGTGCATGGTTAGGATCACGTCTGGTTTCTCCCGGAGAACCCAGTCGGACAGAATGTTGGCAGGGAAGGAGTTTTGCGGCAAATAGAGTGGAGCGGGACGTGATACAGCCGGCAGGTTCTCGTGAAAGGAGAGATACCCGGCGGTCCAAAAGCGATCGAGTTGCCGGTCCATATGGGTGGTCAGCACCAGACCGATCCTGCGGTATCCTTTTCGCCGTAGCTGGCGACAGGCCAGCTGGCTGCCGCGACATTGGTTGTGCCTCACACGATGAAGTCCCGGCTGTACGAGCGAATTACAAAGCGCCACGGAAGCAAAACCGTGCAAAGGACGGGGCAGATGCCCCTTGCCACGTCGCCATGGACCCAGCAATAGCCCCGGAATGGCCCGGGTCCGAAGGATCTGAGCGAGCCGGGTGGCATTCAGATCCCCGGAATAGAGGTGAAAGGTCTCCAGCCGATAGCCCATTTCGAGACAGCGTTCCCGAGCTCCCTCCAGATACTGCTTTTCGAAGATGGACGGGTCCTTAACATCCAGGGACGGATACGAGATGTACGCCAGCACGGAGGAATGGCTGGGTTGGCGTTGAGCGCGCTTTTGCGCCATTAATGTGGCGACCAGGGGATTCGGACGATACCCCATATGGTTCGCGATCTTCACGACCCGGTCTCGGGTTTTTTCCGCAACTCTCGGGGAGTTCCGCAGCGCAAGGGCCACCGTGGTAAAATGGATTCCGCAGGCGCGGGCGATATCTCGCACGGTCACCGGTGAATGCATACTCAAGACCTAGTGCCTTTTCCCAAGGGGGCACAAGTTTTCAATCGGAAAAATCCTACGTGTAGGCATGAGTCGCCATTGAGGACGGGAGGACGATGCGGGAACGTCTGGATCTCGTCCATGTATTCCCCTCACGGCTTCCCTATGACATCTCGCGCCTTGTATTCGGTGTCTCGTACCACGGGCGTGTGCATCCTTGTCTTGATCCTGAGTATTTGTCGTGACGTTTCTGCCAAGGACTTGGAAACCCAATGTCATGCCATTGCACTTGAAGGAGTCTGGCGATTTTTCCGCGACAAGGAGACGAAGCCGCAGGACGAAAAAGCCTCGAGGAATAATGCGGCGGAGCCGATGGCTGCGCCAGATCTCGACGACTCCGGATGGGAGGAAATACGCGTTCCTGGCGCCTATGATCACCAGGGGCCGGCCTTTCTGGGGGTAGCTTGGTATCGGCGCGAGGTCATGGTGCCGTCCACCTGGAAGGGGAAGCCCGTCTTTCTGCAATTACCCCCGGTGGATGACCGGGACGAGACATTCTGGAATGGCGTGCGCATTGGGGCCATGGGGAGCAAGCAGTTCACGACTCCCCGGCTTTACCGCGTGCCGGACGAGGCGATCCGCTGGGGCGAAAGAAATGTGATCGCGGTGAAAGTGACAAACAACTACATGAGAGGGGGATTTACCTCGGATGGCCCGGCGCGCCTTCTTTCCCAAGGGCCCTTCGCCATGTTTCCGCCGGATGGTATGGCGCCGCTGGGTGAGGAGGAGATGAAGCTCGATGCCACACGAGATCTGGCGGGAAAACTCGGCAAGGCCTGGAGTCTGGGTTGGCGTGACGAAGGTACGGCGGATACCCGACCCAAACTGTATGCGAGAAAAGGGTTTCGCCCCGGCGACGAGGCGCTGGGCTTTGAGATCACGGAGCCAAACGCCAGCGGAGAGTTCGTCGACTACACCCTGCAGGAGAAGGAAATCGGTGCGATCTGGCAGTTGCGCGACTACGATTATCTGGCATTTGATTACCAGACGGACGACACCGAGGGAGAGATGCGCCTGTATCTGAACCCCGGAGGCTGGCGGTGGGGGAAGGGGCGGCCGGGATACGGAACGAGCTTTCCCGTACGCAAAGGAGGGTGGACACGTGTCATTCTGCCCTTCTCCGAGTTTCGCGACATTCAGCCGCGGATGACGATTTTCCTTCCCCAAAAGAATCTGATCAAAACCCTCTCGCTGGGGTATCGCAACAACGAGATGCAGTCTCCAGGCGAGGTGAAGTTTGCAAATTTCCGCGTCGGACGTTTTAACGCGGCGAAGAGGGAGTCCGTGCACCTCGATGGTTTTTGGCACCTCGGGCGCGGCGAGACGGAGGATGCAGCGGGCGCTGATTTCCACACGTGGCCGGTGATTGCCGTGGGATTCTCCTGGACCGCCCAGGGCATCAAGGATGGCGCGGGAACATTTTGGCTCAAGCAGGAGGTGGAGATTCCAGAGACTTGGAAAGGCATGCAATTGCGTCTGCGTCTCGGCCAGATACGAAGCAGGGACGACGATGCGGAGGTGTTTTTCAACGGTCGGCCGGTCGGAGGGACGACGGACCACGATCCTCAACTTGACGTGAATATACCCGCCGGACTGGTGAATCCGGGAGGGAAGAACACCGTGGCGGTGCGGCTGCGGTTCAAAGCCGCCCAGAATGCCGGGCTTTTCCCAGGACCATTTGAGATCCTTCCACAGCAGGTGTGGGTTGCCATGCGCGAGGCTGGCTCTGGCGAAGAACCAGTTGTTTCCACCGAGTTTGATCCTGGTCCGGTTGTCGGAGGTAGGAAATACGAACTCTTCCTGCGTCTGCCGCTGAATGCGAATGCGATAACGGGCGGGCGGGTGACCTATGTCGTCAAGGATTGCTTTCACCGCGTTGTCGCGGAAGGGGAGGGCGTTCCGACGCCCGTCCCGGACACAAACTTCCAGGAACTGGCGGTAAAGCTGAGCGAAGCTCAGTCGCGCCAACTTTACTTCTCCGAGTTTTTTGACGTCCACGTCCTGGCCACAAACGTGAATGGCGCCCCTATTTTTGCCGGCACACAGTTGAAATCGGCAATGAGGTTTGACCAACGCGACGCTTACGAACGCGCGCCCCTGGCCGAATCGTGGGAGGAGACGCCCTATGGCCGGCTCAAGCTGATCGACGTGATCGAGGCCGGGAAAGACCCCTCGGCCCAGGGCTATGTGTACAAGCAAGGCGGTCACCGCGAGAGCTGGGTCGGGCGGCGTGCTTACTCAACGCAGGTCCAAGGCGTGACAGTGGAGGAGTTCCTTGGCCGAAAATACCGCGAGGCAAACAATAACGAGTGGTTCGGTTACCGTGTGGGACGCGGTCGGATGATTCCCGGCAAAGCCTACCTGGTTCGCATCGAGTATCCGGAGGACAAGACCCGGTACGCTCCCATCAATATCGATGCAGGTCGTAACTATCAGGGGCTGGGCTATAAGACAGGAGTTGGGCCGGGAGATCCCTTCGATGACTATCCGCTCTCCGGGAAATACGAGTTCTTTGACACCGTGGTGATCCCCGATGACACTACCTATGGGAGCAAAGGAAGCCGCACGGTGCCGTCTGACAAGGGGATCTGGATTTTCTTTCTCGATACCGGCCGAGCCTACGTGCCGCAGTACCAGGCGGGTCCTGCCGTGTCGCGTATCCTCGTTTACGAGTTGCCGGAGGGGGCGGCGGCTCATGCCGCGGTTCGTTATCCGAAAGACGCGCCACGCCGTTTGTTTGTCGCGGATTGGGAACGTGAACCCGAGTGGGTCGCCAGGGACATGGTGCAGCACGCGCTCATCTCCGGGTACAATGCCATCGCACCCTCCATCCTCAAGTGGGGTAGCCTCGCCTTCTGGCATGTGGACAATGTGGAAAAGGTGAAGCTCAGGCCTGTGCGACCCGTAAGGGACGACCTGCCGCCCGACGAGGTCAGCGCGCTCGACCGCTACCTGAAAGCCAGCCGGGAGGCGGGCATCACCATCTTTCCGCGTCTGGAATACGGCGGAACGGATGCGCTGCCCAAGGAGGCTCGAGCCATCGGACTAGATGGCAAGCCTGCTCGCCCCAATCGCTTTCACACCTGGTGTTCCAATCTCATGGACCCGAGGGTCGGTGAGGAGTTTTTCGATATTCTGAACCAGGTGGTGGGCAAAAACATCAAGAACAACCCCCAGTTGGGCGGCATCCTTTTTCGCATTCGCAGCGATCGTCTCCCCATCAGCTACGGACCCTCCGACGTGGCCCAATATGCCAGGGATACCGGAGACAATCCTCCGGCTGGCCTCGAAGGCGAAGCGCTCTCAAAATGGGCTTCCGACCCTGAGCGGCAGGGGAAATATGGGGAATGGTGGCAGGGCAAACGCCGTGACTTTCATGCTAAAATCGTCGAACAGCTCAAGAGCTACCGTCCCGACTTGCAGATGCTCTACTACAACTGGGATCCCGATCGCTGGAACCTGGGCGAGCACGAGATGTCGCCGGAAGATTTTCGTGATTTCTACAACGTCCACAAGAGCATCGATTATTACAGGCGCAGTGCGGCGTATCAGAAGGACGTGCCGCCCGGCGAATATGTCGCAATGGTCCGGGACCAGGGGTTGCCTCATCACCAGGTGCGGCCGGAACTCTACGCCAGTCTCGATGGATTCGCTCTGCTCGGGCCGGTGAATTGGCGCTATCTTGCGGACAATCCACAGTACCTGGATTTTTTCCGAACCGGGCGCCAGCTCGCCTTGACCAAGTTATTTGATTACGAGGAGCACGGTCGCTGGAATGTTCAGGGAGACAATTACGAGACGAGCGAGCTCATGAGCGGCGGGCCAGCTTTCGCTATGGCCGAACAGGTGCTCGCCGTTTTCCATGGTGATCCATGGATTTTCACGGAGACGGCCTACACCTATGGAGGCGGATACATGGAGCAACATCGGGAGTTCGCGCAGGCTTTTCTCTCTTTGCCTGCCATGCCAGGGCAGGTGGTAGCCACGCCCGGAGTGGAAAAGGCGGATGACCTGCGGGTGCGCCGATACGACGTGAAAAATCAAGTGCACCTCTCCGTGGCCTACAAAGGCTACACGCCTCAGGTTTTCTCAATGGAACTCCCCGGGCCTTGGGGTGAGTCCGTTACGGTGACTGATCAGGTTTCCGGCGAGAGGGTGCCAGCGGAGGTGCGCGATGGCAAACTGAGCCTCCATCTCGAACTGCCACCCATGGTGCTGAAGAGCTATCTGGTCGAGCCTTCGCCGAGATCATGAGTCCCGTGACACAGGAATCACCTTGTCCATTCTGGCGACAAAGGACGAAACGACCGCGCCAGGCCTTTCCCGGAAGCTGAACCTCCGGCGGAGATGGTGGTCCATGGAGCAATTCCGACATCGTTTTCGCCCGCCGCCTCGTCCCTGCCCTGAGGAGACTCCATGCGCAACTACCAGATATTGTTCGCCGTCCTCGTAGCGGAGATTCTTCTGGAGTTTGCCGCATCGGGACAAGCTGGTCCCCCGATTGCTGTTGCGGCGCACGTAACGACAAGCCCTCCGGAAATCGACGGAGTATTGTCCGCTGGCGAATGGGAGAACACTGAGGAGATTATCCTGCCTGGCGGCAATCCCACCGTGGTTCGTGCGGAATGGTCGGAAACCGGGCTCTATTTTTCGCTGAAAGCCCTCGACACCACGCCATTCATTCGCAAGCCCGGCCTTGAGGCGGAGGGCTCTCTTCATATGCAGGATGTTTGGGAAATCTTCATCGATGTCTTGGGAGATGCCCGTCAGTACTACGAGGTGCAAATCGCCCTGTCGGGTGAAACCTATGCCAAGAATCATTTGCTGACTGCCCCGCCCGAGGTGGACGAGACTCATGTCCTGCGCAAAGAGTTCTGGTGCCGCGAGTGGTGGCCTCAGCCGATTATCCTGCCTGCCGACGTGCGTGCATCGAGTCGATACGACCCGATGAGCGGATGGTGGACCGCGGAGATTTTTCTGCCGGCGGGATTTGTCAACAAGCGCCGCGGTGGGTGTCCTCTGAGTGCCGGTGTGATCCGATTGAACCTCGTTCGTCACGATTGGAAGAACGCCACCGATGCCGACTTTCTTTACTGGGCCCCTGTGAAATCCGGACATCCGCACCTTTCTCCTACGGTCATGGGAACCCTGCGATTGGAGGGAACTTCGGGCAGGTGATGAAAGCTGGTTTTCGCCTTTTCTCGTCTCGGGTCAAAAAACCTTGCGACGACATGTTCCCTTTGGGGTTTATCTCCATTGTCTGGAGACGATAGTTGGGTAAGGTTATCTGGTGTTGGGCGGATGAACGACTTTCGCCCGACATGAAAATCCACCCGCCGGAGACGATCTGATTATGGCCCAAGCGATAATGGACCCCGAGGAAGTTCGGAGATTCGCTCGCGAACTCAAACGCTTCAATGATGACGTGACGACCAAGGCCTCGGCGCTCCAGGCCCAGTTTGCGGCGCTGGGCAGTTCCTGGCAGGACCAGGAGCACGAGAAATTTGCCGAGGAATTCCTCGTTACCATGAAGGCGTTAAGGAAGTTTGTGGAGATCTCGGAAAATCATACGCCCTACCTCCTGCGCAAGGCTCAACGCATCGAAGAGTATCTGAATCAACGTTAGCGCCGATGTCCGATCAGGCCAAAGTCAGTTCCATCGAGGCGATAGAGGAGTTTCGCTCCCGCGTGATCGTCTATGTGAATCAGGCTCATTCCCGTCTCGACGAGGTTGGCGATGAGGTGAGAAGGACTCGGAGTTGGTTGCAGACAGAGCAGAGGATGCACTGGGAGGGTGAGATCCGACGCCGGAAGCGTGTTCTCGATCAGGCCGAGGCGGAATTGATGAATTCCCGGCTTTCGTCGATGAAAGACTCGAATACCCTGCAGATGCTTGCAGTCACCCGCGCCAGGCTCTCTCTCCAAGAGGCGGAGGGAAAGCTGCTGAACGTTAAGCGCTGGTTCCGTGTGTACGAGTCACAGGTTTCTCCCCTGCTAAAGAAGCTGGAATCTCTGCGCAGTGTCCTCGACCGCGAAATGCCAAAAGCCCTGGCTTACCTGCTCCAGATTGAAAATGCCCTGGAGGCTTACGCCGAGTCTGGTCCGGTGGCTGCCGCCGTCCATGAGGCGCCGGTCTCTCCCCATCCTTCTCCAGAATCATGAGTGTTGTTTCCGCCTCAGCCCGTCTCATTCAATCCACAAAGGATCTCATGCTGGAGTGGGAACGCACGGCGGAGAGATGGCAGGATGCGAAGAGCCGGGAGTTTCATGAGGCATATCTGGAGGAGTTACCGCAGCACGTCATCCGGGCGACCGAGGCGATCGAGGAAATCCACACTTTGCTAAGAAAGGTGAAAGCCGATTGTGAATAGCTCAGCAGACCTCCGAGTGCAGCGCAGTCTGGCGCTGGTAAAATACCTGAAGGCGGTGACTGAGGAGTTCGCGCAAAAGGAAAGCGCGCTCTTGAGGGAAATCAGCGCGCGGCGTGTGGCGGAGACACGAAAGTTCCGGGAGGAACAGGCCCGATTGGAAAACTGGCTGGCTGCCGAGACCGCTCTTGCGGATACGCGATTTCAGGAGCGAAAAGGGGAGGTCGAACATCGGGCAGCGCTGCGGGAGGCGCGGATTCGGAAGGCACATCGTACCGGTCTGGAGAATCTCCAGGAGCAGGCCAGACTGGCCAAGGAACGCTGGCTGGGAAACCTGCAGATGCGGCATTTCCGGGCTACAAGGACGTTGCCCCTCGATCTCAGGGCTGCGGACGAGGCGTATGCGGATTATTCTTCCAAGTTGGGCGGCTGGCAGGTGGCGGTGGCAGCGCTGGAACGAAAGGTGCGGGGAGCTTTTCGCGGCTATTGGACCTTTGGCAAACTGATAAAAACATCGTCCCCCGATCTGGCATCGGAGCCTCAGGACAGGTTCGTGCTCTTTGCGAAACTCCAGCAGGCTTATCGAGATGCCGAGGAGCGACTGGCGGAATTTCAAAAAATCGAGATTCCGAGGTATTTCAGTTTTTTACCTCCCCAACTCCTTATCCCATTGCTGGTGGCGATCCCGCTCGTTTCTTATTTCATTGGTTCTCTGCCGCTTTTGACCATTGGCTCTGCGGCGGCCGATACTGTCTTGCTCGGGGCGATCTTCATTTTGCATCAAAAGGGACGGAGGCAGTCCCAGACGTCCGCCGAGGCGCTATCCGCAGCAGTGGCCCATGCGTGTGGGCTGGCTCGGCTTTGCCACGTTGTTGCCAACAGCCAGTACCAGGAAAAGCGTGAGAGACTCCAGCGTGAGTACGACCAGCTTTGCGCGGAGCTTGCGGAGAAGTGGGAGCAGGGCGATGCGATCGAAAGCCGGTTTGCCGTGGAGATTCGGGACAAGATCGAGGCGCAGGCTCCCCGGCTCTTGCTGCGGAATCAGGAATGGCGGACGGCTCGGCTGGAGCGAAACCAGGAGACCTATGAGGAGCGTCAGCGAGAAATCGCGGCCAGGGTCGAACCGTGGCGCGCTCAGACCTCCACAGCGTATGCTGCGGAAAGCTCGGCCTCGCAGGTCGAGGAGGAGGCGCGTTGGACAGAACTGAAATTCGCATGGGAAGAGGCGATGAATCCACTGCTCGCCGATGTTGCCGCGATGCAGTCCACGGTGGCCGATACAGGCGCCCCCTGGGATGCCGATCTGGTGGAACACTGGACCCCGCCCGCCATCTTCAGCCCGGCCATTCAGCTGGGGGGATTGGTCGTGGATCTCGCCACGACGCCGCATCCGCGTGATTCCAGGCTCCGCATGCCGGAACCGGCGATACTCAACATCCCGCTCGCGCTATCGTTTCCCTCGCAGGGGTCATTGCTCTTTGAAACGTCCGAATCGGGCGCGGCGGAAGTGGCTGCAGTTTTCAATAACGCCATTTTACGCCTGCTCACCCACGCTCCTCCGGGAAAGCTGAATTTCACCATCCTGGATCCCGTCGGGCTGGGGCAGAATTTCGCCGGGCTCATGCACCTGACCGATTTTGAGGAGTCGCTCATCAACCGCCGCATCTGGACCCAGCGCGAGCAGATCGAGGAACGCCTCGCGGAGCTCAACGAGCATATTGAAAAGGTGATCCAGATGTATCTCCGCAACGAGTACGAGACGATCACCGAGTACAACGCCCAGGCGGGCAGCGTGGCGGAGAAATATCACTTCCTCGTGGTGTCGGATTTCCCGGCGAACTTCAGCGAAACTGCCGCCAAGCGCCTCCAGAGCATCGTGACCTCCGGACCGCGCTGCGGCGTCTTCACCTTCCTCCACTGGGATCGCCGCCAGCCAGTGCCGGATGGGTTCGTGCCCGAGGAACTGCGCAAGAACGCCATCTGCCTCCGCCGGGATCATAACCGGTGGATTTTCCCGGCGGAGAAAACTCAGCCCGACGCCGTGGTCGCACTCGACCCGCCGCCGAGGAACGAACTGGCGGTGGATCTGGTGCACAAGATTGGCCAGAGCAGTATTGACTCCAATCGCGTCGAGGTGCCCTTTTCGCAGATCGCGCCGGGCGAGGCGGAACTCTGGACCGGCGATACCACGAGCGAGCTCAAGGTCGCCATCGGGCGCACGGGAGCCACGAAGCTCCAGTATCTCGCGATCGGCAAGGGGACACGCCAGCATGCGCTCTTTGCCGGAAAGACCGGATCGGGCAAATCGACACTGTTTCACGTCATCATCACGAATCTCTCGCTCTGGTGCAGCCCGGAGCAGGTGGAGTTTTACCTGATCGACTTCAAGAAAGGCGTTGAGTTCAAGTGCTACGCCGAGCATCGCCTGCCGCATGCAAAGGTCGTCGCCATCGAGAGCGATCGAGAGTTTGGGCTGAGCGTTCTGCAGCGGGTCGATCTGGAGCTGAAGCGACGTGGCGACATGTTTCGCAAGCTCGGCGTGCAGGACATCGCGGGCTACAAGCGCGCAGGCGGCACGGAGCCGGTGCCGCGCACGCTGCTGATCATCGATGAGTTTCAGGAGTTCTTCGTCGAGGACGACGAGATCGCGCAGACGGCCTCGCTTCTGTTCGACCGCATCGTCCGACAGGGACGCGCCTTCGGCATTCATGTACTGCTCGGTTCGCAGACGCTGGGAGGAGCATATACGCTCGCCCGGGCGACCCTTGGGCAGATGGTGATTCGTGTAGCTCTGCAATGCAGTGAGGCCGATGCCTATCTCATCATGGACGATAACAATCCGGCGCCTCGTTTGCTCTCGCGGCCGGGTGAGGGCATCTACAACGACGCCGCCGGAGCGATTGAGGGAAACAGCCCCTTTCAGGTGGTATGGCTGTCCGACTCCGAGCGCGATACGCGGCTGGAGGAAATTCGCACCCTCGCCGAAGAGCGCAAGGAAGTCGCCGCACCGATTGTCTTTGAGGGAAATGCTCCCGCCGATCTGGAAGAAAATGTTCTGCTGAAGAATGTCATCGCGCACCCGCCGGTTTCCGCTTCGCCCATAGCGCGTGTTTGGCTGGGAGCGCCCAATTCCATCAAGGGACCGACCGAGGTCGGATTTCAGAACCAGAGCGGCAGCCATTTACTGATCGTGGGGCAGAATGACGAGGCCATCTCAACGATGATGAGTGTTTCGCTCCTGGCGCTCGCTGCCCAGCACGCGGGATCAGAGGCCAGATACGTGTTTTTGACGCCGGACGGTCGCGGTTCGCTGCCGATCCTGGATTCGCTCGCTGCCGCACTCGGGAGCCGCCTGACCGTCGTGCAGAATGATGGCGTGAAAGACGCGATGCTGGCTTTGTCCGAGGAACTTGCCGCGCGGTCAGCGGGGGAGGGCGGAGCTCATGCTGAGCCGGTGTATGTCTTCATCCATCACCTTGAGCGTTTCAAGAAGCTCCGGAATGAAGACGACTTTAGCTTCTCCTCCAGCATGGATGCCACGCAGTCTCCGGCGGAGCAGCTTAAGGCTCTGCTTTCCGAGGGGAGCAGCGTCGGAATTCATGTGCTGGCCTCGATCGATACCTTCAATAATGTCGGGCGCTTCCTGAGCCGGAAGGCGCTGGGCGAATTTGAGATGCGCGTCGTCTTCCAGATGAGCGCGAATGACTCGGCGAGCCTGATTGATTCGCCGCAGGCCAGCGCCCTCGGCTTGCATCGAGCCATTCTTTACAACGAGCACAACGGCTCGCTGGAAACGTTCCGACCCTATGCCGCGCCCGAGAATGACTGGGTGCGGGCGGCGGTGCAAAGCCTCACCGCAGCTTCGGCGGTAGGGACCCCGGCGCGATAAGGCGCGGCGGTTTCAGGCGGGTGTTTCGCGCCACTCGCCGTTTTGGACATTGGCGGGGAGGGTGAGGTCATACTGCTCCCAGCCGGCAGCGATGCCGCCGTCGACCGGAAGGACTGCTCCGGTGATGTAGGAGGCCTCGTCGGAAGCGAGGAAATGAAACGCGGCGGCAACCTCTGCGGGTTCTCCGAGGCGGCCCAGCGGCGTGCGCTTTTCCACGAAGGCGATCTCGGGATTGTCGGGAATCTCCGTTACTGCCGGGGTGCGGATGGTGCCGGGGCATACGCAATTCACGGTGATGCCCCGGGGGGCAAGCTCCACTGCGGCCAGCCGGGTGAGGTGAATGACGGTGGCCTTGGACGCGGCATAGGCCGTGCCGCAGGGAACTCCCAGCAGGCCGACGAAGGATCCGGTATTGATGATGCGGCCTCCGGTGCTCATAAGGCGCGCGGCGTGCTTCGTTCCGAAAACCACGCCGTTCACATTCACGGCAAAGGTTCTTTGCAGGAGCTGCCCGGTGATTTCGGAAAAGGAAACGCCGAGTGGCTGGATACCTGCGTTGTTGACGACGATGTTGAGTCGACCATGGAGCGCGGCGATGCTCTCCATTGCGCTGGCGACCTCGTCTTCCCGCGAGACATCGACCGCCGCGCACGGGAAGGGCAGCTCTTCCCGAGGCGACAGGTCGAGTCCATGCACGATGGCTCCGGCTTCCTGGAACCGCTGGGCGATGGCGAGGCCGATGCCGGAGCTGGCTCCAGTGACCGCGGCGACTTTACCGGCGAGACTGAACATGCGTCACCTCTGGGCTGGAGCGGCTGGGCGATCTTGAGCGGGCCAGGAACCACGGCCTCGCGCGGCGAGGTAGCGCTGCATGAGCCACACCGACATTTCCAGGTGGCTGAGACGTCCCTGCTGCGCGCCAAGCGAACGCATGCCGCGCTGGATGGCGGTGCACATCTCCATATCCTCGAGGTGAAAGTCGATGAGCATCTTGGTCTCGCGGGTGAGCATCTCGGGAAACTCCGGATGCTCGGTGGTCGACTTCGGAACGAGCATCGTTGTGAGGAGCTTCATCCGGTGCGGCCCCATTGGCTGGACGCGATACCACACCACCCGGTCGGGCAGGACGAAGGTGAGGAAATTCGGGTAGATGAGAAAGAGTCCAGACTCCTTCTTTTTCCAGTCGGCGAGGGATTGGATGGTGGGGAAGCCGAAGGGATTGCCGCCCGCCTTTTCCATGGCCTCCCACTCGGCAACGAGGGCTTCCTTGAACGGAAGATGGCAGCGCACGTAGCTGTCGCGCTCCTGTTCATTCCACGTATCACGCGCGGGCATCATGGGCTGGAGGGTCTTGGCGTGCGCGCCGAGGTGGTGGTAGCTCTCCATGAAATTCTCGACTAGCACCTTCCAGTTGAACGGGCAGTCCCATTCCCGCTCGATGATGACCTGCATGTCCTCGGAGTGCCAGTCGCCGAAATCGACGTTCATTTCTGAGAGGCGCTCGGCCAGAGGCGCGGCCTGCCCGTCGAAGTTCACGAAGATGAACCCGCGCCAGATCTCGGTGCGGAAGGGCATGAGGCCGTGGTCGTCGCGCTTGAACCCGCGCGCCTGCTGCATCTCCGGGCAGGCTTTCAGCTTTCCGTCGAGTTCGAAGGTCCACGCGTGATAGGGACAGAGAAACAGGCGCGTGTGGCCGCAGTTGGGTTCGCTGCCGCGTGACTCGGCGACGCCATGGCCCTCGTGGCCGAATCCCGGCGGCATGATATCCATGCCCCGATGCGGACAGACACGCGAGAGCACGCGCACGGATTCGTCCTTGCCGCGCACGACGATGAGCGGCTCGCCCAGCAGGTCGAGATTCAGGAAGTCGCCCGGCTTGGGAATCTGCGAGACGTGGGCCACGCATTGCCACTCGCGGTGAAAGATATTGGTGACCTCCCACTGATAATATTCCTCGCTGGTGTAGGCCTCGGGAGGAGTCGTTACCGCGTCCTCCAGCGGGAGCGAGGCGCAGCTTTCGATGGCGGCCATCACCTCCGGCAGGGGGCGGATGGGGCGGCTTTGCTGCGAGGTCAGGGATTGGCCGACTGCATTTTCACAGGCGGATACTTTGGCTTCGGTGTCTTCGGCTAGAGCGATCATGGCTGTTCAGGTGTCAGGCGGACGGCTGTTGCGCCCATTGTTGAAATTCCTTTTGCAGGAGGTGCCCGGTCCAGGAGTTCAGTTCCCAGAGGTTGGCGACGGGTTTTTGCGTATAGGGTTCGAGGTGGAGATAGCCGTCGGGACCGAATTCCGGCGTCATCGTGATGGTGTCAAAGCCACGGGCGCGCTGCCCTGCCCAGACGTGCTTCCACCAGCGCAGGTGCGCCTCCACGGCTTCGGAATACTCCGGCGCACGCGGATCGGGAACCTGCGGCCCCTGGTCGTAACCGATGCGGGGCTGGATGTGCAGGGCGCGCTCGGCGCAGAGGTCGAGCACATCGGGAAGCTGATCAAGCACGAGGCGCTCGGTGACCACGCACCAATGGCTGAAATCCAGCGTCATTTCGATGGGTGGTGCTTCCTTGAGGAGTTCCCGCGTGATGACGGGATGAAACAGCGTGCGGCTGCGGTGGGTTTCAAAACCGAGGCGCACGCCGCGATCCTGGACGATCTCATAAGCCTCGGTGAGAAAGCGCACGCTGTCGCGGAAGACCCACAGATCGTTGCCCGCCATGCTGCTAAAGAAGAGCGGCTCCGCCTCAAGGCTGGAATCAAGGATGCGCTTGAAGGCCTCCAGGTGATCGTCGACCGTGCTGCCGGGATCGGGCGTGGCGTAGCCGGTGGTAGAGATTTCCGCGATGTACCTGAGGTCATTATCCCGCAGGACGCTGATGAATTCTGCGCGCTCGGTCGGATCGGTGGGCAGCGGCCCCTCAATGCCGTGAAAGCCTGCATCGAGAACCTGTTTCGCCGCATCGGCGAACGTTCCCTCGTGTCCCCAGCGTTGTTTGAATAAGAGCAGTTTCATAAATCACAGGCGATGCGGAATCCCACATTGTCGCGCCGGATCGCCTCCGGCAGGGCGTCGCGCCAGGAGGTGCGGAGCAGGCGCGGCAGATAGTCCCAGGCCCCGCCGCGAATCACCCGCCACCCGCGCCGCCCCCCTTCGATCCAGGCCGAGCCGTCATTCGGTGCGCCGAGGTAGTCGGGGTGCCAGGTGTCCTGCGCCCATTCGCAGACGTTCCCGTGCATGTCAAAGAGGCCGAAGGCATTGGGCGGGAAACCTCCGCAGGGCGTGCGATGCCCGCGACCGACTTTCATGCCGTGCTCGGAGTAGAGGTAATTTGCCTGATCCGTATCGAGCGTGCTGCCGTGGGTGAAGATGTCGCGGCTTCCGGCCCGGCAGGCATACTCCCACTCCGCTTCCGTGGGCAGGCGAAAGGCGCGTCCGGTGTTTTCGCTGAGCCATTCGCAATATGCCGTGGCGTCGAGCCAGCTGATGCCCACGGCGGGCAGGCCGACGGATTCGCGGGGCGCGTGGCCAGGGCGGAAGGCGCGGAATTCCCCCACGGTGACAGGAAATACGCCCAGGCCGAAATCGCGTGGAATCGCGACCTCGTGGCGCGGGCGCTCCGTGTCGTTTGCAAACTTGTCCTCATCGTTCTCGCCCATCGCAAAGATCCCGGCGGGAACAATGGCGAGATCGGGAAGGATGGCCCGGTCAGCGCTGGGAAGGGGCGGCAGGACGGTCATAGGTCGGCCAGGTGTTGCGGGAACGCGCGGCGAGGTAGCGCTCGATCAGCCAGATGGGCATCTCAAGGTGGCTCAGACGACCGCGACGGTATCCGGTGGAGTAAAAGCCCCGCTGCACGGCGGTACAGACCTCCATGTCCTCGAGGTGAAAATCGATCATCATTTTTTCCGCCGCCGCCTTTCGCTTTTCAAAGTCCGGCGCGGCGAGCGCTTCTTCGTTCACGAGCGTCGTGGTGATGAGCCTGCTGCGGTCCGTGGTGATCGGATCGAGTCGATACCAGATCATGCGATCGGGCCCGCCAAAGAGCAGAAAGGTGGGATAGGAAAGATACGCGCTCCATTGTACCTGATGCTCCGGCGGCAGGGTGGGGATGAGCGGAAAGCCTTCCGTCGTGCCGTCGGCGTATTGCTGCCGCATCTCGGACAGGGCGGCTTCCTTGAGCGGGGTATTGACCCGGATGGAATGCGCCCTCTCGCCCGAGGTCCATGTGTCCTTGGCCGGCATGAGCGGCTGGAGCGTGCGGCAGTGGGCGCCGAGGTGATGGTAGGGCTCCATGAAATTCTCGATGAGCACCTTCCAGTTGAACGGGCAATCCCACTCGCGCTCGATCACGACCTTCATTTTGCTCATGTCCCAACCCGCGAGATCGGAGGTGAGATCGGTCATGTTGGCCTCCAGCGATCCGGCTTTACCGTCGAGATTCACGAAGATGAAACCATTCCAAAGCTCGCTGCGGAAGGTGGTCAGCGCGTAGTCGTCGCGGCGGAAGCCCTCCGCATTCTGCATTTCGGGGCAGGCCTTGAGCGAGCCATCGAGCTCGAAGCTCCAATGGTGATAAGGACAGAGAAACAGCCGCGTGTGGCCGCAGCCCGCGCCGCCCTCACGGGCATCGGCGGGGCCATGGCCGTCGTAGCCAAATCCCGGCGGCATGATATCCATCGCGCGGTGCGGGCAGACCCGGGAGAGCACCCGGATTTGCCCGTCCTTGCCGTGGACGACGATGAGCGGTTCGCCGAGGATGTCGATGTTGAGGAAATCGCCGGGGTTGGGAATCTGCGAACGGTGGGCGAGGCACAGCCACTCCGCCCGCAGGACATTTTCCACCTCCCAGTTGTAGAAGGCCTCCGTGGTGTAAGCCTCCGCCGGCAGGGGGATGCCCTGCGCCAGCGGCAGGTCGGCGGCATGCTGGATATCGGCCAGGATGTCCTCCACGGTGCGGTCGGGCCGGGCTTTGCGGAAGATTGGGTACTCCGCAAAGCCACAGCCCGAGTTGCCAACAACATTCGATTCGGCGACAGCGCTCATCGTGAGGTGTGCGATTATTTCAGCTCGGCCGCGAGGGACTTGATCGGCTCAAAGCTCACGCCAGCGTCGATCGGGTGCTCCTTCTTGATCAGGCCAAACTTCAGCCACCAGGTCTCGGTGAGCTTCCAGTGGTCGTTGATCTCGCCGTTCTTCCAGCCGAGCGGCGGGTCTCCGGCCATCACGCCCATGAATTTCGCCGCCTCAGGCAGGTCGAAGACATAGATGCCGCCCTTGAGCCATTTGCCGTCCTTGCCGATGACGTTCTCGACATCTTTCACGTCAAATTTCAGGCCCTCGGCGATGATCTTGTTGCCTTCCTCGGGGTGAGCCTTCCACCAAGCCACGGCATCCCAGTAGGCCTTCATGGCTTTCTTGGCGGCTTCCGGCTTTTCCTTGAGAAAACTGTCGGACATGTACATGCCGTCTCCGAGCAGCGCGGTCTTCATGAAGTACGGCTCCAGCGAACTCGCCATGACCTTGGACCCCTTCAGGCTCTCCAGCACCTGGCCGCCGAAGGGTTCCCAGAATTCGCCCGCCGCCACCTTGCCGCTGACCATGGCCGCCACGGCATCGTCCATCACGACGTTGACGTATTGTACCTCGTCAAACTTCACGCCGTTATTCTCCAGCCAGATGCCCATGAAGATCTGGGTGAGGCCGCCTTCCAGCACCGCGACAGACTTGCCCTTGAGCTCCTTCGGGTCGGCGATCTTCGGCGACATGATGATCTTGTCCGTGCCCGTCGATGGATTGGTGTAGGTGACGAATTTCACCGGCACGCCGCTGTCGGCCGCGATCGGGCCGTACTCGACCGTGCTGGAGGTGACGTCCAGCTTGCCCGCCGCCATCTGGCCAAAGCTCTCGTACGGGTCCTCGATGATCTGCACGTCGAGGTTGATGTCCGGTGCGAGGTTCTTCTCCTTGGCGATGAACCAGAATCCATATCCCGGCCACGAGAAGAGAGACACTTTTACTGTCTCCTTGTCAGCCGCCACGCCTCCCTGTACCGCCATGCCCATGACGGCCAGGGCCGTCAGTATTGCCTTCCCCTTGGTTTTCATAGTTTCGTGTTTTTTTGTTTAGTTGATTCGTTACTTGCGGCTACGCAGGTAGGGAAACGCCCACCAGCGCAGGCCGCGAATCGCCGCATCGGATAGGAATCCGAGCATGCCGATCGTGAGGATGCCCGCCATGATGATGTCCATGCGCACGAGACGCCGCGCTCGCATCATCACCGCGCCGATGCCATCGGTGGCAGCGACGATTTCGGCGATGACGAGGTACGTCCAACTCACCGCCAGCATTTGTCGCATTGTGTCGATGAAGAATGGCAGCGCGCAGGGCAGGATCACACGCAGGACGACCTGCCAGTGCTTCGCTCCCAACGTGCGCGAGGTGTCGATGAAATCAATCGGTACGCGCTTCGTGTCATCCATCAGGAGGCTGATGAGGAACCAGACGACGCCGATGAAAAGGAGGGCGATTTTTTGCTCATTCCCCGTGCCGAACCATGCAAGGAGCAGCGGAATGAAGGATGGCGCGGGCAGATAACGGAAAGGCGAGACGATGGGATTCAGAAAAGCCTCGACCGCCGGGAAGGAGCCCATGAGCACGCCGATGGGCATCGCCACGGCGATGGCCAGGGCAAAGCTGAGCATTGTGCGCTGGAGGCTCTGCCAGACATCGGTGGCGAAGCCCTTTTCGGCGAAAAGATTGTAGAGCGTCTCCAGGACGGTGACGGGAGTGGGCAGGAGCGCCTCGAGCTCCGGCGAGCGCGGAGCAAACTGCCAGACGCCAAGAAAGATCGCCCAGGCGGAGGCGGCGAGTGTCACCCTGGCCCAGCGCGGAAGGGTGGCTTGAAACTCAAACCAGCCGACGCGTTTGCTTGTTTGAGAGTTCGCAGCCATTAGTTGCTCCGACAGCTGGCGGGTCGCGAACCGGCGCTTCCCTGGGTTTCTCTCGTCATCCCGTTTGTCTCCCTCCGAGAAATCATGTTCGCATGGTGCACCGGATGGCAGAATCCGGGAATAGCACTTTCTTCCTATACGGTCTTGGACTGGTTGACCGGGAATTCTCCAGTGAGCCTGATCTTTCTCGGGGGTGGCCGAGCGGGGCGTGGTAGTGGTGGCAGCATGAGGTCCCTCTCCCCGCTATGCATCCCGTAATCCCGTGCCGTTCGGAGACGTCACCCAGAACGAATCGCCCTCTCTGGAAAGCGGGGACGATCACTTATACCACTGGCGGGCTGGTGGCCCTGTTTGCCTGGCTGCTGCTCGGAGACTTCTCCTGGTCGATGCGCGACCGCTCCGTGGGACCCATGGCGATGTGGTATCTCAATCACCTGGGAGTGCCCAACCTCCTTTTCGGGCTGCTCATCAGTTCCTTCCCAGCATTTATCGGACTCGTTCTCGGGCCCGTCATCAGTGTCAAATCTGACCGGCACCGTGGGCGATGGGGGCGCCGTATCCCGTTTCTACTCGTGACGACGCCCATGGCGGCGGCTGGCATGATCGGTATAGCCGTGACTCCCTTGCTCGCACGGTGGATGCACGGGCATTTCCCAGGGCAGAGTGAGATGGTCGTGTCTGTGGCATGCTTCGCGGTATTCTGGGCGACCTTCGAGATTGCAACTGTGGCGAGCTACTCGGTTTTCGGGGGACTCGTAAATGATGTGGTGCCGCAGCCCCTGCTTGGCAGGTTCTATGGACTCTTTCGTGCGGTCAGCCTGATCGACGGTGTGGTCTTCAATTACTGGATAATGGGCCACGTCCCCAACCACTTCACTCTTATCCTGCTTTCTGTTGGAGTGTTTTACGGAGTTTCCTTCTTCTTGGTCTGCCTCCGTGTGCGAGAGGGCGAGTATCCTCCGCCCCCGTCGCCGGAACCCGGGCGGAGATGGCCCTCGGGGATGTGGTCGGAGGTCCGTACTTATTGCCGTGAGTGCTTTTCCAATCCCTATTATCTTGCAGTATTTCTCTTCCTGATGGGGGCGGGACAGGCGTTCATGCCGGTCAATACGTTTTCGATTCCTTACGCTAATAGTCTCGGCGTCAACATGGATAGTTACGGAAAGGCACTCGCGCTTACCTTTTTCATCTCGCTCTTGCTGGCCTATCCGCTCGGCTGGCTGGCGGACATCTTTCATCCGCTGCGGGTCGCTCTGGTATCACTGGCGGGGTATTTTATCGTAGCCATTTGCGGGGCGATCTTTGCGACGACTCCCCAGGCATTTCTGGTGGTCTTTGTCATGCATGGGGTACTCTCGGGGTCGTACTTCACTTCGGCGGCCTCGCTGGGAGCTCGCCTGTTTCCCCGGGTGAAATTCGCACAGTTTGCCTCGGCTGCCCTCGCTGTGACCTCTCTCGCTACCATGACGCTTACACCCCTCATGGGGGCGATCATCGACCAGACCGGAAACCTTTATCGTCTCACGTATGTGCTCGGCGCCTTCACGGCAGCCGTCGCTCTAGGGGTCGGCTGGTATGTGCATGCCCGCTTTGTGCAGTTGGGAGGTCCCAAGGCCTACGTGCCTCCGGAGTCTTGAGCGAATAGGAGGATCGTCCGGCTATGGGGGTATTCTCCAATAAGAATTCCCCTCAGGTTGAGGCAAAAGACATGCGCTCATAGAGTGCGCACGTGATTGCATTCCCTCCCTTTTCGCGCCCTATCGTTCGCTGGCTCGGAGGCCTCTTGATCGTGACGACCGGAACGTTTGGCGGCATCTGTCATGCGCAAGATATCCTGATGCGGACCGATTCCTTGGGCCAGGATCTCCAGCCCTATAGGGTGAAGGTCAATGGCAAGGAGCATAACTTTGCCGAACTGCTCAAGCTCAGGCCTGCTGACACGGACGGGGCACAGATCGAAACGGTGAAGCCGTTTCTCTTCAAGCATCCCGGCACGCTGAACGATCTGGATCAGTTGAATTTCATCAAACAGAAGATCGCCGAGGGCAGGGAACCCTGGGCGAGCGCCTTTGAGCGAATGAAGAAATCGCGTCATGGCAGGATCGACTATCTGGCAAAGATGAAGCAGCCACCGGAGATTATTTCGTCTGGATTCAGTGGATCCCAGGCTGTCGGCGCCTTTGAGGAGATGAATGACGCCACAGCGGCCTATGCCCAGGCTCTCCTGTGGTACTTCACGGGGGAAAGGAAATACGCAGAAAACGCGGCGGCCATTCTCGAGACCTATGCGAGGACAGTGAAGTCCCACGAAGGTGCAAACTGGTACCTGCTCGTTGCGTGGTCTGGATCGGTCTTTCCCGTCGCCGCGGATTTACTCAAGGCCACCGACCCCGAGTGGAAGAATGCGCCTGAGGTGCAGAAATGGTTCAACGATGTCTTTTTACCTGTACTCCACAACCGCGTCTCCCATGGCAATCGCGCCCTGGCCGTGATCAACGCGATGGCTGCGATAGGTGTCTTCAATGAAGACGTGGGGGCGTTTTATGAGGCGATGAACCACTGGTTGAGCTATGTGCCCGCTTATTTCTATCTCCAGTCAGACGGTCCCAAGCCGAGGATGCCTGACTACTGGCTGCCCGAGATCACGCCGAGTAACGCCTTTCTCAATGCCCTCAACGCTCCTACCTTTCCGAAAGACTGGACGCCCTGGACTCAACTCGCCGAGGAGAACTGGAACATGGACAAGCGTCGGGGGAAATTTGGCGATGACATCACCATCATGCGCAAGGCGGCGAAGGAAGAGCGCGATCCCGCGCCCGCGTGGCGTGGAGCGCCCGGCACCTACCTCGATGGCTATACAGCGGAAACAGCCCGCGATCTGGCTCATGTCGATGTGTCCTTTGTTTCAGCGATGAACACCGCAGAGATCGCATGGCATCAGGGCATCGATCTTTATACCCCGGCGGCCAGGCGATTGACGACATTCATGGAAGCGCAGGCAAAGCTGCGGTTTGGTGAACCGCCTCCGGGTTCCGTGACAGAACCGCTCCTTGCTCTGGGAACGGGTCCGGGAGCTTATGAGATGGCCTACGATCGATTTCACAATGTCATGGGCATCGACCTGCCGCAGTCGTTGAAGTTTCTGGACGTCGTGATCCGACCGGCCAAGGGTTCGCGGGTATATCCGCTTGTCCGCGGCGAGGAGGGCCGTGATCCTCAGAATCCGCGGCTGTGGAAATTCCCGGAACCTTTCCCATCCCTGTTCGCTACCGTTATTAGCGAGGAGGATGGCTGGCTTAATAGCTGGCAGACCCTCACGCATCGCGATCTGCATGCAAAATGAGGCCGCGATTCAGTTTAGTTCTCCAATGAGGATTTTCGCTGCCTTGTCCGCCACCTCCTTCCTGACAACGATCTGATCCAAGATTTACCCCCTAGTAATCATCCATGAAAACATCTCTCATGTCTCATCCGCTTTCCGCTGGGAATCCGGTCGCATCCCGGCGTCATCTCTGCGGGATTTTGCGTCTTGCTGCCCTTGCCGCGGTCGCTCTCGCCCCTGCGCTTCACGCAGATACACTCACCTGGGATAGCGGTGGAGCGAGTCCGGGGAATCCGCTCGATGGCTCGGGAACATGGAACACCTCGAGTCTGCTGTGGAGCAATGGCCTCTCCGACGCCGCCTGGGTCAATACGACGAGCAACATAGCGGTCTTTGGAAACAATAATGGTGCAGCCGGAACTGTGACTCTTGGGGAGGCTATTACTGCCGGCGGAATTACTTTCAACACACCCGGGTCAGGAGCTTATACAATATCGGGGAGTACTTTGACTCTGGGCAGTACAGCCACGGTTACAACGAACGCAAGCGCAGCGATCAATTCGGTCATCGCGGGAAGCGCGGGGTTGACCAAGGCCGGCGCTGGGACGCTGACACTCAGCGGAACAAATACCTACACCGGGGGCACCGTGATCAGCGGGGGGCTGTTGGTTGCGAACATCAACGCCAATCTGGGTGATAGCAGTTCGGGAGCAAACCGGAATCTGACGATGCTGAACGGAGCAGCATTTCAGTGGACCGGAACGTCGTCCGGATTTAATCGCAATTGGATTCTTGGTGCTGGGACCACTACGATTCAGGTCGCAGGAACATCGGCTTTGCTCAGTAATGGCACGATTTCCTTCACAGGGTCGGGGCCACGCACTCTGGTTTTATCGACGACGAGCTCGTCTATCTCCACGTTAGGAGGTGCGATCACCGATGGCGCGGGAGGTATGACTTCCGTTACGAAAAATGGGTCTGGGATCTGGACCCTGACAAGCACTGGAAACACGTACAGCGGGGAAACGATTGTGAACGCAGGGACGCTTTCCGCAGGAGCTACGAACGCAATCTCGGTGAATAGCACAGTGAGGGTCAACACGGGCGCCACGCTCAGGTTCGACGCCGGGACACAGACCATTGCCAACCTTCAGGATGGTAGCGGCGGCGGCGGCACGCTCGCAATGAACATTGCCGGAACGACGGCCCTGACCGTTCAATCGGGCTCGTTCAGCGGTGTACTGAAGGACCAGAGTGCAGGGACCAAGATTTTAGCGCTGTCCAAGACCACGTCGGATACGCTGATCCTAACTGGATCCGCCAACACTTACTCTGGTGGTACGACGGTGTCGGGTGGGACGTTGCTTATCAACAATGCGAGCGGAAACGCGCTCGGCACCGGTGCGGTGATTGTCAATGCCGGCGCTTTGGGCGGCAGCGGATTCACTGCGGCGAATATCACGGTCGGAAATGGCAGCGGCATCCAGGATGCGACGATCACCCCCGGGGGGGGAGGGACGGGTACCTTTACCACCTCGGGGTCGATTTCACTGTTGTCCGATGCGGTTTTTGCCTTTGAACTCAATGGAGCAAGCGGCTCGGTCGCTGCTGACAAGATCGTCGCCAATGGCGTAGCCATCGACTCCGGCGCGACCTTTTCATTTACGCTGCTAGGTGGGTTGAGCGGACTGCAGGTGAACGACGAGTTCAAGATTATCGACAACACGGGGGCGGGTAATATCGCAGGGCAATTCAGTAATCTCGTTGCTGGAGGCACATACAATGCGGGTGGCGGATTGACCTTCAGCGTCAGCGGCAGCGGCGGGGTGTATGGTAACGACCTCGTGCTGACGGTGGCGACTGTGCCGGAACCTTCCACATGGGGACTCCTCGCGGCAGGAATGACGGTGCTCGTGGTGTTGCGCCAAAGGGGGAAAGTTTCGTGAAGCTGAACGCAGCGTTTCTCGCGGCACTGGCGATCGGCTGCTGTTGCCATGCGGCTGATCCGGTTGAGATGCTCATCGACAACGGGGGATTTGAGAGCGGTCTCGACGGATGGACCCTGCGGGTCGGGGAAGGTGCCGTGGCAGCGCCGGAAGCCGCCCACGGCGGGCAGGCTGGTCTGCGTATTCCGACGACGGTCAAGATGAGCATCCAGGCCGCATCGGTCCCGGTTGACTGTGGAAAGAGATACCGTATTTCGCTTTGGGTGCGCGGTATCGGCTCGATCCCGATGTCTCTCAATCTCGGGTGGCGTAACGACTCGGGCAAATACATGGAGGTGCAGAATCCCAATGATTTCAAACTCGCCCTGCCTGTGGGTTCCGAGTGGCAGCATTTTACACGGGAGTTTGTCCCGCCGGACGGCGCGGCCTCCTTGCAGGTGGGATTCTCAACCTGGTTGCCGCCGGGAAAGACGAGCGCGACGCCCATCGATGTGGATGAGGTTGTCCTCGAGGAGATCGGCGAAGCGAACTAGAAATTCTACAGGAAGAATTTTGCACATCTTGTTCATCTCCGAAGCCCCGCTATTTTCCCATTAAAGCCAGAAATGTCCCCTTTTACGGGAAATCTATGAATACCGACACGCGCCTGACCTCCGCCATTCACAAAGTCCTCATCACGGGCGCGTCCGGATACCTCGGGCAGTCGCTTTGCGAGGTGTTGTCGGAGGATTATGACCTGATCCGCATGGACGTGGTCGAGACGCCGGGGCCCGGGGAGTTTCTGGCGGCTTCGGTGACAGATCGCGAGGTGCTTGATTCCGCATGCGCTCGCGCGGACGCGCTGGTGATCGCACACATGGCGCCGAACCGTCCCGATGTGTACGACTGGCCCGATGAGTGTCTCGACATCAATGTGCGCGGGGCGGCTCTGGCATTTGAGGCTGCGGTGCGGAACGGCATCCGGCGCGTGATCCTGATCTCGAGCATCTCGGTCGTCGGCGGACATTGTTCGCCGGGGTTCACGACAGCGGAGATGCCGTTTGCTCCGGTGAACCTCTACTCCATGACCAAGGTGCTGCAGGAGGAGGTGGCGGAGTATTACCATCGCCTGCGGGGACTCGAAATAGTCGTGCTCAGACCCGCCTATATCCTACGCGAGGATTCACTCGTGAACAAATACGGTAAAAAGCGCGACTCGATCACATGGCATTGTATCGATCCGCGGGATATCGGGCATGCGGTGCGATGCGGGTTGCAACTGCCTGATCTTTCCTACGAGGTGTTCTATCTTGCGGCAGGCCCGGGTGCCGAAGAGCATGTGGATCTGGAACCCAACAAGGTACGCCTCGGCTGGATCCCCCGGCATCGCTTTGAGGGTATTGCCATAGAGGCGGCCTAAAAACACGACCGCCTGCCGGTTCTCCATTTATCATGTATCGATTCCCCCTTCGAATCATTGTGCTGATCGGCCTGACGCTGAGCCTTTCAAGCTTGTCCTCCACCCGTGCGGGAGATTCCTCCGCACAGGTGCTAGGTTTTGACCAGGGTGACTGGAAGGGTATCGAACTCTCCAGTGAGCAGGTAAAAACAGGAGGGAAGTCCGGGCTTTGGAAGGATCACTTGGTGAACAAATCCGTGGGCAGCGGAGATATTCCACATGATTGGTCGGATGCGGAAGAACTGTCACTTTGGATCTACAATGCAGGACAGAAGCCTGTCCCGCTCATGATCGTGCTCGTTTCCCGTACGGCCCCGCAAGGCTTCTCATACTTCGGATATCGCATGACGGTGGAGCGGCGGGGGTGGAATGAGGTGCGGGTTCCGCTCTCCTATTTCCAACCGAGCGGAAATCCCGCTGGATGGCCGAAGATCGATTCCGTGATGTTTGCCGCGGATGGGTGGGGGATGAAGCCCAGTCCAGATGCTGTCTTGTATCTGGACGGACTAGTGCTGCATAAGGCCGTCTCGAAGACCTTGTCGGAGTCGGAACAAAAGGAGCTCGACCAGATCAAACGGCATTTTGCCGAATATCAACAGGCGCAGTGGATGGGTGGCGGCGAAATGGAACGCCAGCGAGAGCGTGTGCCGGGATGGATGGCCACGCTGAACGCTGAGGGCGCCTGGCCGGATATCGACTATTCCGGCAAGACTGGCGGCTTCTGGCAACCGCTGACGCATCTGGCCCGTCTCAAGGCGATGGCCCTCGCCTACACGACGCCGGGAAGCTCGCTGAAGGGCGACGCCGCTCTGGCAGCGGCGGTTCACAAGGCGCTGGGGAACTGGCTGAGGAATGACTATTGGTCGAGTGCGTGGTGGTATCGTGAGATCGGGGTGCCAGCCGATCTGTCGAAGATCATGCTGCTCATCGATGCCGACCTCACGCGGGAAGAGCGATCTGCCGGCATCCGCATCGTGGGGCGTGCGGTGATGGATAGTCCGCCGCACTGGGGACGTGGAGTATTGACTGGGCAGAACCGGGTGTGGGTTGCGGCTAATGCTCTGGCCAAGGGGTTGCTCGCTTCCGACCTGGCGCTCGTCCGGCGAGCCCGGGATGTTGTGTTTGAAGAGGTCGTGATCGCCAGTCAGCCGGGCGGAACCAAGCCCGTCTTCAAAACATCAGGGAGGCCCGGCGATATCGACGTATCGACTCAGGAGGGCGTGCAGCCAGACTTTTCCTTTTATCAACATGGGCCTTTGCTCCAGCTCGGAAACTACGGAATGGGCTTCGCGCAGGATACTGTGCAATGGATCACGGTGCTGCGCGGAACGAGTCTCGCGGCAAGTCCCGAAAAGATGGCGGTCGTGAGCGGGTATCTGCTCGATGGTCTCGCCACGGTCGTATGGAAGGGCCGTGTCGACATCAGCTCGTGCGGACGCCAGATCGGGCCTCAATCTCCAGCAGGCAAAGGGGGGGAGGTGTTGCTGCTTTTGGATACGGCGAAAACGATGGACCCTGAGCATGCCTCCCAATACCAGGCCGCCATCGAGCGCGACCGCCCGGACGCTACGGCCATTCCGGCGCAGAATAAGTATTTCTGGCGATCGGACTACATGGTGCATCGGCGACCAGAGTATTACACCTCCACGAGGATGAACTCCGCAAGGGTTCTTGCCACGGAGGTTGTCAATACGGAGAACCTCTCTGGAGGCTATCTCGGGGATGGCGCGACATTCCTGTACCTGACGGGACGGGAATATGAAGACATCTTCCCGGTATGGGACTGGGCGCGGCTGCCGGGCGTCACTGCTCCGGTGACCACCGACAAGGCGCGTCTCAAGCCCAGGAACTGGAAGGTTACGAACGACTGTGATTTTGTCGGTGGTGTGTCGGATGGTGGATATGGCGCTGCGGTGTTGACCCTCAATCGGGACGGTTTGGCGGCGAAAAAGAGCTGGTTTTATTTTGACGACGAGATTGTAAACCTTGGCGCGGGAATCTCCAGTGACCGGGAACCCGTAGTCTCCAGTGTGAACCAGTGTCTCGCAACCGGCGAGGTGATGGTGGCGGCTGGTGATGCGAATCCCGGGAATGCCGATGGGGGAGTGCGGGAATACACAGATCTCAAATGGGCGTGGCATGACGGAGTGGGCTATGTTTTTCCGTCTCCACAGCGTCTGAGTCTCGGAGTTCAGGAGCAGACCGGGGCATGGAACCTCGTCAATGGCCGGGCAAAGCCAGATCCGGTCAAGGCGCCGGTATTCTCGGCGTGGATCAACCACGGGGACAAGCCGCGAAACGCAACTTACGAATATGTGCTCCTGCCCGGAGCGTCTCGTGAGCAGACTGCCGCCGCAGCTGCTTCTCCGAAGGTTCAGATCCTGCAAAACACCCGCGAGCTCCAGGCGGTGCGCCATGCTGGATTAAAGAGGGTGGAGGCGGTCTTTCACCAACCGGGAGCATTGAGCTTTGGAGAAGGTCGCTCGATCGCTGTAGATCGGCCCTGTGTGCTCATGCTTGAGGAGCTGAGTGGGCGGTTGACAATTGCGGACCCCACGCAACTACTCAAGGAGATCACGGTCACGTTGGATGGCAAGGAGACGAAGCTCATGCTGCCTGCGGGCGCAATGGCTGGATCGACCCTTACGGTTGTGCTGCCACAAGCATGAATCTTCGCCGGGAGCGGCTGTCCATCGGCTTCGCCCGCAGCGACCCGGGTCATCGGAATCCTAATGTTTTGCTTTGGTCGGGGATTTGCGCAGAGGCAGAGTCTCCCCTTCAAACCATGTGCTGTCGACCAGCGTCCGGACCGGGACCTCGGGGAGTCCGCGCTCGCCACGGTGGATCATTCCGATCAGCACGTCGGTGGCGATTTTTCCTATGAGGAAATCATTCTGGTTTGCTCCCGAGATGCGTTGATCGGTGGTGTCGATCGCCATCGATACAAAGCCGATGTCCCTGGGTACGCGGTAGCCGAGTTTCTCGATCACCGGGAGGACGGAGTTGTAGCCGATCAGCACGTCCGGCTTGTACTTATTAATCCACTTTTTGAAGAAATCCGGATCAAGCGATTGCAGTCGCGGCACGGGAGTGAGGTCGGGGTGCATCGTAAAAAGATACAGCAGGCGCGAGATCCAGATGTAGTTCCCCCCGACATCGGTCGAAGGCAGGATGCAGTAGCCGGGCCGGCGGTACCCGAGTTCCATCACCTTGTCCATCACCAGGTCCATGGTTTGGGTGTGATGATTCGTCACAAGGTGCAGCATGTGCGGGTGCATCGAATACCCAAAGGCCACGGCGGAGAAGTCATGAAAATTCAGCTCCACCGGCACCTTGGACCGGGGCTGGGGGGCGATAAGCAGACCATTGATATTCCTCGCCTGGAAAATACGCTGGAGGCGTTCGGGCGTCATATCCTTTGCATGCAGCCAGAACTCTTCCAGCTTGTAGCCCAACTCGCTGGCACGGGTCGATGCGCCCTCAAAATAGCTGCGATAAATAGGATTCTCCAGCAGCGCCTCCCGATCGGGCCAGTTGTTGACCCAGGCCAGCACGGCATGAAACGTCGCCGGGCGCTTTGCGTTCCGGTAGGAGATGAGTGCGGAGAGGATAGGATCGGGGCGATAGCCCATCCTTTCCGCCACGGCGCGGACCTTTTCGCGGGTCTCCTTTTTCAATCGCGGAGACCCTCGCAGGGCGAGTCCGACTGTCGTGTAGTGCAGGCCCAATTCGCGGGCAATATCGCGGACCGAAACGCGTTTTGTCATCAGGGAGGATAAGGAATTCTCCAGTGTGAATGACTTATCTTCGCAAAGCAATTTAAATCCCGGATTGCTTCGCTAACATAGGATGAAAACAAACCTCTCCCCCGTTTATAAGAATGAACATCGCATCCGCGAATCAAATCCTCCTCGGAGTCCTTGCCCTTTCCATTGCCGCGACGGCGGGTTGGGCGGTTGAATTGACTCTTTCCGGCAAGACCGACAAGGAGGTTGCGCTTTACCAACCAGGCGAGCCAATGGTGTTTCAGGTCCAGTTGCTGGAAGATGGAAAACCGGTCGGAGACCGTAGGCTGCGCTGGACCCGGACAGGCGACGATGGGAAGACCGAGAAGGGTGAGACGGTGGCGTCTGCCACCGGACCCCTGGTCATCACGACATCGACGGACCAGCCGGGATTTGTCCGCATTCAGGTCGAGGCGGTGGATGATGCGGGGAAGCCGCTTCTAGGGAGCAAGCAGATTCCGATCCGCTTCGATGGAGGAGCCGGGGTTCAACCGGAGAAGCTGGTACAGGGCGCACCGGAGCCCGCGGACTTCGACACATTTTGGAAGACGCAGGTCGAGCGCCTGAAAGAGGTGCCAATGAAGTTCACCATGACCGAGGTCTCGTCAGCCGATCCGGCGTATGTGACATACGACGTCAAGATCGACTGCGCCGGGGGCAAGCCTGTCTCCGGATATCTGACGAAGCCCAGAGATGCGGCGCCCAAATCCCTCCGCGCCAATGGAGTCTACATGGGGTACGGCGTCTCATCGGCAAAGCCCTATACAGCGCCGGGAACCATGATGTTGTGTATCAACGCCCATGGCATCGAGAACGGGAAGGAGGCGGAGTACTACAAGGGACTGGGTTTGGAAAAATACGGTTTCAAGAATGAGGAAAATGCCAGACCGGAGACAGCGTACTTCAATGGCATGATCCTGCGTGTCCTGCGTTCGCTCGAATTTCTCAAGGCCCAGCCCGAGTGGAACGGCAGGGATCTCATCGTCAGCGGCGGCAGCCAGGGAGGATTCCAAGCCTTGTCCGGCGCCGCCCTGGACAAGGATGTGACCAAGTGCATGGTCAATGTGCCGTGGATGTGCGACCTCGCCGGGGTGAATGTGGGACGGCTCCGGGGATGGCGGCCGGATTACGCCGAGGGGCTGGGGTATTATGATTCCGTAAACATGGCCAGACATATTGCATGTCCCGTCACCATCACGGCTGGCCTCGGGGACTATGTGTGCCCGCCCTCGGGAGTGGCGGTGCTGTACAATAATCTCAAGAGCGCAAAGCAACTGGATCTGGTGCAGGGGATGACACACCAATATTCTCCGCCGAAGCCCCAGCAAAAGATCGCCCTCAAGGCCGACCTAACACCCTCCACCACTCAGAACTGATCCGTCATGGCTGTTGTTTCATTAGGTGCATCGGTGCTTGTCACTGGAGCTGGCGGGTTCCTGGGCCGTCACCTGGTCGACGTGCTCGGGCGGGATTTCTCTGCCCGCGCCTTCGATGTGCAGGGAGAGTCTGTGATCAAGGGTTCGGTGACAGATCGAGCCGCGCTTGAGTCCGCCATGGAGGGTGTGACGGGATTGGTTATCGGCCACATGGCGCCAAATCGGGATGGTATATACGATGACCCGGCGGTGCCATTTGACATCAACGTCAAGGGTGCCGCCCTGTGCCTGCAGGTCGCCGCCGAGCTGGGTGTGAAGCGTGTGGTTCTGATTTCGAGCACGACCGTTGTCGGTCGGGACCTTGCTGCCCGTCGGTTTCTTTCGCGGGACCTGCCTCCGTCACCTCATGGACTATACGCCTTGACCAAGACTCTGCAGGAGGTCATCGCGCGATATTACCATGAGGAGCATGGCATGGAGGTCGCCATGTTGCGGCCGGCTTATGTCGTGAGCGGCGAGGATCTTGTGGACAAATACGGGAACCGGAAACCTGGAGCGGATTGGCAGGCGATCGACCCCCGCGATATTGCGGAGGCTGCCAGCGCGGCGCTTCTGCTGGATGGGCTGGGATGCGAGCCATTTTACCTCGTGGCGGGGCCAGAGGCCGAGGCGCATGCCGATATTGCCTACACCATGGAGCGCCTGGGATGGCAGCCGAGATACCGCTTCGACGAGTTTCCGCGGCAGGACAGCCAGACGGTTCCGGGAGAGGAAACCCGATCCGGTGAATCATCAGGGGGTTTCTACAGGTTGAATCCTAAACGAGTTGGTAATCAATAAACACGGGTAGTATGGTTGTTTCGTGCTCACTCCCCCAAGGCATATGAAAAAGTCTTTTGCAGCCTTCTCTCTCGTCGAGGTGACGCTGGCGCTGGGAATCATCTCGGTGAGTCTGCTTTCCTTGATTGGTCTGCTACCTGCCGGACTGGGAGCATTGCGGGAGTCAATGGACCAGACGGTCCATGCGCAAATCGTGCAGCGTATCGCGGCGGGAGTCTCCACTTCGGAGTTTGCCTCTCTCACTGGTCAGACCCTGACGTTTGATCAGGAGGGCCAGCTGCTGGCAGGCACGACGGATGCCAGCGCCCGCTACACGGCAAAGATCGAGGAGTCCAAGCCCTCGCTGCCAGGATTGAGCGCGGATGCCGATATTGCGCAGATGCAGGATCATCTCAAGCGCATCCGGATCGGCATCACTCGGAGCAATGTGCCAAATGCCCAGATTGTCTGGTATGCGATTCAAGTGGCAGCCCGCTGAGGGAAAGACGCTTCATCCCGCCGGGTTCACGTTGCTCGAGATCCTGGCGGCGGTGACCCTGCTGGCGATGATCCTGGTGATGACAGGATCGATCATCAGCAGTAGTTCGCGAGCGTGGCGGCAAGCCAACGCCAAGATCGAGACCTTTCAGGATGCGCGCGCAGCATTTGACGTGATGACAGGCAGGCTTAGCCGGGCGACGTTGAATACCTATTGGGACTACTATGATAGCGCGCGGAAACCCTTCCGGCTGTCGTCCTCGCCCGCAACGTTTGTACCCGACCAGTACGGCCGCTATTCCGATCTGCATTTTCTTTGCGGTCCGGCCTCGTCATTGATCACGGGCATGCCCCCCGGCATCTCGGCCGTGGCGACGCAGGCGGTCTTTTTCATTGCGCCCACAGGCCTGTCGTCCAACGCTGATTACAGCGCGCTGCCGGGTCTGCTGAGCGCGTGCGGGTACTTCGTCGGTTTCGGTCATGACGATGCGTCGAAACCGGGGTTTCTTTCCACCCCTTCGCGGTACCGCTGGAGATTGATGGAGCTGAGCGCCCCGGCGGAAAAACTGTCGGTCTTTACGACTTCGTCGGGGGATTCCTGGGCAACTACCCCGCTGTCCCAGGGGCAGGTCCGTGCAGTGGCGGAGAATGTGATCGCGCTGGTGGTGTGGCCCAAGCTCTCGGCACAGGATGATCCGACGGGCACGCAGATCTCCAGTGACTATGCCTATGACTCCCGTACCAGCGGCTCGTGGAGCGGCACTCCACCCCGGCAGCCTGCACAGGCGCATCAGCTTCCACCCAACCTGCAACTTACGCTGGTCGTCATCGATGAGATTTCGGCCCGCCGCATCGAGAAAGGGTCGGCTCCTCCGACGGAAATCACCACAGCCCTCAGTGGATTGTTTACGAATAACGTCACCCAATATGCCGACGACCTAAAGAAGCTGCAGGACCGGCTGGCGGCGAGCAATATCGGATATCGCGTCTTTTCGACGACGGTATCGCTGCGGGAGTCGAAATGGTCGCCATGAAGATGCGCGCCTTCAGCCTGGTTGAGCTCCTTGTGGTCGTTGCGATCATTGGCCTCCTTGCGGTATTGGCTGTCCCGGCAATGTCGAGCATCACGGGAGGTACGTCGATGACACGCGCGGGGCAGATCGTGGCAGACCAGTTTGCTTATGCCCGACAGGAGGCTGTGGGTAAGAATCGTGAGGTGCAGGTGCGCTTTGTGTGGCGGGATGGCAGTCAGCCCGGGTATGCCGGGGTGCAGTTGTGGGCTCCGGCGCCGAATGATGTTACGAGTTATCGACCGATCTCCCGCATCTCATGGCTGCCGGATGGCACTGTGATGGCCTCGAACTCCAAGATGTCACCGCTGATCGCGGGGGCCTCGATCCGCGAGACCAATGGCGTGTTTCCGGGGAGAGGAAATACGAAGTATTGCGGCTTTCGTTTTCGCCCGGGTGGTGGCACCGACCTGGGCTTTGATACCACGTCGAATTTTGTGACCGTCGTGCGCGACCGTGATGCGGCGAAAACCGATGTGCCGGATAACTACGCCGTGATCCAGGTCGACCAGGTGAATGGTCGCATCCGTACCTACAGACCGTGAGAAACCTGACTCCATCGCGCCTCGGCAATCACCGGGGTGCTGCGCTTATCATTGCCTTGGCCATCATGATTCTCGTGCTGGCTCTGGTCATGGGAATCCTTTCCCGGGTGACCACCGAGAGATCCGCCGCAGGGGGATATGCCTCCTCCGTCGGAGCAAAGCTGCTTGCCGAGACCGCGGTGCAGCTCGTGCAGGCACAGATCGACTCGTCGACCTCGGGCGGCATCTCGGTGGCCTGGGCGTCCCAGCCAGGATTGATCCGTACGTTTGACGCATCCGGTCGTCCGGCGAAGTCATTCAAACTCTATAGCGACGGCACGATGCAGGTGAATGGAGCGCTCAATCCCGTCACAGAAGCCAATGCATTGAAGGACTGGTACAAGAGTCCCGGAGTCTTTACCGATATCAACTCACCAGTGGATGCAAACTTCGATGGCACCCCGGATATGTGGCCCATCCTTGACCCATCGGCCGCAGGAAAGGTCGAAGGTTTTGCGATTAACTCCGCTCCGATCGGAAGCTATCTCGGTGTAAATAATAGCGCGCCGATGCCGGTGCGCTGGCTCTATGTCCTCGAGGATGGGCAGGTTGTAGCGCCGGACTCCTCGTCAACTGGCAATGAAGCCAACGTTCCCGGAGCCTCCAAGGACAACCCGATCGTTGGGCGTATTGCTTTCTGGACGGATGACGAAACCTGTAAACTCAACGTCAACACCGCGTCGGAAGGCGCATATTGGGATGTGCCGAAGTTTACCACGGTCACGGATCAGAATCTCGGCATCTACCAGCCTGTGAAAAACGAGTTCCAGGGATATCCGGGTCATCCTGCGGGGGTGAACATCTCCACCGTTTTTCCCGGACTCGTTTCCGGGTCGACCGCGACAGAGTATGACAGATTTTACAAGATAGCCCCGCGCATAGCAGCGGGCGGTTCGGCCAACCTTACCAAGCCGGCGACAGATTCGCTGAACCCTGTCACCCTCGATCAGGATCGTCTATATGCCGATATCGATGAGCTGATTTTCGATAATTCCCGTAACCCCGATGGAGCCTTGGGAAAGGCGGATATCGAGCGGGCGAAGTTTTTCCTCACGACGATCAGCCGCGCGCCGGAGGTGAATCTGTTCAATCTCCCGAGGGTCGTGTGCTGGCCGATTCACACGGATTCCTCCCGGCGTACGCCCTTTGACAAGCTCATCGCTTTTTGCGGTACCCTCAACGGGCTTCCCTATTATTTCCAAAGGCAAAACAAAGACAGCATGACCGAGGATTTCGTGAGCATATCGCGGAATCGCGTCCTTTATTCCTATCTGCAGGATCTCACATCTCGAAAGACCCCCGGGTTTGGTGGATCGATCGCAGGCAAGCTGGGGGCCGACCGCGACCAGGTGCTCACCGAGGTGTTTGACTACATTCGCAGTTCGAACCTCAATGACCTGAACTTCACCGACACCACCAAGCAATTTGCTCCCGGGACAGGAAACCGTGCGGTGGGGCAGGGCGAAGTGGTGCCGATCAAGATCGGGAACACGCGGGGATTTGGGAGATATGTGACGATTAGCGAGCTGGGTCTATGGTTCATCTGCACCGCAGATCCGAACACGCCGTCGTCCAACAATGCTACGACCAATCTCACGCTGGCAGAATTGACACCCCTTCAGAAAAATGACGCGGCAGGCACGCGGCAGGTGCGGATCGAGGCGGCCCTGCTTCTCGATCCCTTTACGCCCATGCACGGTTCAGTCGCGATGCATCCCGATATCGAGATCCTGATCGACGGGCTGGACGGTTGGACGGTGAAGGGAAATGCCGACCCGGCAGTAGCCAACCTTGGTTTTCCCACTCTCGCCAGGCAGACCGACTCCGATGCCGGCGTCTTTCGCTTTGGAACCAATTCGGGCTGGGTCTCGTCCCTGCCGAATACGGGTGGCTACATGGGGACCAACTGGGCCATGTATCAGCGTCAGATGCGGGCGCGCGGCCGACTCGCCAAGGATGGGGGATTTGACGGATCAGTCGACTCCAGCGGCGTTAAGAATAAACAGAATCCGTTTGTCAGCCTGCCGGTCACGATCTCGGTGACCAACTCGAATCCGAAGATGACCGTGAAAGGATCTCCCATCACCGTCACCATCAAGCAGCGAACCACCGGTGAGGTGATCCAGACGCTCAAGATGGAGTTTCCGGAAACGACTATGCCCGTGCCGAAGCTCTCGACGACGCTGCCATGGACATTCCAGCAAACCGGAGCCGGTGTCGCGCCGGAGACCACTGTGACCGGAGGCCGGTTTACCTCGTCGGTCCCGTCCGTCGATCGCAACAATGATGTGATCTACTCACTGGTGGCAGCCCAGGGAACCCCTGCGCAAACGCTCGATCCCCGCTTCCTCGCGATGACGGAGAATGTGGAGAACACATTCATCCTTCACCCGAAGGCGGACGGGACAAATGCATTTGCCCACTCGATCATATCCAATCCGATTTCAGGCTTCGGCGGCTATACTCCAGGGGCCGGGAATGGGAACACCGGGACCCTGGCGAACCTCGGGGCGGGAAAGTTCTACCCATTTTCCTATCAACCCTGTCCGAAGGTGCCTCTGCCGGCATTGGCAGCGGTGGCCAACGGAGACTGGGACAATGGGATCGGGCCTTTGCCGGACGGAGGCTTTCTTAACCAGCCGGACCAGGGCAACCTGGCGGCGCGTACCGACACGGATGCCAACTTTGGCTACACGACGCCGTATTTCAGCGTACATAACAAGATCAGCGGGGTGAGCACGACCTTTACTTCGCCCAGTCGTATGATGCCCTCGCCTGGAATGTTTGGTTCTCTCCCTTCGGGATTCAAGCGCGGGTTGGGCTGGCAGACGCTGCTCTTCCGCCGTCAGCCATCGCATCCCGGTTACGGAGCGGCCAGCGGCGGCTTCATCGACAATCCCGACTTTCTCTGGATGGATCTTTTCTGGATGCCGGTGGTGGAGCCATATGCTATCAGCGAGCCGCTGTCCACGGCTGGAAAAGTCAATATGAACACCCAGATCATTCCGTTCACCTACATCCAGCGTGATACGGGCATCTATGCAGTGCTGGAGAATGAGCGGGTGATCTCGGTCCCGGCAACGGATTACAACGGGGTGTACAAGACCGGAACCAACAACGTCTTTAGCACAAATAACTACCGGCATCCGGTGAACATTGCTGGCACGCTCAAGCAGTTTGAGCAACGATTCAACAACTCGGATGGCACGGGGCTGTTTGCCTTTCGGTCGGCTGCGGAGATTTGCGATCTGCATATCCTTCCCGACGATGCTTCCGTGGATACATCGTCCCGATCCTCCATAGATAATTCCATGGCGACTTACTGGGCGGCCAGAACGTTGACCGGGGACAACTCCCGGGAGCGTGTCTACACGACGGTCTATCAACGCCTCACGACAAAATCGAATACGTATACTGTCCACTTCCGCGCCCAGTCGCTACGCAAGCGCTCGGGTTCGTCTGCCAGTGTCTGGGACGAGAGCAAGGACATGATCACCGGTGACTACCGGGGGTCGACGACGCTGGAGCGATTCGTTGATCCGAACAATACCACTATCCCGGATTTTGCAGCAAATCCCGTCGCGACGCCTACGCTGGACAGCTTTTATCGCTGGCGGATGCGCTCGCATCGCACCTTTGCTCCCTAGAGCACATTCCTCCTAATCCGTGACCTCTCGTCTGCCCAGGCAGACAGCGAGGAAGGGTGCTGCAGTTGTCACCGCGCGAATGCCATTAGGCGCTCGCAAATCATCGGTGACTTATCAGCCTAAAAGATAGGGCCGGAAGTCCCCATGGTCTTCCGGCCCTTGTCCTATTTGTCGAAAATAGTGACTGGCTATAGCGAGCGCTGCTCTTCCAGAGTGATGCGTTTACCCATGTTGTGAAATTTCTTCTGGATGTCGCGGTACATACCGCGGATCTCCGACTCCAGGCCCTGAAAGCTACACTTTGGGCAGTAGTGGAAATCGTTGCCAGCGTTGATCATGAGAACGTCGGTATCCCGTGAGAAACACACGGGGCACCGCATTAGGCTGCGATAGGGGTTAGATTCAGACATGAGCTAGTGGTGCCATTGCCGGTAAGGCGGTGGGTGAGTTGGAGGGTGAAGTAGGGGCTGAAGAGATGTCCGGCGTGAACACTGCCGGAAACGGCGGATTCGCTCGTCAGGGAGAGTCGGCTACGGACATGAGGGATGATAGCAGCGACCTCGGTGGCGCCGGGTGCGTCGCTCCATTTGCCGGAGTAGTCAAACTCACGACGCAGGGGTGATGCGCCATTGGCCTCGAGGACAATGCCATGCAAATCCTCTGGGTACTCGGTGCGACCGGGGGCTCCCTTGAAGTACTCGACGAGGTCCAGGTCCACTTGCGCGGAGAGGTCTGTGACCCGGCGCGAAATGGTGATGACACCTTTTCCAAATTCGTACCTCGTTGTCAGTTCGCCGGTCAATCCGTCGGAGAAGGTGAAACGCACCGGAGACAGGGTGAGCTTCACCTTTCCATCGGCGCGCTCTACCGATGCCGCTTTCGTGCGGAAATTGCAAAGGTCGAGGGTTTGTTCTCCGTGCTTGAGGAGCAGCGTGGTGCGTGCGCCATCGTAGCAGTGATGAGCGTTGCCAGACCGATGCTGGGACTGAATGAGATATGGATAGCTGCCGATGTCGCGATGTGGCGTGTCGGGGCCGGTCGCCACGGGAGCCTCTCCCGCATAGGGCCGGAGATCGCCGATGGAGCCGCCCTGCGTGGCGTCGATGGTCACGCGGTAGGCGGGATCGATGAACCAGAAGTAATGCTTCCCGCTCCCATAGAGGAGCTCCTTTGCGAGATAGACCTCGTCATGGCCGACGGGGCGGATCTGGCGGTGACGTTCGCCATAGGAGGAAAGCGTGAGATCCTCAAGCTGACCTTTCTTTTTGAGATCGGCCATATAGGTGAGAAACTTGCGGTACAACTCCCATGCCACCTCTGGCGGATACTCGCTGTTGTGATTCCAATCCAGCCAGGACGGACTGACGAACGTATTGTAGTACGAATAGCCGCCATTCCATTCCGCCTGCATGCGGTATTGGTCGATGAGGTTAAGGTCGTACGGGCAAAAGCTTGCGTCATTGCCCATGCCACGAATGACATTCGGCGGATGGCTGGCCCAGAAATCATTGCGGCCCTCAAAGGCGAGCGACATATCGCGCACCAGGTGAGGGACGGCGACGACGCCGGCGGCGTCTTCTTCAGCCCGTGCGGGGCGCAGACCATGGGTTTTGCTCGGGTACCATGGGTTCCACGGCATGCCTTCATTGAAAAGGTACCACGAGTGGTTGCAGCCATGGAACACGCGCACGCCTTCCTCGAAACACCCGCCGATTACCGTGCGCGCCTCGGGCGCGAGACGGCGCAGGATCTCCAGGCAGGAGGAGTCGAGATGATAGGACCCGATGGAGGTGGGGTTGGCTCCGAAGACCTCGGCGAACTTGCCGATCATCCTGGCGAGGATCTGCTCTTTGCTCTCTCGATCGAGCAGCCACAGGGCGATCTGGCCGTTGGAGATTTCAGAGATCCCCGGTCCGGTGAGATTGTGCAGGGCGAGGGAGATTTCGTCGCCATGCGTGTCGCGATCGCGGATGGCGTCGGCGATGGCGCGTGGATCGAAGAGATCGCTGTAGTACAGGAAGATGGTGGTCTTCAAGCCGAGCTGATGAGCGAGCTCCTGCTGTTGACGATAGATATCGTAGTGGGCGCCCGGACCCGGGCGGTGAAAGATATTGAATAGCATCATGGCGGAAAGGGGATCGGCTGGGCTGCCGTGGGATCACGGCACTTCTTCATTCTGCCTGTGACGCGAACCAAGCGCCAGCGGCTCAAATTTCTCTCTGTAGAAAGAGGGGGGATCTTCCGCCGCTGGCGATGATTGCTAACTCCTGCCAGTGAGCGTGCGAAACAGGACAGCTTCGCTTTCGCGAAAGGGCGTGCCGTCGGGACGGAGCAGATCGTGAAACCAGAGATCGGGATCGGAGAGGATCGGCTCTCTCCAGGACTCCCAGGGAAAGAGCGTCTGCGTCCTGCCGGTCACACCACCCCAGTTGAACGCGCCGATCTTGTGGCGATGGAACAGGGGCAGGGTATCCTCAAGTGTGTTGCCGATGGTGCGGGCGAGGTACTCGGTGCACCAGAGCGGGCGGTCGTAGCTCCGGAGATACCCGACCACATCCACGGTCTGCCCGGGAGGCAGGTAGATGTGGAAGGAAAGAATGTCGGAAGCCTCCAGCATGAAGCGCGCGATAGGGTGCTCGCGGCAGGCTCCTCCCGCGTCGAACCTCCACACACCCGAGGTGAGAGGTTGGATGGGGTGGACGGAGCGCACCCAGTCAAAGGCTCGGGCGATCAGCGGAAAGACGATCTCAGGTTTGGCATCGCCCAGCTCGCGAGGGATGTACCACGGGCTTTCGTTGTCGGGTTCGTTCCAGACATCCCATCCGATGATGCGCTGGTCGTCCTGAAAATGGCCGACCACGCCGGTGACGTATCCCTCAAGGGTCTCAAATGCGCCGGGCCTGGCCAGAATCTCCCGACCCGGAGACTGCACCCAGAAGCTGTTGTGCACCCCGGGCTCCGGCTCCCGTTGTTTGCCGAGGCGGGGAAAGGGATGCCAGCAGCTATCGAAAAGAACGAGCAGGGGGGAGATGCCGTGTCTGGCCGAAATCTCGAGGAATCGGTCAATACGGGAGAGAAACCCCTGCGCATCCTGCGTCCACAGGAGGTCGTGGAGGAAGACGCGCATTGTATTCATGCCCAGCCCGGCGAGCCAGCCGAGCTCCCGGTCGATGGCGGCCTCGTCAAAGGTCTCCGGCTGCCACATCTCCAGTTGGTTCACGGCGTTGCTCGGCTGGAAATTGCATCCCACGAGCCATGGGCGGGCGTTGTGCCATTCCCAGGACTGCTCGGCGGACCAGCGTTTATCGGCGACGGATTGATGATAGGGAGGGAGGTGCATGATATTTGGCGTTTCCATATTCCTTCCATAAGTGCTTCTCTGTTTCCATGGGTCGAATCCACCTGGACCTTCGTGAAATCCACTCGATCGGAAAGCGAACGCGAGAGTGGATCGTCGGCCCGATGCAGTGCCGGGCTCTGGAAAGACACGACATCGCGTTAGCAGGCATCTCGGAGGCCGCGAAGGATTTTTGCTTCGTGCGCCATTGTCCGGAGATGAGGCAGGTGCTCGTCAGCCTGGAGGGTGCCGGGCGTGTGTGGACTGCCGATGGCTGGAAAGAATGCCTGCCGGGAAAAGCCTACATCACCTCGGCCGGGAGGCCGCATGCGTACCGGTCCGAGGGTCGTTGGAAGGTGTGCTGGGTGATCCAGCCTGGAGCAGGAACCTCTGACCGTCACAATCCGCTGTTGCTCGATGTGGATCCGCGTCCGCTGGTGGCGGTGCTTGAGGGCTTGAAGCTGGAGATGTCCTCGAGGCGGGAACCCGAGGCGCTGCGGCATTGGGTGGAGCTTCTTCAGGGCTACACGCTGCGAGTGGGACGACATGGTTCGCCTTCGCTGCTCTGGCCGCTCTGGGAGGAGGTGCGGAGTAGAGTGGGGGAACCTTGGACGCTGACCATGCTGGCCCGTCGCGCTGGACTGGAGCCGGAGCAGTTGCGGCGTATCTGCCATCGCGAGACGGGGCGCAGCCCCATGCGGCAGGTGACGATGCTACGGATGCAGGAGGCGGTATCACTCCTCGGCTCCGGCTTTACGGTCGAGGCTGCCGCGCATGCTGTCGGCTATGAGAATGGCTTTGCCTTTTCCACGGCGTTTCGCCGGGTCATGGGTATCCCGCCATCCGAGGCGGCTGCGCGGGTGCGACGCTGACCGATCAGGGCTCCCAGCGAAGTCCGAGGCAAAGACAAACTCCGCCTTTTGAGAGATGAGGAACTCGACGATCTTGGTGAACTGCTCCCAGCGGTCGTCTCCCCATCCGGCGGGATGTCCTTGCAGGACAAAGTACTCCGCGCCGCGATTGTGGGCATAGCCTTCGACAAATG